>DATFTK010000158.1:0-14629 GCA_035262005.1 Gaiellaceae bacterium | reverse complement strand
CCCGGACGCTCACAGCGGCTTCCTGCCCGCGAAGCCCTCGTCCACACCATGCCAGTAAGCGATCTCGGCCTCGCCGAGCTTCCAGCAGAGCAGGACGAGCTCGCCGTCGTGTCGCGACGGGAAGTCGAGTAGGCCGTCCTCGAGCGATTTGATCTGCGCACCGGCGTCGTCGATTTGCTGCGCGCACGCGGCGATCGCATCCGCTTCTGCCTGGATCGTCTCGGCGAGCTCGCGCAGGTCGCTCGGCTGCAGGTCGCCGCCGTTGCCGGCGATCTGTGTCACGAGCAACCGCTGCCTGCGCTGCGCGGCGGCGAGCTTGCGATTGTGCTCGACCATCTGCGCGACGACCGGGCGCAGCGCTTCGACCGCTGCATTGGCTTCCTCGAGCGTGAACTCCTTATCCACGTGCCTAGGCGTCGACTCGGCGACGCGGCGTAGAGGTCGGGCGGGCTTTGCTCGCCCGACCGTCTACCGCACTGTGTTGGACTCGATCCAAGACTCCTCGCACAAACACACGCCTATCATCACGGTTCGTGCTCGGCATCTACGTGTGGAGCCGGGCAGTGATCTGGCTCGGGGCGATCTTCGCCTTCTACTGGTTCGAGCCGAATCGCAATCCGCGCGCGGGACGCTGGGACTCGCCGCTCATCCACGACCTCGGCTCCTTCACCGACGTGTGGGCGCGCTGGGACAGCGTGTTCTTCGTGCGCATCGCCGAGCACGGGTACGACCGCGCATCGGCCGCGTTCTATCCGCTCTATCCGGCCTTGGTCGCGGCGCTCGGACGCGTCTTCTTCGGCCATTACGTGCTCGCCGGGATCGTGATCTCGCTGGGCGCCTGCCTGGGCGCGTTCGCACTGCTGTACCGGCTCGCCGAGGAGCGCCTCGGACCGGAGGGCGCGTGGCGGACGGTGCTGTATCTCGCAATCTTCCCGACGGCGCTCTTCCTACAGGCCGTCTACAGTGAGTCGCTCTACCTGCTGCTCGTGCTCGCAGCATTCGTCGTGGCCGAGCGCGGGCGCTTCGCATACGCCGGCCTGTTCTCGGGCCTCGCAATCCTGACCCGAGTCACGGGTGTCGCCTTGCTCCCTGCCCTCGCCGTGCTCGCGTGGCGGTCGCGAAACCGGACGCGCGCGCTCTTGGAGCTCGCGCTGGCGTTGCCGATCGCCGCCGTGTACCCGTTGCTGCTCTGGCAGCAGGTGGGCGACCCGTGGGCGTTCTGGAACGCCCAGGACGAGTGGCACCGGCATCTGTCGCGTGCCGGCCCGTTCGGCGGGATCTGGGACGCACTGGTGCACTGGACGCCATCGCACGCCGAGTTCCAGCACGCGATCGCGGTCAACGCCGAGAGCCTCGTGGCACTCGCGATCTTCATCCCGCTCACGGTCGTCGCCTGGCGCCGCTTCGGCGCGTCGTACGGACTGTTCGCCGCCGTCAGCCTCGCCATCCCGCTGAGCTACCCGAGCGCTCGCTGGCCACTGCTCTCGCTGCCGCGCTTCGGCCTGGTGATCTTTCCGTTCTTCCTCGCGCTCGCGGCGCTGACGACAGGCCGGCCACGCCTGCACGCGCTCGTCGCAGCGACGAGCGCGCTCTTCCTCGGCATCGCGATCGTCCAGTGGTCGTTGTGGCAGTGGGTCGCGTGAGCCCCGCAGAGCTCGACGGCGTCACCGTCGACGCACACGGGACGCTCGTACGGCTCGTCGACCCGGTCCCTGCGCTGACGTCGGCACTCGCCGAACGAAGCGTCGAACGGCAACGAGAGGTCGTGGCCGCTGCGTTTCGCGTCGAGGTCGCGCACTACGTGACGCATTCGTCGGAGGGCCAAGACGAACCGGGGCTTGCGCAACTGCAGCGCGACTGCGCGCGCGTCTTCCTCGAAGCCGCCGGCGCGGATCTCGACCCGGACGAGTTCGCGCCTGTGTTCGCAAGCGCCATGCACTTCGAGCCGCTACCCGGCGTCGTACCCGCGCTCGAGCGCCTCCGCGGGCTCGGCCTCGAGCTCGCCGTGGTCGCGAACTGGGACCTGTCGCTACGCCAGCTGCTCGACGAGGTCGGGCTGAGCGGCTACTTCCGGGCCGTCGTCCACGCGGCGGGCAAACCCGCGCCGGACGGTCTCCACCGAGCCCTCGACCGGCTCGGCGTGGAAGCAGGGCGCGCGCTGCACATCGGCGACGACGAGGCGGACGAGCGAGCGGCGGCGGCCGCTGGAATGCTCTTCAAGCCGGCGCCGCTCCCCGACGCCGTCACCGGTCTGGCATGAGCCCGCTCGCCGCCTGGACGACCTTCGTCGTCGCGTTCGCATCGCTCAGCTACACGGTCCGCTTCACCGAAGGGAAGCCGGACCCGAACGTTCTCTACGAGTGGTCCACCGCCGCGAACACCCTCATCCAGTACGCGATCATCGCGCTGATCGTCTACGGCATCGCCGGGCTCGGCAACCGCCGTCAACTGCTCGCGCTCCGGCGACCAACCTCGTGGTGGGTCGCGCTGCGCGTCGGTTTCGGGGTCGGCATCGGCATCGCCGTGCTCACGACTGCGCTCGGCCCTCTGCTTCACCCCGGGCGCGAGCAAGGACTGACTCCTGACGTCTGGATTCCGAGTCACGCCGCGCAGTACGTCGTCAACGGAATCGTGATCTGCATCGTCGCGCCGTTCGTCGAGGAGCTGGCGTTCCGCGGCCTCGGCTACTCGTTACTCGTTCCCTATGGGCGCTGGACGGCGATCATCCTCGTCGGCGTCGCGTTCGGCGCGGCGCACGGCCTGGTCGAGGCATTCCCCTTCCTCGCCGCGTTCGGCGCCGGCCTCGCCTATCTCCGCAGCCGCGTCGACAGCGTGTACCCGGGCATGATCGTCCACGGGCTCTTCAACGCGATTGCGCTCGCCGTTGCGGTCGCGGGCAAACCGGAGCAGCGACATATGCTCGGCGCATGCGCCGGGATCTTGTCGTTGCTGCGCTTCTGAGCGGCGCGACCGTCCTGCTGGTCGCCACCGGTTGCGGCGCCGCGAAGCGCCCGCTCGCGTACGACGATTTGACTGCCAAGGTCGGCGGGCTCGAGTTCACGCGCATCACGGTCGACACCGCGCGGTCGGCCAAAGAGCTCCACGAGGTGCTTGCGCGCAACAACCCGGGCGTCGAGCTTCGCCTGCCGCCGGTGGACTTCGAAACGCACGAGACCTTCCTTGTCGCGGGCGGACCGCGGTCGAGCACCGGTTACGCTCTGCGCGTCGTGCGCGTCTACGAACACGGAGACCACGTGCAAGTCGTCGTGCGCGAGCGGACGCCGTCACTGGGGAATCCTGTCCGTGCGCGCGTCACGTATCCGTTCCGGCTGATCGCCCTGCCGAGCCACAAGCCAGTCCACCTGAAATGGTTGGGACGCCCGTGAACGACGACCCGCTGATCAAGCAGCTCCGCCAGCAGATCTCCGACACCGACCGGTCGATCGTGGACGCGTTCAACGCGCGCCTTCGCCTGGTCGCGCGGCTGAAGAGCTACAAGGAGTCGCGCGGCATCGAGTTCCTCGATCCAGAGCGGGAGGAGTGGATGCTGCAGTACCTCACCCGCGCAAACCGCGGCCCGCTCTCACCGGACGGCCTGAAGGAGCTGTTCGACGAGATCCTGGACCTGACGAAGCGCGAGGTCCAGCGGGGCGAAGAGAGCTAGGCGGCTGCGAAGAGGTCGAGGCGCCAGTCGTTGCAGCGCATGGTGCTGCCCTCTGGATATTCGAAGTCGTGTGGCCCCTCCAGCTCGAAGCCGAGCTTGCTGCAGAGGGCGTTCGACGGGGCATTGTCAACCGACGGATAGGCATGGAGGTACCGGCGCTTCCCCTCCGACCTCGCCTTCGCGATCGCCTGGAGAGTGGCCGATCCCGCGACGCCCCTCCCCTGGAAGGCCGGCAGCACCGACCAACCGATTTCGTAGACCTGCTCGCCCCGCCAGTCGCGCTTCCAGTAGCCGACCCAGCCGACTCCTTCGCCGGTAGCGTCGTCGACGATCTTGAACTGCCTGGAGCCCGGTCGCGCGTATCGAGCCTGGCGTTCGGCGATCTTCTCGGGGCTCTCCGGCCCGCCGAGATGCTCCATCATCGCGGGATCGCCGACGCACTTCTGCAGCAGCGAGAGATCCCCTTCGCCCCACGCCTCGATCCGCACCCTCGCTCGGCCGAGCGGAGACGCAGCCACGGCGCCGGTCCCTATTCGTCTTCGGGATCGACCGCGAACTCGTCGGGCGTGACCTGCTCGAGGAACTGCTTGAACTCGGAGACCTTGGACTCGATCTCCTCCTCGGTCACCTCGTCGCCCTCGAACTCGATCCCGGACTCTTCGATCACGTCGTCCGCGGCGAAGATCGGCGCGTCGGCGCGGATCGCGAGCGCGATCGCGTCAGACGGACGCGAGTCGACCTCGATCTCCGACCCGTCGAGCTGCACCGTGATCTGTGCGTAGAACGTGTTCTCGCGCAGCTCCGTGACCGTGATGCGCGTCACCTGGGCACCGAGCTGGTCGAGCATGTCGGTGACGAGGTCGTGCGTCATCGGGCGAGGCGTGGACGCGCTCTGCAGCTTCATCAGGATCGCAGCCGCCTCCGGATGTCCGATCCAGATCGGCAGGAACTTGTTGCCTTCGGCCGTCTTCAGGAGAACGATCGGCTGCTTGCCGACCAGATCGAAGCTCACGCCGTAGATCTGCATCTCCTGCATGGGCGACCTTTTCGGATGGTAGCTCAGGCCTTCCGCGTCAAACCTCACCCGAGCGGGCGTTCCAAAACCTTTACGCAGGTGGCGCTAGCGATCCTTGAGCCGCCATTCGGCGACGTCGCGGATGCTGACGATGCCGACTGCGCGCTCGTCCGAGACGACCGGAATGTGACGGAAGCCTCGTTCGATCATCGTCGCCCCGGCTTCCTCGACGGACGCGTCCTCGGTCATCGTCACCGGGTCGGGTGTCATCCACTCGCGCACGCGCGCCTCGCTCGAGTGAACTCGACCCGCCACCGCCCGCATGAGGTCACGCTCCGTGAAGATCCCGATCATCCGCCCGAAGTCCGAGACAACAACGGCGCCGACGCCGTGGCTGGTCATCTTCTCGGCGGCCTCGCCGATCGTGTCCGACGGCTCGACCGTCAGCACGTCCCTCGTCATGACCTCACCCAGCGTAGGCATGGCGGCGAGCATAGGCGAAGTCCACGGCTACAATCCACCCCTCGCGGGCGATTAGCTCAGTTGGTTAGAGCGCCGCTCTGATAAGGCGGAGGTCCGTGGTTCGAATCCACGATCGCCCATCGCAAAGCGATCGTCCGCGCAAAGCGCGGACCGGTGGAAGGGGTCTGGGGAAACCGGGAGGTTTCCCCAGCTACAGCCGTAGCGTCAATGCAGCCGGTCGGTGCGCGTGAGGTAATCCTCGACGGCCAGGAGGAACGAGTTGTCCTCCGCCAGTTCGCGGAGCGTCCCCTTCGTCTCGTCGTCCAGCTCCTCGTCCCGTGCGAGCTCCGTGAGGAAGCTGCCCATCTGGCCGTCGCGGGACAGCGCAGCCATGCGGAGGAAGATCCGCTTCGCCTCGCCGTCCTGCGAAATCGCCTCGAACGACTCCATGTCGTGTTGGGTCCAGAGACCGAGCATCTCGACGGTTAAACGTCCCGAGATGCCGGGCGGATACGGGTCTACGAGGCCGCGCGCTCCAGCGCCTCGACGAGCTCCTCGAGCTCCGTCTCGTCGGCGAAGGAGATCTCGAGCCGGTTCGAGACGACTCGGCTCGAGAAGCCGGTGATCCGATCGGCCGCCGTCTTCGCACGTGCGGCGAGCGCCGGGTCGAGCTTTGCCGGCTGGCGGCGTTGCTTCGTCTTGGCGCCGGCCCAGCGCGCCGCGCGCTCCGCGGCCCGGACCGACATCCCCTTCTGCACGATCTTGCGCGCGAGCGCACGCCTGCCCTCATGGTCGGGAACGGCGAGCACGGCTCGCGCATGGCCTTCCGTCAGCTGGCCGCGCTCGAGCATCTTGAGGACGTCCTCCGGCAGCTCGAGCAAGCGGACGCGGTTCGAGACGGCCGGCTTCGACTTGCCGACCTGCTCCGCGAGCTCGCCGAGCGCCAGCCCGAACTCGTCGAGCGCGACTGCAAATGCCCGCGCCTCCTCGACGGGTGAGAGATCCTGGCGCGCGATGTTCTCGACGAGGCCGAGGAGAAGCGAATCGCGGTCGTCGGCCTCGCGCACCACTGCCGGCACGGTCTCGAGCTTCGCGTCACGGGCAGCGCGCCAGCGCCGCTCTCCGGCGATCAGCTCGTAGCCGCCGGCAGTCCGAGGCCGGACCAGCACCGGCTGAACGATCCCCTGTGACCGAACCGAGTCGACGAGGCCCGCGCCCGCGTCGCTGTCGAACTTCCTGCGCGGCTGGCGCGGGTTCGGGTGAATCGCGTCGACGGGCAGCTCTGCAAGCTCGGCCGAGCCGGCGCCGCCCAGCAGGACCTCCAGCCCGCGGCCGAGGCCGCGGCGTTCAGGCACGCTCGACAAGCTCCATCGCCACCTTCCAGTAGGCGTCGGCGCCGCGCGAGCGGCGGTCGTACGCAATCGCAGGGAGACCGTGGCTCGGCGCTTCCGCGAGCCGCACCGAACGAGGAACGGTCGTCGTGAACACCAGCTCGCCGAAGTGCTTGCGCACCTCCGCTTCGACGTCAGCGGAGAGGCGGGTGCGTCCGTCGACCATCGTCAGCAGCACACCGCCGACGGCGAGCCCCGGGTTGAGCCGCAGCTTGACGAGGTTGATCGAGTGAACCAGCTGCGACAGTCCCTCGAGCGCGTAGTACTCCGCCTGCACCGGAATCAGGACGCGGTCGGCGGCTGCGAGCGCGTTCACCGTCAACGGCCCGAACGACGGCGGGCAGTCGAGGAACACGAACGAATACCCGTCGACACCCGACGCGAGCGCATGCCGCAGATACGTCTCGCCGTCGCCGTGGCGCGTCAGCTCGACGGTCGCGCCGGCCAGCTCCGGCTTCGCCGGAATCAGGTGGAGGTTCGGGAAACGCGTCGGCTTCGCGAGCTCGCCGACAGGTGCTCCGTCGAGCAAGTCAAAGGTCGACGTCCCGTTCGCATGCTCGCCGAGCCCGGAAGTGGCGTTCGCCTGGGGATCGAGGTCGATGACCAGCGCCCGCTCACCGGCTTCGGCCAGGCACGCGGCGAGGTTGATCGCCGTCGTGGTCTTGCCGACGCCGCCCTTCTGATTCGCGAGTGCGTAGACCTTCGCCACGCCGGGAGCGTACTCACGCCAACGGACGCTTACGCGCGAGGCCCGTACGGCGTGGAAACCCCGGCGGCGTGGGCGCGAGCTTGCGCAGGACGAGCAGTCCGTCGTGCGCACCGTCGACCTCCGCGGCGAGTTGCGGCGCCACCCTCGCAACGTCCTCGACGTCCGCGGAAGGGCCGATCCAGAGCACGACCGCGCCGCCGGGCCGCACGAGCGGCAAGCACCACTCGGCCGCCACCGGCGGCGGCGCCAGCGCCTTTGCGACAGCGACGCCGAAGACGTCGGTCTCCTGCTCCTCGGCCCGCCCCTGCACGACGTTCGTGTTCGAAGGCGCCCAGCCGCGGAGGAAGTCGCACTTGCGTCCGTTGGCCTCGAGCAGCGTCACTCGGCGGTCGGGCAGTGACGCCGCGAGCGGGATTCCGGGAACACCGCCGCCGGAGCCGACGTCGACGATCGGCCCGCCGAAGCGCGTCACGACGTCAACGCCGCGAAGCGAGTCGTCCAACAGCGCGCGCCGGGCCGTGTCGACATCTGTGATCGCGGTCAATCCGGGAGTTGTGACGAGCGCGTGGAGCCAGCGGCAAAGCCGCTCGTCCGCGTCGGCGGACCGGCGGAGGGGATCAGTCACACGGGCCGGATGACGACGAAGCGATTCGG
Organism: Gaiellaceae bacterium; assembly: GCA_035262005.1. Taxonomy (GTDB): domain Bacteria; phylum Actinomycetota; class Thermoleophilia; order Gaiellales; family Gaiellaceae; genus 3-1-20CM-4-69-9. The sequence goes on along the minus strand of DATFTK010000158.1, from coordinate 6,734 downwards.
CTCGCTGCCTTCACTCGTCGTCTCGACGCCGTCGAACTCCTTCAGGCGGATGTGCACGACCTTGCGCTCGACCGCGGTCATCGGGTCGAGCTCGACCGCCTCCAGGCTCGAGAGCGCACGCTCGGCCGAGCGCACGGCCAGCGCCTCGAGCGAGGCGCGGCGCCGCTCGCGGTAGCCGGCCGCATCGACCACGACCTCCTTGCGATCGTCGGAGTGGCCGCGGTACATCGCAGCGTTCGCGAGATACTGAATCGCGTCGATGGTCTGGCCGTGCCGACCGATCAGCATCCCGAGGTCCGGCCCGGCGCACGACACCGTGATCGTCTCGTCGCCCTCGTCGACGTCGACCTGCGCGTTGACCCCGATGCAGTCGACGATCCGCTGGACCAGCTCGCGAGCCTCTGCTGCGAGATCGCTCTCGTCCTGAGGCGCAGGTATGGCCACGACGACTGTTGCGGCGTCCACCGGCACGATCGCGATCACACGAGCAGGTGTGAACCCGACACCGAGCAAGCCGCGCTCGCCCTCGGAGACGACCTGGAAGCGAACCGCGGACTTGTCCAGCCCAGGACGCTGCCGCTCGAGCTCCCGCAGCGCCGACCACTTGGCCTCGCCGACCGTCTCGCCGGTCGCCTCGACCTGCATATCCATCAGCGGCGCGCCTGTTTCTTGCGCTTGACGCGGCGTGGCTGGTCGTTCTGCGGCTCCTGCGCCGGAGCGACCGCGGGAGCGGGCGCCTCCACCTCCTTCGGCGGCGTGCGGGACGAGCGTTTCTGGGGCACCGGCGCCGCCACCTTCGGGATCAGCCGGCGCGTGATCAGCCCCTGTCCGACCGTCCACAGGTTCGTCGTCATCCAGTAGAGGACCAGCCCCGCCGGGAACCGCGCGATCACGAAGATGAACGCAAACGGGAGGACGTACATGATGATCCGCTGCGACTGCTGCATCGACCCGGCCATGAAGTACGTCGATGCGAGCTGGCTCCCGACGTAGACGGCGAGCAGGATGTAGCCGGACCAGTGGCTCGTCACGTGCGCGGCAATGCTCGGAACGAAGTACAGCCAGGAGAGGTCGCCCGGCGGGGGATGCTTCGCGAAGTTCCGCAGCGTGTAGTAGAGGCCGATGAAGATCGGGAACTGCGCCAGCAGCGGCAGACACGACGACGCCGGGTTGATGTTGTTCTCCTTGTAGAACTTCATCAGCTCCTCGTTGAGCTTCTGGCGGTCGTTCTTGTACTTCCGCTGAAGCTCTTTCATCTGCGGCGCGTGCGCCTGCATGTTCTGCATCGAGTGGATCTGCTTGACCGTCAGCGGCACGAGCAGCATCCGGACCAGCACCGTCAGGGCACAGATCGACCACGCCCATGTCAGGCCCAGCGAATGGAGGCCGTTGAGGATGTGCCGCAGCAGGTGCTCGAGCGGCTGCAGGATGTAGAGGAGCGAGAGCAGCGTCATGTGAACACCCGCTGGTCGTGCGCGTAGTCGACGCCACCGCGGCTCCACGGGTTGCAGCGCAGCAGCCGCCAGACGGCCAGCACGGTGCCCTTGAAGAAACCGAACTCCTTGTACGCGTCGATCGCGTACTGCGAGCACGACGGGTGGTACTTACAAGTGCATCCAAAGCTGGCCGAGAACTGCCACCCGACGACACGGTATGCCCAGATCAGCGGCGCTGCCAGGACCCTCATCATGCCGCCGCCTTCCCGAGCACCTCGTCGACCCGCTCGCCGAGCCAGTCGAACCCGTTCGCGGCGACCGCCTCGGGGAGGCCCGGCTTCGCGATCAGGACGTAGTCTCGGCCGGCCGGGACGCTCTCGAGCCGGGCCCGCCAGAGCTCCCGCAGCTGTCGCTTGATCTTGTTCCGCGCGACCGCGTTCCCTGCAGCCTTCGGCACGGCGAGGCCGAGCCTCGAATCGCCGGGCTCGTCCTCCCGCTCGAACCAGTAGAGGACGAGGAAGCGCGTGGACGTCGACCGTCCCTGCCGGTAGACGGCGTCAAAGTCTCGCGAGCGAGACAGGCGATGCCGGCGCTGCACGTGATTCTCTACGCGGAGAGACGCTTCCGGCCCCTGGCACGGCGGCGCTTGAGGATGGCGCGGCCGGCCCGCGTCGACATGCGGGCGCGGAATCCGTGCCGACGCTTCCGCCGGCGCACGTTGGGCTGATACGTCCGTTTCACGAGGTCGAAGAGGAAGGAAATTGCCCCAAAGAGGGGCGGTGGTCGGGCCAGTATAGATGAGGGTCGGTGCACACAGTTATCCACAGCCGAGGCTGTGCGAAGTGCCTCCAAATGTGACCAACCGTCACGCTTCCTCCACAGGTGTGGAGAGTGGTGTGGAGTGAGCGAACTCCCTGCAAATCACGGGAAATTCTTCCCCAGTTTCCACGGATTGTCGGCCCTTGGAGACGCTGGTATGCTCGCCGCTCCCCCGAGCCGGAGAGGAGTGGTACGGCGGCGTGAATCGCCCAATTGAGCTGACCGCTGAGAGTCTCTGGAACGAGGTTGCCGGTCGGCTCAAGGGGGCCCTCAACGAGACCACGTACCGGACCTGGTTCGCCGAAGCGGAGGGCACCGAGCTCTCCGACGACACGTTCGTTCTCGGCGTCCCGAACGACTTCACCCGCGAGTGGATCGAGGGGCATTTCCTCGGCTTGATCGGCGCCGCGGTCCGCGACGTCACCGGACAGGAGCGCCGCGTCGCGCTGACGGTCACGGAGCGGAGTCAGACCGACGCGCCGAGCCCGGCGGCCGAAGCGAAGCCGAGACAGGCCACCGCAGGCGCGGCTGACGCCGGGATGAACCCGAAGTACACGTTCGACCTGTTCGTGATCGGCTCGTCGAACCGCTTCGCGCACGCAGCAGCGCTTGCTGTCGCCGAGGCGCCGGCACAGGCGTACAACCCGCTGTTCATCTACGGCGGCACCGGCCTCGGGAAGACGCACCTGATGCAGGCGATCGCCCAGTACGTCGGCGAGCACTCGGGCGACCTCTCGGTCAAGTACGTCACGAGTGAGACGTTCATGAACGACTTCATCAACTCGCTGCGCGACAAACGGATCGAGGGCTTCAAGCAGCGCTACCGGACGTACGACCTCCTGCTCGTCGATGACGTCCAGTTCTTCGAGCACAAGGAGCGAATCCAGGAGGAGTTCTTCCACACCTTCAACTCGCTCTATGAAGCCGGCTCGCAGATCGTGATGTCCTCGGACCGGCCGCCACGCGACATCGCGACGCTCGAGGAACGGCTGCGCTCGCGGTTCGAGTGGGGCTTGATCACGGACATCCAGCCGCCCGACCTCGAGACACGCATCGCGATCCTGCGCAAGAAGGTCAAGACGGACGGAATCCACGTCGCCGATCCGCAGGTCTTGTCGTTCATCGCGTCGCGCATCTCGACGAACATCCGCGAGCTCGAGGGCGCGCTGACACGCGTCGTCGCCTTCTCCTCGCTCACGGGCCGCTCCCTGTCAGTGGAGCTCGCCGAGGATGTCCTCAAGGACGTCTTCCCCCAGGGCGAGGCGGCGGAGGTCTCGATCCGGCGAATCCAGGAGCTCGTCTCCGAGCGCTTCCAGCTCTCGATGGACGAGCTCTGCGGTGACAAGCGCTCCCAGAACATCGTCTATCCCCGGCAGGTTGCGATGTACCTCTCGCGTGAGCTCACCGACTCCTCACTGCCGAAGATCGGCAAGGAGTTCGGCGGCCGCGATCACACGACCGTGATCCACGCAACCTCCAAGATCGCCCGCCTGATCCGTGAGGACAGGTCTGTCTACAACCTTGTGCAGGAACTGACCGCACGTGTGAAGCAGGTCCGCTGAGGTTCCGTGCCTGTTGACACCCCGCTTCTTTCCACCATCTGCTTCCCCTGCGAGAATGGCTCAACCAACGGGGAGAAGGGGTTCCTCCACGGCATCCACATCCCCTATGACTACAACGAGGTTTTCTAAATGATTGAAAGCAACACCATGGTGGGGACGGGGATGAAGATCGTCTGTCAGCGCGAGGAGCTCTCGCAGAAGCTCGCCGTGGTCGCGCGGGCGGTGTCGACCCGGGCGAGCGTGCAGATCCTCTCGGGTGTCTTGCTGCGCGCCGAAGCGGGGCGCTTGCACCTCGCCGCGACCGACATGGAGCTCTCGCTGCGCTCGTCGCTCGAGGCGCAGGTCGAGGGTGACGGCGCGGTCGTCGTGCCGGGCCGGCTCCTGGTCGATCTCGTGCGCCTGCTGCCCGAGAGTGAGGTGACGATCGAGCATCGCGCCGACGAGAGCACGGTGCACGTCACGTCAGGCCCGTCGACGTCGACGCTGCACACATATGCGGCCGAGGACTTCCCGCGGCTGCCGGATCTCGATGCCGTCGGGACGTTCACAGTCGACCGGGAGTCGCTGCTCGACACGGTCTCGCGTGTCGCGCGCTCCGCATCGCGTGACGAGTCGCGCCCGGTGCTGACCGGGATCCTCGTCCGCTTCGAAGCGGGCAAACTCGTGATGGCGGCGACCGACTCGTACCGGTTGTCCGTCAAGGAGACGGAACTGTCGGGCGAGGCGCCGGAGCTCGAGGCGATCATCCCGGCGCGCGCGCTCGCGGAGCTCGGACGCATCGCGCAGTCCGGCGAGTCGATCGAGCTCGGTGTCCACGAGAACCAGGTCGTCTTCGCGGCGGCCGACGTCTGGCTGACGACGCGGCGGATCGACGGGCAGTTCCCGAACTACAGGCAGCTGCTGCCGGAGACGTTCGAGCACGAGCTGACCCTGCCGCGGAACGAGCTGCTCGACGTCGTGCGCCGTGTCGGCGTCATGGTGCAGCGCACGTCGCCGATCCAGCTCCGCTTCGCGGAGGGAGAGCTGACGGTCTTCGCCCGCACGCAGGACGTCGGCGAGGCGAAGGAGTCGGTTCCGGTCCAGTTCTCGGGCGAGGCGATGGAGATCGGCTTCAACGCCGAGTTCCTGCGGGAGGGGATCGAGTCGATCGGCGCCGACGACCTGCGGCTGAAGCTGATCTCGCCGCTGCGGCCGGCCGTGATCGACGGCGGCGAGGACGACCCGACGTACCTGATCATGCCGATTAGGCTCCCCGGCTGATCGTCTCGACGGCTTCGCTTCGGAACATTCGGTCGTACGCGCGTCTCGACCTCGACCTCGAACCGGGGCTCGTTCTCGTCGTCGGGGAGAACGGCGCGGGCAAGACGAACCTGCTCGAATCGCTGCACGTCGGCACGCAGGGCTTCTCTCCGCGCACGCGCGCCGATGCGCAGCTCGTCCGCTTCGGCGAATCTGCGGGGCGCGTCGCGTTGAAGGGCCGCCGCGGCGAGTCGGCGCTCGACGTCGAGCTCACGCTCGCGGTGGGCGAGGGGAAGCGTGCGAAGTTCAACGGCGCCCAGCTGCGCGCGGCAGAACAACTCCGCTCGGAGATCGCGACGCTCGTCTTCACGCCCGACCGGTTGGCAGTCGTGAAGGGTGGGCCGGCCGTTCGCCGCGCATACTTCGACCGGACGCTCGGCCGGCTTGCGCCCGCCCGTGCTCAGCTGCCGACCGAGTACGGCGCTGCCGTCGCGCAACGCAACGCGGCGCTTCGGCGTGTCGCCGGCGGGTATTCCTCGCGCGATGCGCTGTCACCGTGGACCGAGCAGGTCGCGCTGCTCGGACGACAGCTGGTGGAGGCGCGTGGTGAGGTTCTCGCGGCGCTCGCGCCCGGGTTTGCGGAGCGAGCGGGCGAGCTCGGTCTCCCGGCGGCGCGGATGACGTACGACGGCGAACCGCCGAGCGTGGCTGCTCTCGAGGCACGGCTCGACCGCGATCTCGAGCGCGGATCGACGGGGCTCGGGCCGCATCTCGACGACGTCGTCCTGACGAGCGCCGGCCGCGACCTGCGCAGTTTCGGCTCGCAGGGCGAGCAGCGGCTGACCGTGCTGGCCTTGTTGCTCGCCGAGGCGGAGCTGATCGCCGAGCGTCGCGGATTCGCGCCGCTCCTCCTGCTCGACGACGTTCTCTCCGAGCTCGACCCGAACCGCCGGCGCGTGCTCGCGGAGAGGGTGCAGGGGAGCGGTCAGACGCTCGTCACCGCCACCCAATCGACGTCGCTGCCGGTCCCGCCGGCACAGCTGCTCGAGGTGACCCCGGGTCAGGTTAAGGCTGCGTGATGGATCGTGTCGGCGACGCGGTCGGTCGCGAGCTCGCACGCTTCGGCCCGGCCGTAGGCATGGCGCCGCTCGTCGAGGCGTGGCCCGCCGCTGTCGGGCCCGAGATCGCGCGTAACGCGTGGCCGGCGCGGCTGGCGCGGGACGGGACGCTGCATGTCCACACCACCGACTCGATCTGGGCGTTCGAGTTGAAGAGCCGTGCGGAGGAGATCCGCGGACGCCTCGGCGAGCACGCGCCTCCTGGACTCGCGTTTGCTCCCGGGCCGGTTCCGGAGCTGCTCCAAGCGCCGGTCGAAACGACCGTCAAAGCGGCGGTCGAGCCGAGGCCCGAGCACGTTGCCAAAGCCGACTCACTTGCGCGCGTGGTTCGTGACGAAGAGCTGCGCAAAGTGGTGGCAAAAGCGATTGCTTTGAGCTTCGCCGACCCGGGCTGACGACCGCTCATTCTGGTACAATTCGTGGTGCCCGCAAGTAGGGAATTTGCAGGGCTTTTTTCATGACTGAAGCCACCTACACCGCCAAGGACATCACCGTTCTCGAGGGGCTCGAGCCGGTCCGCCTGCGGCCGGGCATGTACATCGGCTCGACCGGTGCCCGCG
>DATFTK010000157.1:0-8002 GCA_035262005.1 Gaiellaceae bacterium | reverse complement strand
GCATTCATCAGCACCACCAAGAGTGCCCCGAGCAGGAGAAACCGCGTCGCGCCGACGGTGTTCTCGACGAGCAGGTTCTCCCAGGCGAACGCCCCGACGTAGATCGTCGGGATCATGAGGATCGTGCGCCACCAGCCGTGCACGCTCGACAGGACGATGATCAGCGCGATCGTCAACACATAGGCCCAGTTCGCGAGCTGCGTCGGGTGGCTCGGGAGGACCATCCAGTGGCTGACCCAGTGCGCGAGCCTGCCCGCGTTCGCCTCGCCGGCCGTCCAGCGCGGGAACCACGCGTCCGCAATCGCGTGCAGTGCAAAGCCGAGCGCAATCGTCCCGCCGATGACGGTGACGAGCTTCTGCCACGGCCGCACCTTGGTGATCACGAGGATGGCGACAACCGTGTAGAAGACCCATTCGGCCTGGTTCGAATCGCGCAGGAGCTCCGGCACGCCGTTGACGATCAACGCACCGACGATCACGCCCGCGAGGCTGCCCGCGCCGCCCAGGATGACGATCGCGTAGATGGTGATCAACAAGCCGATGTCGTAATCGCCCGGGAACGCGCCCGTCTGCACGGAGCCGTAGATCGCACCGGCGAAGCCCGCGATGGCGGCACCGAAGGTGAACGCCATCAGCTTGAGCTTGTTGACCGGCATGCTCATCACCTCCGCCGCGAGCGGGTCCTCCCGCAGCGCCTTCCAGGCACGTCCCGTCCGGGACCCGCTGACGAAGTAGAGGAGGATCATCACCAGCAGGAACGCGCCGAGGGTGAACAGGTAGTACTCCTTCGTCGTGTTCACCTTCCAGCCGAACACGTTGAGCGGATCGATGTTGTCGAGCCCGTTGGCACCGCCGGTCAGGTCGGTGTGGTTGAAGGGCCAGAAGTTGATGCGGTCGGCGTTGTTGACGAAGACCACGAACGCCTGGCCGAAGAAGAGCGTCACGATCGCCAGGTAGTCGCCGACCAGCCGTCGCGACGGAAAGCCGACGATGAAGCCGACGAGGCCGGCGACCGCGATGGCGAGCGGGATCGCGAGCTCGGCCGGCCAGTGGTGGTTGGCGTGCGTGGAGGCGACGTAGCCGTACGTGTAGGCACCGATGCCGAAGAACGCGATGTAGCCGAGGTCGAGAAGGCCCGCGAACCCGACCGTGACGTTCAGTCCGAGCCCGAGCAGCGCGTAGAGCAGCGTGATCAGCCCGTAGCGGAAGAGGTTGCCCTCGGAGGTGACGAACGGGAAGATCACCGCGGGGACGACGAACACGAGCAGGCGTGCCGCGGGCGGCGACGAGTCCCAGCCGCGCCGCAGCCAGCCGATCGGCCCGCGATAGCGCTCTCGCTTCTCCTCGACCGACGAGACCCACTCGTCGACGCCGATCCGCGGCTGTGTCACGTCGTCGGCCACGTCAGACCTTGTTCACATCCGGCTTGCCGAGCAGGCCTTGGGGGCGAATGATGATGATCGCGATCAGCAGCGCGAAGACGTAGAGGTTCTGGAACGTCGAGCCCTGCGGCAGGTAGCCGGTTGCGTAGGACTCGGCGAGGCCGACGAGCAGCCCGCCGAGCATCGCGCCGGGGAGGCTCCCGATGCCGCCGATCACCGCGGCCGTGAACCCCTTGAGCCCGGCCAGGAAGCCCATGAAGTGGTAGATCTGGCCGAAGACGAGCGCGAACATGACGCCGGCCGCGCCTGCCAACGCCGAGCCGATGAAGAACGTCGACGCGATCACGCGGTCGACGTCGATCCCCATCATCGAAGCCGCCTCGCGGTCGAAGGAGGTCGCGCGCATCGCCTTCCCGATCTTCGTGCGTGCGACGAGCACCGTCAGCCCGATCATCAGGCCGATCGCCGAGACGATGGTCAGCAGCTGCGGCACAGAGAGGAAGACGTCGCCCACGTTGTAGGTCTTGGCGCCGATCAGGTGGAACGTGTCGTAGTCGCGAAAGCTCGCGCCGAACAGGAGCAGTGCGCTGTTCTGCAGGAAGAACGACACGCCGAGCGCGCTGATCAGGGGCGCGATGCGCGGCGCATTGCGCAGGGGACGATAGGCGAAGCGCTCGATCACGACGCCGAGGCCGCCGCACGCGACCATCGCGAAGAGGAACATGAGCACGACGACGAGCCACGCCGCCGCACTCGGATTGATCGGCCCGCCGAGCCAGTGGAGCGCGAACCAGCCCATGAAGGCGCCGATCATGTAGACGTCGCCGTGTGCGAAGTTGAGCAGCTTCAGGATCCCGTAGACCATCGAGTAGCCCAGGGCAACGAGCGCGTAGACGCTGCCGAGCGTCAGGCCGCTGACGGTGAGGTCCCAGAACAGGCTCCAGTTCATGGCCGCCCGACTACCTTCGCACAGAAAGCTTCCGGAAAAGCGTGCGGCCCACCACGAGGATGGGCCGCACAATCACACCAGATGAAGCGTCGGCTACCCGACGGGCAGGAACGTCCCGCCGGCGGTCGCCTTCCAGATGCCGAACTGACCGCCCCTGATGTCTCCCTGAGCGTTGAAGCGCACGTTCAGGCCGAGCACCGTGTTCTTGAGGTTGGTCTTGCGGATCTGGGCGCGAACCTCGGCCCGTGACGCCTTCCCGTCCTTGCAGGCACGGTCGATCGCGCCGCCGACGACCTGCGCGGCGACGTAGCTCGGAGCGCCGAAGAACTCCGGATTGCCGCCGTGCGCCTTCTTGAAGGCCTTCACGACCGGATGGCTGCCGCTCGTCGGGAAGGACGAGGCGTAGACGCCGCCCAGCGCCGCGAACGCGTCGTCGAAGAGGCCGTCAGAGCCCATCAGAACGACGCTGCCCTTGCCCGCGGCACGCATCTGGTCGCCGAACGCCTTCCCCTTCGGCGGGAGCTGCCACGGGATGTACACGAGCTGCGTGTCGCGCGGGATCTTCGCGATCAGCGAGGAGAAGTCCGACTGCTGCTGGCTGACGCCGTCACGGGTGACGGTGACGCCGGCCGCGCGGAGCTTCTGCTGCACCGTGTCGGCGAGACCGGTGCTGTAGGCCTCCTGGTCGTCGATGATGTAGACCCGCTTGAACTTCAGCTTCTTGTTGATGAAGTTCGCGACGGACGTGCCTTGTGCCGAGTCCGGCGGAACGGTCCGGAAGAAGTAGTTCGTCCGCGTGCCGTCCGTCGTCAGCTCGGTGTTCGTCGCCGAACCGCTGACGAATCCGAACCCAGCGTTCTTGAGCGTCGGTGTCGTTGCACGCACCTCATTCGAGCCGGCAGGCCCGATGGTTGCGAGCACATTGGAGCCGAGCGACTGCGCGGCCTTGACCGCCTCTGCCGTGCCGCCGGGACCGCCGAGCACCGTGTCGCCGTACTGGATCCGCAGCTTGTGCTTGTTCTTCGGGTTCTTGTTGTGCGCGGCGAGGTAGAACTTTGCCCAGTCGGTCTGGAGCTTGCCGAGCGACGCCGCGGGCCCGGTGATCGGGGCGAGCATGCCCATCGTCACCGTCTTGCCGCACGAGATCAGCTGCGAGTCGGCCGACGCAGCAGCTGAGGGCGCTGCAGCCCGGTCGACAGTCGCAGAAGCCGCGGCAACACTCGCGAGTGCGGCGAGGCCAAACAAGGCCGCAATCGCAGTTGCCCTTCTCCTCATTGAATCCCCTCCTTGATGATTACTCCCGGTCCTCCCCCCTCCTTGTGACGCCGTCAGCGTCTACTTGTTGTCCTGGTATACGCGATTCGCCGGTGAATCGGAAGGGTGGAAAACGCCGAGGATGTGCATCGGGCCCGGGCCGACGTTCTCGATGCAGTGCACCTTCTCGGGCGGAAGGTGGAAGCAGGATCCCGGCTTCAGCGGCACGGAGCGGCCGCCCACGTGCGCGAGCCCCTCGCCCTCGACGATGTAGCCCAGCTCTTCGTAGGGATGGCTGTGGAACGGCGCCTTGCTCGGCTGGACGATCCCGATGAACTGCGTCACGTCCAGGCAGCCGGCGTCCTCGTTGACGAGATAGCGGAACGTCCGCTCGACCGAGGCCGTGTGCTCGGGTTGATCGTCGAAGCGGATCGTGCGCCGCCGCCGCTGCTCGTCGACGGGCAGATCGGCCGTCGCCGAGACGGCGACGAGCAGGAGCTCGCCCGGCCCCGGGTTCTCGATCGACCAGGTCTCACCCGGCGCGACGAACGCGCCCGTCCCCTGCTCGAGCCCATGCTTCTCGCCGTCGAGCTGGAGCTCGCCCGAGCCCGAGACGACGTAGAGCAGTTCGTGCCGCGACCCTGCAGTGCGATCGAGCGACCGCCCCGGCCCGAACCGGATCACCCGCTGTTCGAGGTGCTCGACCTGGAACGTGAGCCGCTCGCTTGCGGTGTCGCCGCCCTCGTGCGCGGGCTCGATGTCCGCTTCGTCGACGACGAACGTGTCGACTGCCGTCATCCCGGAAGCCTACGCCCTTTCCACCGGGTCGCCGACGGCGACGCGCCCGGGCTCGACGACCTCTCCGTAGACGCCGAACGGGATGTGCTTCTTGCCGTTCTCGTTCGCAGTCTCGCCGCGGTACTGCCTGATCGTGCGCAACGTGTCGAAGTCGGGTGCACCGGTGTCGGGATTCTGCGTCGTGATCGCACAGCGGCCGACGTCGTGACGGAGGTACACGAGCGCCTTGCCGAGACGGAGACGGCGATCGACCCACGTGTCCTCCTCGTGCGGGCCGCAGCCGTCGAGCTCGAAGAGCATCCGGAAGCGCCGGCCGTCGACCGGCCCGTCGTGGCCGCCCTGCCGGCCGAGCTCCTCGAGCGACGCGCGCGAGACGAGTGACACGTGTCCGCCTCCACGGTCGATCGCGGCCCCCGGCGCCGATTGGACGAGCCTGAGCGGCCGACCGGCCCAGGCCGACAGTGCCGCCGACCACGGGCCCTCGAGCAGTCGCCCCTCGACCGGTCGTCCGTAGAAGTCGGTCGTGATCTCGGCGCCGAGCGCCACCTCGCCTTCCGCGACGGTGCCGTCCGGCAACCGCAGAGCAAGCCGTCGCCCGTCGTACTCCTGCTCGATCTGGACGAGGGCGCCGTTGCGCAGCTGGTTGTAGCGGCGCCCGTCGAGATCGACGATGTGGAAGCGACGGTTCTCGAGCACGCCGGTCTCCTGGAGCAGGACCTCGTGGCGCTCGACCAGAGAGAGGCCTTTCACGGGCGAGATGGAAATGCGCGCGACCGTCGGCACCGACGAGACTCTAGTCGTGAGCTTCGCGCCCGCCTGGCCGCTCGAGACCGAGCGCCTCGTCCTCCGTCCCTTCGAGCAGAGCGACACCGATGCGCTGTGTGCGATCCACTCGGACGAGCCGAACGCGCGTTACCTCTACAACGAGGCGCGCACGCGCGAGCAGGTGGAGCAGCTCCTCGAGCGAAAGATCGCCGGTTCGTCGCTTCGGGCAGAGGGCGAGTGGCTGAGCGCCGCCGCCGTGCTGCCCGCGACCGGCGAGCTCGTGTGCGACGTCTCGCTGCACTGGGAGAGCGAGACGCACAAGCAGGGCGAGATCGGCTTCATCGCGCATCCCGCGCATCACGGACGCGGCTATGCGACGGAAGCCGCGCGGCCGCTGCTCGCGTTCGCGTTCGAGGAGCTCGGACTGCACCGCGTCGTCGGGCGGCTCGAGGCGCGCAACGTCGCGTCGGCGCGGGTGCTGGAGAAGCTCGGCATGCGCCGCGAGGCGCTCTTCGTCGAGAACGAGTGGGTCAAGGGCGAATGGCAGAGCGAGCTCGTCTACGCGATGCTCGCCCACGAGTGGCGCTAGGCGTTAACGTCACCCACCGGTAGGCGACCAAGGAGGGAGAGATGAAGCGCGCGCTGATCGCAGCGGCGGTGGCTGCCGTTGGTGTTTTCGTGTTCGCCGCGGTGAACGCGACGGCAAACGACAAGAGCAAGTCGGACGGTGACTCGATCCACGTGATCGAGCACGCAACGACCGACGCCGTCACGAACGGGTCGAGCGACGACGCTGCCGGAAACGTGCTCACGTTCGCGAACGACGTCTTCGACAGCGCCGACTCGAAAAAGGTCGGCAGCGACCAGGGTTATTGCATCCGGATCGTCGTCGGGAAGACGTGGGAGTGCAACTGGACGACGTTCCTCGCCGGCGGCCAGATCACGGTCGAAGGGCCGTTCTCGGACACGGGCAATACGGCGATCGCGATCACCGGCGGGACCGGCAAGTTCCGGAACGCCCGCGGCTCGATGGAGCTCAACTACCACAATCCGGCGGGGACGAAGTTCGACTTCGTCTTCCACCTGATCGGCGGCGGCGACTGACGGGGTCAGACCCCTAGAAGTAGAACTGCGACCAGGCGGTCCACCAGTCGTCGGCCTTCGAGACGAGCGTCAGCGTGTCGACCTGCTCCGTGCCCCTGCGGTTGCGGTACTCGACGAGCCGCGCCGGTGTGTGGAACTGCACCTCGATCTCGCACGGATGACCCGGGTCGTACGGCTTCACCGCACCGAGGTCCTTCAACGCCTGTTTCGCGCCTGCCTCGATCAGCTCTCTCGCTTTCAGCGCGGGAAACTGCCGCGCGCTGAACTGGCCGATGCCCTTCTTGACCGCGACGGTGGTGAGCCCGTCGCCGAGGAGCCCACGCGCCTCGCGGCAGACCGCCTCGTCGCCGGTGACGAGCAGGACCGGGCAGCTCCAGTGGCCACAGAGCGCGGCGTTGATCCCCGTCTCGCCGACCGACGTCCCGTTGAACTTCAGTTCCCGCCACGACTGCCCGGAGACGGTGTGCGCCATCACGCCGTCGGGCGTCCCGACCTTCGCGTGCATGCCGACGAAGAGCGCCGCGTCGACGCCCTGCTCGAGGAACTCGGTGTACTCGGTCCAGTCGTTCTGGACGACGAATTCGCAATCCGGATCGAGCTTGTCGGGGATGAGCGAGTTGAACGTCCACTCCTCGCCCGCACCGTGGCAGTCCATGACGACGATCTCCGTCGCGCCGGCAGCCTTCGCACCGCGAACGGCGGCGTTGATCTCCTCGGTGTAGAGCTCCCGGCCCTCGTGGTAGGCGCGCTTCTCCTTCCCCCCGTCCGTCTGCTGCCACTTGACGATGCCGGCGACACCCTCCATGTCGCTGATGATGAAGACCTTCACTCCGCTGCCACTGCCGCCGGAGTGCTCCACGGGAAGTTGATCCACTTGTCGGTGCGACGCCAGACGAAGTCGGAGCGCACGACGCTGTGCGGCTTCTCGTAGAGGACGGCAGTTCGCACATCGCCGACGTGCTCCGCGCAGAAGTCGCGTGCGAGCGCAAGCGTGCGGCCTGTGTCCGCGACGTCGTCGACGATGATCAGCCGCTCGGTTCGCAGCACCGTCAGGTCCGGAACGGGCGGGAGCAGCAGCGGCTCGTCGAGCCGCTCGTCGACGCCCGTGTAGAACTCGACGTTCAGCGTGGCCATCGTCTTCACGCCGAGCGCGTAGGCGAGCGCGCCACCCGCAGGCAGCCCGCCGCGCGCCAGCGCCAGCACCGCATCAGGCACGAAGCCGGCGGCCTGGATCTGCGCCGCGAGCTCGTCGACCGCCGTCCCCACGTCCTCCCACGTCATCCACTCTCTTTCCACGAACCAGGAGAATCCCACACATGGACTCGGGCCTCGCGGGGAAACGCGTGCTGGTCACAGGCGCGTCAGGTGGAATCGGCGGCGCGTGCGCGCGCGCCTTCCTGGCCGAGGGCGCCGAGGTGGTCGGCCACTACCGCCGCGGACGCGAGCGTGCAGAGGCGCTCGGCGACGTTCAGCTCGTCGCAGCCGATCTGACGCGGGAAGACGAGGTCGACCGCATGTTCGACGAGGCCGGACGGCTCGATGTCTGCGCCGCAGTCGCGGGCGTGTGGCCGTCGGAGGACGTGCCCGTCTGGGAGCTCTCGCTCGAACGGTGGCGCGCGACCCTCGACGCGAACCTCACCGCCACGTTCCTGACGGCGCGCGGCTTCCTCCGGCAGCTCGACGGTGACGGCGCGCTCGTGCTGGTCGGCTCGACTGCGGGACTGGTCGGCGAGGCGGGTCACGCCGACTA
>DATFTK010000156.1:0-3792 GCA_035262005.1 Gaiellaceae bacterium | reverse complement strand
AGACGACCGGCGTCACCGTCCACTTTGTCGACGCAGGGCTCGACACAGGCGCCGTGATCCGGCAGGAGCCCGTGAACGTCGAGCCGCGCGCCACCCTCGTCGAGCGAATCCATGACGTCGAGCACAGGTTGCTCCCGGAGGTGGTGCAAGAGCTGTGCGCGCGCTGATCTCCGTCTACAACAAGTCCGGCCTCGAGAGCTTCGCGCGCGGACTAGCCGACCTCGGCTGGGACCTCGTCGCCAGCGGCGGCACGGCGGACTTCCTCGAGCGCGAGGTCGGGCTCGACGTCGACCGGGTCGAAGACCTGACCGGCTCGGCCGAGATGCTCGGCGGGCGGGTGAAGACGCTCCACCCGAGGATCCACGCGGCGATCCTCGCGCGGCGCAACCGCGACGACGACGTCGCGACGCTCGCGGAGCAGGAGATCGAGCCGTTCGACCTCGTCTGCGTGAACCTCTATCCCTTCAGCGAAGTGGCGGGGCGCTACGGCGTCCGCGAGGAGGACGCGGTCGAGATGATCGACATCGGGGGACCATCGATGCTGCGAGGCGCCGCCAAGAACTTCGCGCACTGCGCGCCCGTGTGCCGGCCCGAGCAGTACGACGCGCTCGTGCAGGAACTGCGCGACAGCGGCGAGCTCTCGCTCGACACTCGGCGCGCGCTTGCGGCTGACGCGTTCGCGACCACCGCCGCGTATGAGGCGGCGATCGCCCACTGGTTCGCGGACGTCGAGGCCTTTCCGGAGACGCTCGTGACGGCGTTCGTGAAGGTCACCGACTTGCGGTACGGCGAGAACCCGCACCAGCGCGGCGCGTACTACGCGGAGCAGGGCGCGCGGGTCCACCTGCTGTCCCGCGTCGAGCAACTCCATGGCAAGGAGCTGTCGTTGATCAACCTGCTCGACCTGTCGGCCGCGCGCCTGCTGCTCCGCGAGTTCGCGCTGCCGGCGTGCGTGATCATCAAGCACGCGAACCCCTGCGGCGCCGCGGTGGCCGGGACGATCGAGGAGGCGTACGAGCGGGCGCTCGCTTCGGACCCCGTCTCGGCGTTCGGGATGGTGTGTGCGCTGAACCGGCCAGTGTCGGCAGCCCTCGGCGAGGCGCTCGCCGAGCGCTTCGTCGACGTCCTGTTCGCGCCGGACTACGACGAGGCCGCGCTCGAGGCCCTTCAGCGGAAGCAGGCGATCCGGATCCTGCTCGACAAGGAGCGCCGCGGCTTCGCTCGCGGCGAGCGCGACTTCAAGCGAGTCCTCGGCGGCCTGCTCGTCCAGGACCGGGACTGGGACATCGAGGACCGCGAGGGGATGGAGGTCGCGTGCGGCGAGCCGAGCGAGGAGCTTTGGGGCGACCTCCTGTTCGCGTGGCGCGTGTGCAAGCACGTCGGCTCGAACGCGATCGTGATCGCGGGGGGCCTCGCGACGATCGGCATCGGCGGCGGCCAGACGAGCCGCCTCGACGCCGTCAAGCTCGCGCTCGACAAGGCACGCGAGCACGGCCACGACACCGAAGGCGCGGTGCTCGCGTCGGATGCGTTCTTCCCCTTCCCGGACGGGCCGCAGGCAGCGCTCGACGACGGCGTGACCGCGATCATCCAGCCAGGCGGCTCGAAGCGCGACGACGAGGTGACCGCCGCGGTGCGTAACGCTGGCGCGACGATGGTCCTCACCGGCCGCCGCCACTTCCGGCACTAGCGCCCTCCGCTAGCGAGGGCTACGCTTGATCCGTGGAGCGTCCACGCGACGTGTTCGAGGAAATCGTCGCACTGCGTGTCTCGGTTGAGCACCTGCACAGCGACATGGCGGATGTCAAGCACGACATCCGGCGGCTGGACGATCGTGTTTTTCAGGTCACGCTGCTGCAGCTCGGAACGCTCGCCGCGACGCTTGCGTCGATCGCCGCCTCGGTGCTCGCGGCGCTCCTCTCCTAGAGCTCGTCCGGCGGCGCCATCCGGTAGAAGTAGGGCCCGCTCGCCTGCGAGATCGCGAAGATGAGCGCGATCCCCTGCTCCTGCACGGCGGTCTTGTCCATCCCGCCCGCATAGACCGGGTCGTAGCCGGCGTCACGGATCAGCTGCTCGACCGCTTCGCGCGCCTCCTCATCACCGCTCCAGATGTTCGACGGCCGTGTCTTCGCCGAGTCGATCTGGTCGAACAGCCGCGCGAAGTTGAGATTGAATGCCTTCGCCGTCGGACCGCCTGTCTTCGACTTGACGAACTCCGCATTCGACGCGTGTCCGTCAGGCGGCGGCGTGCCGATCAGATTCGTCGCGTCGATCACCGTCTTCCCGTCCCAGCCGCTGACGACCTGGAGCGCATCGGCGACCGCGCCGCCGGGCACCGCGAGCAGCACGACCTCAGCGCGGGAGACGTCGCCGCCGTCCTTGCCGATGCGGATGACCTCGTGCCCGGCCCGTTCCCAGCGGTCGGCCAGCCCGCCGCCGATGTTTCCTTTCCCGACCACT
Source organism: Gaiellaceae bacterium (assembly GCA_035262005.1). Taxonomy (GTDB): domain Bacteria; phylum Actinomycetota; class Thermoleophilia; order Gaiellales; family Gaiellaceae; genus 3-1-20CM-4-69-9. The sequence continues at coordinate 1,332 of DATFTK010000156.1, read as the reverse complement.
GCAATCTTCATCCCGTCCCCTCCGTCGTTTCCGAGACTATTCCCGCGCCGAGTACGCTTTCGCGGCAGTGGCCCGGGAGTACCCCTCCGTTCTCGAGCTCGTCGGCAACACGCCGATCGTCCGCTTGCACGCGCTCGGCCGCAGTGTCCAGCCGGCGCTGCTCGCGAAGCTCGAGTACCTGAATCCGGGCGGCTCGGTGAAGGACCGGATCGGGCTGGCGATGATCGAGAAGGCCGAGCGCGAGGGGAAGCTCAGGCCCGGCGGGACGATCGTCGAGCCGACCTCCGGCAACACGGGCGTCGGGCTCGCGATCGCGGCCGCCCAGAAGGGCTACCGCTGCATCTTCGTGATGCCCGACAAGATGAGCCAGGAGAAGATCTCGATGCTGCGCGCCTACGGCGCCGAGGTCGTGATCACACCGACCGCGGTGGAGCACGACTCGCCTGAGTCCTACTACTCCGTCTCCGACCGGCTCGCCGAGGAGATCCCCGGCGGGTTCAAGCCCGACCAGTACTCGAACATGTCCAACCCGGAGGCCCACTACGAGGTGACTGGGCCGGAGATCTGGGAGCAGACCGACGGCGAGCTCGACGCGATCGTCATCTCCGTCGGTACCGGGGGCACGATCTCGGGTGTCGGCCGCTACTTCAAGGAGCGCAAGCCGGGCGTGTTGATCATCGGCGCGGACCCCGAGGGCTCGGTCTACACGGCGAAGGACGAAACCGGCGTCCACCCCTACTTCGTCGAGGGAATCGGCAAGGACACGTGGCCCGAGACGATGGATCCGGCCGTCGTCGACGAGTGGGTGCGCGTCTCGGACCGCGACTCGTTCCTGACCGCACGCCGCCTTGCGCGGGAGGAAGGACTGCTGGTCGGCGGCTCCGGCGGCACGACGGTGTGGGCCGCGCTCGAGGTGGCGAGGCGCTTCGGCCGGGAGGCGGCGATCCTGACGATGATCCCGGACTCCGGCCGCTCCTACATGTCGAAGTTCTACGACGACAACTGGATGCTCGAGCACGGCTTCGTCGAGCGGCGCGTGCCACCGCCGACCGTCTTGGAACTGCTTCGCTCGAAGCGCGCCGAGGAAACGGAGGTGCCGGCCCTCGTGACGATCGCCGCGCACCAGAAGGTCGGGGAGGCGATCAACGTCATGCAGCGCTACTCGATCTCGCAGCTGCCGGTCGTGCGCGACGGGAGCCTCGCGTCGCTCGCGGACGTGATCGGCTCGTTGCAGGACCGCGACCTGCTCGACCGCGTCTTCAAGAATCCGGATGCACTGCACGAGGACGTGGCGGCGGCGATGCAACCTCCACTCGCCGCGGTCGACGCGAG
>DATFTK010000155.1:0-11026 GCA_035262005.1 Gaiellaceae bacterium | reverse complement strand
TCGAGGTCGAGCACCCGAAGATCTCGACCGACGAGTTCGAGAAGAACGAGCTGCTGCGGCTGGAGAAGGACACGCTCGGCCTCTACGTCTCCGAGCATCCACTGCACTCGATCCGCGACCAGCTCCGCCGCAAGACCGACTGCACGCTCGCCGAGGTCGAGCGTCGCCGCGACGGCGAGGTCGTCACCGTCGGCGGAATCGTCTCGGCGATCAAGCACCTGACGACGAAGAAGGGCGAGCCGATGGTCTTCATGCGGCTCGACGACGTCACAGGCGGCGCCGAGGTGGTCGTCTTCAACTCCGTTTACGCGCAGTCGCGCGAGCTCTGCACCGTCGATCGGATCCTGGTCGTCAAGGGCCGCGTCGACCACAAGCAGGAAGGGGAGACGAAGCTGCTCGCGGTGGAGGTCTCGTCGTTCGAGGCCGTCGCCGAGCGCAAGGAGGTGACGATCAAGATCGACGCACGCGTTGCGCCGGCCGGCGTCGTGCGTGACCTGGCGCTCCTCGTCAAGGACTTCCCCGGCGAGTCGAGGGTCAACTTGCTGCTCGAGATGTCCGACGGGCCGCGCGAGCTCGTGCTGGGGCCGCAGTACAAGGTCAAGCCGGTGGCGGACTTCTTCGCCGAGGCGAAAGCGCTGCTGGGCGAGGCGGCGGTTCTCTAGCGTGCTCGCCGTCGCTGCCGCGGCACTCGCGCTCGCTGCCCCCAACAGCGTGGTCGACTGCCACGTGTACGTGAGGTACCCGAACACGCTCATCAGTTCCGCGCGGAACATGACCTGCCGGGCCGCGGCGCAGGACATGCGTCGGTATCGCGGGCAGATCTCTCGCCGCTTCCGTACGCCCGGCGGCTTCGTCTGCGCGCGGGTTTCCGGCGCCCAGTTCGGCGGCCAGTGGCGCTGCGTCAGCGGCACCCGGGCCTACCGCTTCGAGTTCCGCGACTAGTGCTCTAGTCTCGGCGCGTGGCGTTGAAGATCGTCGGCCTCGGCGGCTCGCTCGCCAAGACCTCGCGCAGCCTCGCGGCTCTGGCCGTCGCGCTCGCCGGGGCGGCCGACGCCGGCGCCGAGACGACTCTCCTCGACCTGCGGGAGCTCGACCTGCCGCTGTACAACCCAGAGCTCGAGCTGACTCCGCCGCCGAACGCCGAGCAGCTGATCGAGGCCTGCTACGCCGCGGACGGGATGCTCTGGAGCAGCCCGATGTACCAGGGCACGATCTCGGGGGCGTTCAAGAATGCGCTCGACTGGCTCCATCCGCTCGGCCGTCGCGATCCGCCGTACCTGCACGACAAGGTCGTAGGGCTGATCAGCGCCGCGGGCGGCACGCAGGGTCTGCAGGCGATCAACACGATGGAGTTCGCGACCCGCGCGCTCCGAGCCTGGGCGGTTCCGTACGTCGTGCCGGTCCCGTCCGCGTACCTCGCCTTCGACGAGAACGGCGAGATCCGCGACGACGGCGTCGAGGGGCAGTTGCAGCTCCTGGGCGAAGAGGTCGTCAGGGTCGCGCAACGCTTCGCGGACGACGGCTCGCTCCACCGCATGGAGGAGTGCGACAAGGCGGCCGAACGTGTTGCCGCTCGCGCGTAGCCCGCGCTACGAGAGCTCGGCGACGTAGAACTCTCTGTGGAGCTCCTCGACGTTCCGCCGGACGGGATCGCTCGGCTCGAGGTCGGCGACGAGCTCGAGCGCGTCCGGTCTCGCCGCCACTTCGAGCGTCATCCGCGCCATCTGCCATGCCCACCGGTCGTAGTCCGGGTCCTCGACGTTCACCCAGACGTGCTCGTGGCGGCAGTTCGGGCAGCGCTGCGCCCACTCGTCGAAGTCGAAGTCGCCCTCACCGTCCCACCAGTGAAGGCGGGGCGCGCACAAGCGCGCCCCACACTTCGGGCAGCGTTGGAGCCGGCCGGACATGGTGTTCTGCCCGGTTCGGACTACGCAGCCTCGTAGAGCACGCGTGGGAGCACCGCGGAGTCCGTGGTACAGGAGGCGACGACCTCCGCGGCGAGCTCCCTCACGTCCTGGCCCTGCTGCCGGGCGACTCCGCAGAGGATCTCGTCTGCGAGCTTGATCCCGACGCCGAAGCGCTCTGCGAGCACGCCACGCGCGTGCTCGACTACCGCAGCTGGGTTCGGTTGGTGCGACATGGCCTGACTCCTTCCTCGAGGGGGGCGGCGAGGCGGGAGCCGGGCCTCGGCCGCGTCTTTTCCACCTCGGTGGCTGCGTAAACGTCCTGCTCTGGGTACGGTGAGCGGCCTGAACACGGACGACTACATCGAGGGCGTTTCCGTCAAGGGCTCGCCGCCGCAGTACGGCGAGATCGTCGTCGCCGACTACGACCCGATCTGGCCGCACTGGTTCGAGAGCGCTGCCTTCCGGATCCGCGAGGCGCTCGGCGACAAGGTGCAGCGGCTCGACCACGTCGGCTCGACCTCCGTCCGCAGTCTGCCCGCGAAGCCGCTGATCGACATCAACCTGGCCGTCGTGGACACGACCGACGAGGACGCCTACGTCCCGCCACTCGAGGCGATCGGCTACGAGCTGCGCGTCCGCGAGCCGGACTGGTACGAGCACCGGCTGCTGCGCGGCTTCGACCCGCCGGTCAACCTGCACGTGTTCGACGACGGCTGCGAGGAGCTCGAGCGCACCGTCCGCTTCCGCGACTGGCTCCGCACGCACGACGACGACCGCGACCTCTACGCGCGCACGAAGCGCGAGCTCGCGCAGAAGCAGTGGAAGTACGTGCAGAACTACGCCGACGCGAAGAGCGAGGTCATCCAGGAGATCCTCGCGCGCGCCGACGCGTGATCGGGAGCCACGCCACCGTCCTGGTCGTCGACGACGTCGCGGCCGCACTCGACTACTACCGGGACAAGCTCGGCTTCGAGGGCCACGCCTGGGAGACGAACCCGGAGCACTACGGCTACGCGAGCCGTGGCGGCTGCCACGTCCACTTCTGCCACGTCCACGGCGCGCGGCCGAGGCCGAATCATGTCGCGTTCCCGCCGGACATGTTCGACCTGTACGTCTACGTCGACGACGTCGACGCGCTGCACGGGGAGCTCGCCGGCCGCGGCGCCGACATCCTCAACGCGCCGGTGAACACGGAGTACGGGCTGCGCGAGATCCGCGTGCGCGACCCGCACGGCTACATCCTCGCTTTCGGCAGACTGCCGGAGTGATCCAGCTGCTGGAGCAGATGCGCGCAGCACTCGACGCGCACGATCTCGACGCCTTCGTCGAGTTCTTCCGCGAGGACTACGTCGGCGAGCGCCCGCGGCATCCCGGCGCGAAGATCTCGACCCGCGACGACGTGCGCGCCAACTGGGCCGAGGTCATCGCCGACGTGCCCGACCTGCGCGTCGAGGTTCCGGCTGCCGCCCACGACGGCGACCGGATCTGGAGCGAGTGGCGCGCCTACGGCACGGCCCGCAGCGGCGCCATGCTCGAGCTCCGCGGCGTGATCATCTTCGGCCTCCAGGACGGCCTCGTCGCGTGGTCGCGGATGTACTTCGAGCCCGTCGAGCTGGGCCTTTCGCTCGACGACCTGGAACGCATGGGGTCAGACGCCTTTTCGGCGGAAGATCGCGGTCGTCACGCCTGACTGCCAGAGCCGCACGGTGCACATCCGGCGGGTGCTGTGGCAGACGCCCTTCCAACGCGCGAAGCGCCAACCGGGCTTCGCCTTCGCGTGCAGGACGAGGAACGTGCCCGCGTTGTAGGTGTCGTCGTCGGGCCGGCGGGTCACCGTCCCGTGCCCTTGCACGCGGATCAGCAACCGGACGATCTCCGATGGGTTGGCGCGGCAGCCGGCGCGTTGAACCGCGCGGTAGGCGTCCACCTCGCCGTGTGCGCGCACGTCGATGTTCGGCTGCGGATCCGACGTCACGATCAGGATCTGCTTGATCTCTGCGGGCGTCAGCGCCGGGTTGCACGAGAGCATCAGACCAGCAATCCCGGAAACGGCAGCTGTCGCCGACGACGTCCCGCCGGGCGAGGGCCGCGGCCCGAACGTCACGAAGTCGCTCTCGGCCGCGACGTCGACCCACTTCCCGTGGTTCGACTCCGGCAGGAAGTCGGCGACGCGCACCGCCTTCGGGTTCGACGACGCGAGCACGTTCATCGTCGGGTCGTTGCTGCCGTTGTTCCCGGCGCAGATGAAGACGGGAACGCCGTGCGCGAGCGCGCGCGAGATCGCCGCGTTCAGCGGCGCGTACGGCGGTGAGCCGGGATCCGTGAAGCGGGACAGGTTGATCACGTCGGCGCCGTGGTCGACCGCCCAGTTGATCCCGGCCGCGAGGTCGTCGTTGTAATGGCGGTCGTCGGCCTTCGAGATCTTGACGGACATGATCTGGCAGCGCCCGCAGATCCCGGCGACGCCGATGCCGTTGTCGATCTGTGCGGCCGCGATCGCCGCCATCGCCGTCCCGTGGCCGTTCTGGTCGGGCGTGTTCGCGCTGCCGTCGAAGATGTTGTGGCCCTGGACGAGATCGAAGTCGGGGCTCGGCACGACGCCACTGTCGATCACGGCGATCACGATCGCGGGGTCGCCCTGCGTCAGCGACCACGCCTGCTGCACCGACATCGCCTGGAGGGGCGCGCGGTTGGCGTCGTAGCCCGGGTCGTTCGGGACGAACGGGACCACGGCGAGCAGGGAGGTTGCGATCAGAGCCCGCAGCATGGGCTGATTATCGGCCCGTGAGACCTAGGCCGTGATGCCCTTATCGCGGAGCTCGCTCAACGCGCGCTCCGACTTCCCGAGCCCGTCCAGGCCTTGCGCATGCAGCACCTCCTGGGTCTTCGTGAACTGGACGTCTCGATAGTCGACGACCTGGATCAGGTTGCCCCACGGGTCGTAGAAGTCGAGCCCGCGCCGGCCGTAGATCCGAATCCCAAGCTCCTCGAGCCGCGCTCGGACGGCGTCCTTGTCGTCGACGACGAGGCCGAAGTGGCGCGCCTTGTCCGGCTGCTGCGTCCGGCCCTCGGCGAGCGCGATGAACTGGTCGCCCATGTCGATGAAGGCCATGTTTCCGATCCGGCCGCGCAGCTCGAGCGGACCGAAGATCGACTCCCAGAACTCCAGTGCCTTCCCGACGTCGCCGACCTCGAGCGCGATGTGATTGATCCCCACCAGCTTTGGCACTGCGCTTGAAGAGTAGTTGCGTGCTGGGGTTTGTGGACGCCTTGTGACATTCGGTGCGCTGTGGGAAGATCGCGGGCGTCTGGACCGTCTTACTCCTCGGTGCGGTTTTTTCGCACCGGCACCCAGAGCGGAAGGGAGGACTATGCACCAAGTGCAAGACAGGGTGCGGCTCGTTGACGCGTCCGAGATCGGCGCTCGCGAGATTCGAGCGACCGTTCCCCGAGGCGAGATCCTCGACGTCCTGAGCTCGAAGGACGGCGAACCGGAGCTCGTCATCGACGTGACTCGCGGCGACGACGCACAGACGTTGCGGCTCGCGTGGGACCCCGCGGAGCTCGAGGGACTGCTGCAGCAGACCGAGGGCGACTACATCGACTTCGCGTTCGACAGCTCTGAGCTCGAACGCCTGCTCGAGGAAGACGTCGCCGCCCACGGCTTGCGGGAAGCGGCTGTCGTGCTCGCGGTTGCCGCCACGACAGCGGTGGGCGCAGCCGGCATGGCTCAGGCCAGCACGGTCCCTGCCGCTCAGTCAGGCGGTGCGCAAAGTGCGGTTGTCAGCGAGCACGAATGGCCGCAATCGGTCCCCGCCTCGACGGCGGCGGCGCCGACCAGCGAGCAGGAGTGGCCGCAGCTCGTGACCGGAGACAAAGCGGCTCCGGCCGCGACGCACCAGGCAATCGCCAGCGAGCAGGAGTGGCCACAGGCGGTTCCCGCTTCGACTGCGGCTCCCGCAACCAGCGAGCAGGAGTGGCCGCAGCTCGTGACCGGCGATGCCACACCGGCACCGACTGCGACTCCGGTTGTTGCCGAGAGCACGTCGGGTGGTGGGACGGATGTCGGCACTGCGGCTGCGATCGCAGGCGGTGCGGCACTGCTGATCTCGGCGGCGGCCTTCGGCGTACGACGCCAGCACAAGGTCGAGCCGAAGCCCGTCTAAGACGAATACGCGGAGGGCGCCGCCTGACTCGGCGCCCTCCGTCGGCTTACGCGAGGTAGCGTCTCGGGCGTGCCCGTCGTCGTCATCCTTCTGATCGTCGTCGTCGTCCTGCTGCTGGCCGGGTCGCTGGTCGGCCTGGCCTTCTCGCTGCTCTGGCTGGCCGCCACCGGTCTCGTGATCGGCGCCCTCGGACGGCTTGTGCTCCCGGGCAAGCAGAACGTCAGCCTGCTCGTGACGGCGCTGATCGGCATCGCGGCGAGCCTCCTGGGTGGGATCCTCGCCAACCTGTTCGACGCCGGCTGGATCATCCAGTTCCTCGTTGCCGTCGCGCTCGCCGCGATCGGGATCACGCTGTTCAAGGAGTCCGACTACGGGCGGAGAGCCGTGCGGTAGGTGCAGACCGATGAGAGCGGTTGTTCACGACCGGTACGGCCCTCCGGAAGTCCTGAGACTCGAGGAGGTCGAGCGGCCGGTCGTGAAGGCTGACGAGGTGCTGGTCCGGGTCCGGGCGACGACCGTTACCCGCTCGGACTGCCACTATCGCAGCGCCAAGCCGTTCGTCTCTCGTTTCTTCACCGGTCTTCGCCGGCCGCGGCAGCGGATTCTCGGCACCGAGATGGCGGGAGAGGTGGAAGCCGTCGCTCCCGCGGTCACGGAGTTCGCAGTGGGCGACAGGGTCTTCGGCACTCCGCTGCGCGGCGCGTTCGCGGAGTTCGTCTCGATGCCGGCGAGCGGCCCGCTCGCGCGGATGCCGGCCGGGATGAGCTTCGAAGAGGCGGCCGCGGTCTGCGACGGCGCGATCCTCGCGCTGAATGCTCTGCGGCCCGTGGATCTCCGTGCCGGCAAGCGCTTGCTCGTGTACGGCGCCTCCGGGTCGATCGGGACCGCGGCCGTGCAGCTCGCCTGGCACTTCGGAGCCCACGTCACCGCTGTCTGCAACACGAAGAACCTGAAGCTCGTGCAGTCGCTGGGAGCCGACGTCGTCATCGACTATCTGCACGAAGACTTCACGACGAACGGGGAGCTGTACGACGTGATCTTCGACGCGGTCGGCAAGCAGCCGTTCTGGCGCTGCAGAGACGCGCTCGTGCCGGGCGGGACCTACATTCCGAGCGACGGATGGGCCAACCTGCTGCTGACGCTGTGGCCGACGCGGATCGGCGGCAAGAGCGTCGTCCTCGAGCTGCCGCCCCGCTACCGGAAGCCGGACGTCCTCTTCATCAAGGAGCTGATCGAGGCGGGGAAGTACCGAGCGGTCGTCGACCGGACCTACAGGCTGGAAGACGTCGTCGAAGCGTCCAGGTACGTCGAGACGGAGCAGAAGACGGGAAATGTCGTGCTCACGGTCGGCGGCGCCTGACACGCTCGGAACCGCCGGCAACGTAGCGGTGTATGAACGGCGGTGGTGGGCCGACCACTCGAAGAACCGGAGCTGATCCGGCGCGCGCAGCGCGGAGACACACACGCCTACGAGGAGCTCGTGCACGCATACCAGGGCATCGCTTTCCGCACCGCGTACGTGATCGCGCGCAATGCGGCCGACGCGGAGGAGGCCGCGCAGGACGGGTTCATCAAGGCCTGGCGCGCGCTCGGCCGCTTCCGTGAGGGTGCGCCGTTCCGGCCGTGGCTGCTGCGCATCGTCGCGAACGAGGCGAGCAACCGGCGCCGCTCCGCCGGTCGCCGGGCGAGCCTCGCGCTGCGCGCAGCCGCCGAGGGGCCCTCGGGGGGCGCGGCCCCGTCCCCCGAGGCTGCGCTCCTTTCGGCCGAGCAGCGCACGGCGCTGCTCGCCGCGGTCGAGACGCTGCCCGAGGAGCAGCGCGACGTGGTGGCGCTGCGTTACTTCCTCGGGCTCTCGGAAGCAGAGGTGGCCGAGACGCTGGCCATCCCGCAAGGGACGGTGAAGTCGCGCACGGCGCGTGCGCTCGAGCGGCTGAGGGAGTCGTATGACTGAGCTGGAACGCGCACTCGTCGCACTCGGCGAAGGGCTCGAGTACCCGGGCGCGCCGGACGTGTGGGCGCAGGTCGAGCCGCGCTTGCGACGCCGCCGCTTCTGGCCGGCGGTCGTCGTCGCGGCCGCCGTGCTTGCCGTCGGCATCGCGTTCGCCGTGCCGCCGGCGCGCAGCGCGATCCTGAAGTTCTTCCACATCGGCTCGGTGAGCGTCGAGCAGGTGCAGACGCTGCCGCCCGCGCAGACACGGCCGTTCTCGACGGGGCTCGGCCCGAAGCGTCCGCAGCCGACAGTTCAGCTCCCCGCCAGGCTGACGGCGACCGCGTACTACGCGCGGCCCGGGCTCCACGCCGCGCTCCTGCGTTACCGCGGGAAGCAGGTTCTCTACGCCGAGCTGCGCGGAGACCAGATGGGTTTCGCGAAGAAGTTCGTCGGGCCGACGGCCCACATCGAGGAGGCGCGGCTCGGCGAGTTCGGGATGTTCCTCTCGGGCGCACCGCACGTGCTGATGTGGGAGCAGGGGAACGTGCAGACGCGGCTCGCGGGGAACGTCCTGATCTGGCTCGACCGCGGCGTTACCTACCGCCTCGAGGGGGACCTGGACAAGCGTCAAATGCTGGCGCTGGCGGGGCAGATCACCCGGTAAGGGGAGAACCGACCGGCGGTCTCGTCCGAAGCTATAGACGAGATGCCTGCGGCTGACACCGAGATCCGGGACGAGACCGAGCTGGTCGAGGCCTGGCGGGCCGAGCAGCTGGAACTGGCGGGCTACGGCGCCGCTGCGGCGGCCGAGCTGGCCCTGCGGCTGGACGTCGACCTCCATACGGCGGTGGAGCTGCTCGGGCGCGGCTGCACGCCCGAGCTCGCGCTCAAGATCCTGCTTTAAGCAGCGCGCTCGAGCACCGCGACGTAGCCGGCGCCCTCGTCGACGAATCGATTCAAGAGCCAGCCGGTTCCTTGCGCGAGGTCCGCGACTTCCTCACGCGATGCGAAGAGGACGTCGTACCACGGGGTCGCGTACTGCCGGTAGCGGACACGGAGCCGCTCGACGCCGCCCATGCGTCCGCGCTGACGGTTGCGTTCGTGGTAGCGGCGCGCCAGCTCCGACGCATCCTCGTAGGGGTCGTAGGAGCCGGCCAGGATCCGCCCGCTGTCGGTTGCGATCCCGGCGAGCTTCCGCAGCAGGCGGCGCCCTTGCCGCTCGCCGCCGAGGAGGCCGAGGTTGTTCCCGAGGAGCAGGATCGTGTCGAAGCGCTCGTCCTCCCGAAGGGCCCTCTCGAGCGTTCCGAGTCGGGCGTCCGCGAGCCCGCGTCGCCGCGCGACCTCGACGGCCAGCGGCGAGACATCGATCCCGACGACCTCGAAGCCGCGGCTCTGGAGGTGGAGACCCACGCGACCCGCACCGCAGCCGAGATCGAGCACCCGTCCGCGGACGAAGCGCATCGCGCGGCGTTCCTGCGGCCACCACGACCGAAACGCGGCGAGATACCAGTCCGCGGCGCCGGTGAACACACACCCGTCGTCGCGCTCGACCACCTCCACGACACGACGCCCGGCGAGGCAATCGCTCAGCAGGTGGCCGAAGGCATCTTCAGCGGATGTAAGCGGCGCCCGCAACAACCGGGATTGAGCGTAGTCCGATTCTCGAACGGTCGAAGAGGCAGGCAAGAGCGGGCGTCGGCAGAATCTTTGCCGGTGACCTTCCTCGCCAGCATCCCCTCGCCGCACAGCGGCACCATCGACATCGGTCCGTTCTCGATCCACCTCTACGGTGTGATGCTGCTGCTCGCGATCGCCGCGTGCGTCGCGCTGACCGGCTACCGGTGGGTGAAGTGGGGCGGCGACTGGGACCTCGTCTTCCGTGTCGCCGTCTGGGGCGTCGCGTTCGGCATCGTCGGCGCCCGGCTCTACCACGACATCACCAGCTGGAGCGAGGTCAAGGCGATCGACGCGTGGTGGGCGCCGTTCGCCGTCTGGAAGGGCGGCCTCGGCGTCTGGGGCGGGATCCTCTTCGGCGTCCTCGCGGGCGCCTGGGTCGTGCACCGCTCCGGGAACAGCATCCGCCTGTTCATGGACGCGGTCGCGCCGGGCCTGCTGCTCGCGCAGGGGATCGGGCGCTGGGGCAACTGGTTCAACCAAGAGCTCTACGGCAAGCCGACGTCGCTGCCGTGGGGGCTGAAGATCGACGAGGCGCACCGCGGCGCGTACATCCAGTACACGACCTTCCACCCGACGTTTCTCTACGAGTTCATCTGGGACATCGTCGGCGTAGTCGTCCTGCTGCTCGTCGACCGCTACTTCCGCATCCGGCGGCCGGGCCTGTTCGCGCTCTACGTCTCGTGGTACTGCTTCGGCCGCTTCTTCGAGGAGCTGCTGCGGATCGATCCCGCGCACAAGTACTTCGGCCTGCGCCTGAACGCCTACGTGTCGATCGTGGTGTTCGTGATCTCGACGGCGTTCTTCATCTGGTGGCAGTTCATTCGCAAGGAGGACCCGGCCGACCGGCCGCGGGCGAAGAAGATCGTGCCTCCAGGCCCGGCCATGGCCGTGCCGAAGGGCCGCGTCCGCTCCGGCCGTTAGCTTGCCCGCATGATCGTGCGTGAGCTCGAGCTGGACCTCGACGCCTTCGAGGGCCCCTTCGACCTGCTGCTGACGCTGATCCTGAAGGAGGAGCTGGAGCTCGCCGACGTCGACGTCGCGGGGATCGTCGTCCGCTTCGTCGAACGGCTCGCCGAGCGCGAGGAGCTGGACCTCGACGCCTGCGGCGAGTTCCTCGTGCTGGTCGCGGCGCTGCTCGAGCTGAAGGCGCGTGGCCTGTTCGAGGACGAGGCCGCCGAGCTCGCGGATCTCGAGCCCGAGGAGGCCGCAGAGGAGCTGGCGCGGCGGCTGGCCGAGTACCGGCGGATGAAGGAGGCCGCCGGCTGGCTTGCCGAGCGGCTCGCGGAGGAGCGCGACCGCTTCTTCCGGATCGGGCCTGCCCCGCTGGCGCCGCAGCCGGAGCGGAA
>DATFTK010000154.1:0-8640 GCA_035262005.1 Gaiellaceae bacterium | reverse complement strand
CAACGCGTGGCCGGCGCGGCTGGCGCGGGACGGGACGCTGCATGTCCACACCACCGACTCGATCTGGGCGTTCGAGCTGAAAAGCCGTGCCGAGGAGATCCGCGGGCGCCTCGGCGAGCACGCGCCGCCTCGACTCGCGTTCGCTCCCGGGCCGGTGCCGGAGCTGCTCGAAGCGCCGGTCGAAACGGCCGTCAAAGCGGCGGTCGAACCGATGGCCGAGCACGTTGCCAGAGCCGACTCACTTGCGCGCGTGATTCGTGACGAAGAGCTGCGCAAAGTGGTCGCAAAAGCGATTGCTTTGAGCTTCGCCAACGCGGGCTGACGACCGCTCGTTCTGGTACAATTCGCACTGCCCGCAAGTAGGGAATTTGCAGGGCTTTTTTCATGACTGAAGCCACCTACACCGCCAAGGACATCACCGTTCTCGAGGGGCTCGAGCCGGTCCGCCTGCGGCCGGGCATGTACATCGGCTCGACCGGTGCCCGCGGCCTCCATCACCTCGTCTACGAGGTGGTCGACAACAGCGTCGACGAGGCCCTCGCGGGACGGAACGACAAGGTCGAGGTGACGCTCCATCCCGACAACTCGGTCACCGTCCGCGACTACGGCTCGGGCATTCCGGTCGACACCATGACCGACCAGGGCATGTCCGCCCTGACGGTCGTCCTGACGAAGCTCCACGCCGGCGGGAAGTTCGGCGGCGAGGACTCCGCGTACAAGGTTTCGGGCGGGCTGCACGGGGTCGGCGTGTCGGTGGTGAACGCGCTGTCCGAGTGGCTTGTGGCGGAGGTCCGCCGCGGCGGCAAGGTCTACCGGCAGGAGTTCGCGCGCGGCGTACCGAGCGGCGACGTCGAGGTTGCCGGCAAGGCAGACAAGGGCGACACGGGTACGACGATCATGTTCCTCCCGGACGCAGAGATCTTCGACGAGCTCGAGTTCTCGGCCGAGACGCTCCAGCAGCGCCTGCGGGAGACGGCGTTCTTGACGCGCGGGCTGCGCATCGTCCTCACCGACGAGCGCGCGGGCGGCGAGACCGTCGAGTTCCACTACGAGGGCGGTATCCGCGACTTCGTCGCGCACGTCAACTCGACGAAGGACGGCATCCACAAGCGGATCGTCTACTTCGAGGGCGAGCACGAGAACGGCGGCAACGTCGAGGTCGCGATGCAGTGGAACTCCTCCTACCAGGAGTCCGTCTACACGTTTGCCAACAACATCAACACGCACGAGGGTGGCTCACACCTGTCGGGGTTCAACGCGGCCCTCACGCGCACGCTGAACAAGTTCGCGCGCGACATGGGCCTGCTGAAGGAGAAGGAGGAGAACCTCGAGGGAGACGACGTGCGCGAGGGTCTTGCGGCTGTCGTCTCGGTGAAGCTGAAGGATCCGCAGTTCGAAGGCCAGACGAAGACGAAGCTCGGCAACCCGTGGGTCAAGGGCTTCGTCGAGTCGACCGTCAATGCGCGCTTGTCCGAGTTCCTCGAGGAGAACCCGACCGACGCGAAGCAGATCATCACGAAGGCGATCTCGGCCGCACGCGCGCGACAGGCGGCACGCAAGGCGCGTGACCTGACGCGGCGCAAGGGCGCGTTCGGCGGCGAGATCGCGAAGAAGTTCGCAGACTGCCAGGTGCGGGATCCGGAGCTCGCCGAGCTCTTCATCGTCGAGGGCAACTCGGCCGGCGGGGCCGCGAAGGATGCGCGCGACAAGTCGAACCAGGCGATCCTGCCGCTGCGCGGAAAGATCATCAACTCCGAGAAGAACCGCATCGACAAGGTGCTGTCGAACGCCGAGGTGCAGCTGCTCGTCCAGGTGATCGGCACCGGGATCGGCGAGGAGCTCGACATTGCGAAGCTCCGCTACAACCGGATCATCGTCATGACCGACGCCGACGTCGACGGTGCGCACATCCGCACGCTCGTGCTGACGTTCCTGTACCGGCACATGCCAGAGCTGTTCGAGCGTGGCCACGTCTATATCGCTGTGCCGCCGCTCTACCTGGCCCGGCTCGGCAACCAGCACAGCTATCTCGAGAAGGACTCGCAGCTCGAGGAGTTGCTCGTGCGCGAGCGCTTCGGCGACCTCGACATCACGGGGCGCGGCGACACCGCCGTCAAGTTGACGCAGGCGAGGTACACGCGGTTCGCGCGCACGCTGATGGAGTACCTCGGCTGGGCGGCACGGCTTCGCTCGGACTTCGGGCCGCAGGCGGCGGACTTCGTCCTCTCGCATCGGCTCGTCGAGTCCGACGCCAGCTCGGCGCCCGACGCGGTGAAGGCGATCAACGGTGCAGGCCCGAACGGCTACAAGCTCGAGCCGGAGGTCGACGGCGACGCACTGCGCGTGCGCGTCACCGAGGTCGAGACGAGCGCGATGCAGAACGTCCTCGTCCCGGCCGAGCTGTTCGGTTCGCCGATCTACGACCGGGTGCGGCAGACGTACATGCGCCTCGGGGAGATCGTCGGCGGCCTACCGCCGTTCAGGCTGAAGTACGGCAAGCAGTCGGCGGACGCCCTCACGTTCGAGGCGCTGCGCGACTCGGCCTTGACGCTCGCGAAGAGTGGGATCCAGATCACGCGCTACAAGGGCTTGAGCGAGATGAACCCGCCCGAGCTGTGGGCGACGACCATGGATCCCAGCCGTCGCATGCTGATTCGCGTCGACGTCGAGGATGCGGCCGCCGCCGACCTGTGGTTCTCGCGCCTGATGGGCGACGAGGTCGAGCCGCGCCGCGAGTTCATCGAGCAGAACGCCCTAGAGGTGAAAAACCTGGATGTCTGATCTGACGCCCGAACCACTGGGCGCCGGCCGCGTCGAGACGCGCGAGCTCGACCAAGAAGTCCGCACCAGCTTCCTCGACTACGCGATGAGCGTGATCGTGTCGCGCGCACTGCCGGACGTGCGCGACGGGCTCAAGCCGGTGCACCGACGCGTGCTTTACGCAATGCACGAGGCAGGCCTGCAGCCGAACCGGCCGACGCGCAAGTCCGCCCGCGTCGTCGGCGACGTGATGGGCAACTACCACCCGCACGGCGACTCCGCGATCTACGACGCGCTGGTCCGGCTCGCGCAGCCGTTCTCGATGCGCTACCCGCTGATCGACGGGCAGGGCTACTTCGGTTCGGTCGACGGCGACCCCGCAGGAGCGATGCGCTACACGGAGTGCCGGTTGTCCAAGATGGCAACCGAGCTGCTGCGCGACATCGATGCGGACACCGTCGACTTCCAGCCGAACTACGACGAGTCCCGGCGCGAGCCGACGGTGCTGCCGGCGCGCTTCCCGAACCTGCTCGTCAACGGCTCCGCCGGCATCGCGGTCGGCATGGCGACGAACATCCCGCCGCACAACCTCGGCGAGGTCGTGAACGGCATCGTCGCGATGATCGACGAGCCGGACATGGACGTCGAGCGCCTGTCCAAGCACGTCAAGGGCCCGGATTTCCCGACCGGCGGCTCGATCGTCGGCCGCGGCGGCATCCGCGATGCGTATCGCTCCGGACGCGGCCGCATCACCGTGCGCGGGCGCGCGCACATCGAGCAGCTGCGCGGCGGCAAGAGCGCGATCATCATCACCGAGCTCCCGTACGGCGTGCGCAAGGCCGGCGAGGGCGGTGTCATCGAGAAGATCGCCGACCTCGTGAAGGCGGGGACGCTGAACGAGGTGCCAATGTCCGACGACGCGCTGCAGGACCACTCCGACAAGGAAGGCATGCGGATCTACGTCGAGTTGAAGCGTGAGGCTGTCCCGCAGGTCGCGCTCAACAAGCTGTTCAAGCTGACGCCGCTGCAGACGACGTTCGGTTACAACGCTGTCGCGCTCGTCGACGGCGTGCCTCGGACGCTGTCGTTGCTCGAGCTGATCCGCCACTACCTCGACTACCAGCGCGAGGTCGTCACCCGGCGCTCGAAGTACGAGCTCCGCCAGGCGGAGAAGCGCGCGCACGTCCTCGAGGGCTATCTCAAGGCGCTCGATCGTCTCGACGAAGTGATCGCGCTGATCCGCGCCGCCGCCGACACCGACGCGGCGCGCGAGGGCTTGATGAGCACGTTCGACCTCTCCGAGATCCAGGCACAGGCGATTCTCGACCTGCGGCTTTCGCGGCTGACGAAGCTCGCTCGCGACGAGATCCAGTCCGAGTACGACGATCTGCAGGAGCGCATCGGCGAGTTGCGCGCGATCCTCGGCGATCCGGCGCGCATCGACGGTGTCGTCAAGGAGGAGCTGCTCGAGCTGAAGGATGTCTACGGGCGTGGCGACGACCGCCGCACCGAGATCGTGCACGCGGAGGACGAGCTCGAGCTCGAAGACCTGATCGCGGAAGAGGACATGGTCATCGCGATCACTCGCTCGAACTACATCAAGCGCCTACCGGTGACGACGTACCGCGAGCAACGTCGCGGCGGTATCGGCGTGATGGGCATGGACCTCAAGGACGAGGACTACATCGAGCACCTCTTCGTCGCGTCGACGCACGACTACATCCTCTTCTTCACCAACGTGGGCAAGGTCTACCGGCTGAAGGTGCACGAGCTGCCGCTCGGCTCGCGCCAGTCGAAGGGCCGCGCGATCCAGAACCTGCTGCCGTTCCGCCAGGACGAACAGGTCCGCGCGGTGATCCAGACGCGGAACTTCGAGGAGGCCGAGTTCCTCGTCTTCGCCACGAAAAAGGGCATCGTCAAGAAGACGAAGCTCGCCGCGTACAACACGCCGCTGCGTTCAGACGGGATCATCGCGATCAAGATGCGCGACGGCGACGAGCTCGTCGGTGTCCGCCACTCGTCGGGCAACGACGACGTCCTGATGGTGTCGCGGAAGGGCCAGGCGATTCGCTTCCACGAGTCCGACGTGCGCGCGATGGGCCGCGACGCGTCAGGCGTGCAGGGCATGCGCCTGCGGGCCGGGGACGAAGTGATCGCCGTCAACATCGCGCACGACGACGCGGACGTCCTCGTCGTGACGGAGAACGGCTACGGCAAGCGCACGCGTGTCTCCGAATATCCGATCAAGGGTCGTGGCGGCATCGGCGTGAAGACCGTGCAGCTGACCGAGGCGAAGGGCCAACTTGCCGGCTCTCGTGTCGTCCGCGACGGCTACCAGGTGATGCTGATCTCCGACGGCGGGACGGTCATCCGCATGGCGGTCGACGACATCAAGCGCTCGGGCCGCGCGACGCAGGGGGTCATCGTGATGCGCCTCCGCGAGGGCGAGCACGTCTCGAGCCTGGCGCCGGTCGTCGAGACGGCCGCCGACGACAAAGCCGGCGCGGCCGTGGACACGAACGGCGCCGGGCCCGCGAACGTCTAGCGCTGCCACAAACCTGCGGGAACAGCAGCTCGAAAGCGACGGGACTTTGAAGAAACCCCTTCCCCCTCCGGAACGAGCGCTGTATACCTTTGAAACAAGGGGTTCCACCGCTGAAGGAGAGGACGAAGTGGCAGCAAGTCGACAGGTAGACCTCCTCGAGCCGATCGACCTGGCCGAGCACCTGGGCAAGGTCGAGCTCTACCTCGGCCAGGTCTGTCAGATCGCCGGCATCTCCAAGATGCAGCTCGACTACTGGACGAACAAGGCGCAGATCCCGACGAAGGGCAAGAAACAGCGGATCTACGACATCGACGCGCTCGAGACCGTCATGCTGATCAAGCAGGCGAAGGACAAGGGTCTCAACCTCGGCGCGGCGATCGACGCGGCGCGAAGGTTTCGCGAGCAGCAGGCGACGTTGACGCCGGCGCCGGCGTCCCTCGCGTCAGAGTCGTAAGCGCTCCGCCGCTTCGTCCGGCGGCAGCGTGTTCACGAAGATCCCGGCGCCGAGCTCCAGCCCTGCAAGGATCGTCAGCCGGGGCAGCAGGACGACCCGCCAGTCGCGTTCGGCGTGCTCGACCCATGCATTGAGCGGCACGGGCCCCTCGGCTGCATGAAGGCGGCGGACGATCTCCACGAGCAGTCGTAGCGCGGGGGCGAGCAGGCCGCTCTGTAGCCCGAAGGGATCCGGCTCGGCCGGTGCGATCACCGTCTCGTAGGGCAGTCGGCTCGCCCATGGGCAGCCGGCGATCAAGCCGGCCCCCGCGTGGAACTCCTCCAGGCGCGGACGCGCGCGCGGCGGCGGCGGTTCGGGCAACCAGACGAGCTGCGAGTGCGAGTGCGGCAGGCTCGATCCCGCTTCGCGGCCCTCATTGACGAGCGCGTGGACGTAGCCCGGCACTGCCGCGGCGCGCCGCTGCCAGGCCTGGGCGACCAACTCGGGCTCGTCTCCCTCGAGCTCGGCCAGGGAACGCACGTGGCGGCGGCTGTGCACGACGACTTCCTGGTAGTCGAGCGCCGGGTAGAGGTTCGGGACGACCCGCACGCGCCAGGCGCCCTCCTCGGGCAGCACCAGCGTCTGCGGCGGGGTCATGTGCTCGTGGCCCGGGCAGAAGGGACATGTCTCGAGCTCTTCCGCCGTCGGCGGGTCGAGCGCTGGGCGTGCGGCTCCCGGACGCTTGGCGCGCCCAGGAGCGATCACGGCGATGCGGCCCGACTCCGGTTCGCGGCGAAGCTCGCCGCTCAGTTCGAGCCGTCGGACTGGCTGCCGAGGAAGGGCCGGATCAGGTCGATCGGCGCGGGGAAGACGATCGTCGTCGACGGCGACCCGCCCAGCTCGAGCAATGTCTGCAGGTAGCGCAGCTGGAGCGCCACCGGATGGTCGCCGATCGTGACCGCGGCGTCCTTCAGCCGCTCGGCGGCCTGATACTCGCCCTCGGAGCTGATGATCTTGGCGCGCCGCTCCCGCTCGGCCTCGGCCTGTCGCGCCATCGCCCGCTGCATCCCGGTCGGGATCTCGACGTCCTTCACCTCGACGATCGACACCTTGATCCCCCACGGAGCGGTTGCCTCGTCGATGATCCCCTGCAGGATCGAGTTGATCTTGTCTCGCTCGGAGAGCAGCTCGTCGAGCTGGTGCTGGCCGAGAACGGATCGCAGCGTCGTCTGTGCGATCTGCGACGTCGCGACCATGAAGTTCTCGACCTGCACGATCGCGGACTTCGGGTCGACGATTCGGAAGTACGCGACCGCGTTGACGCGCACCGGGACGTTGTCCTTCGTGATCACTTCCTGCGGCGGGACGTTCAGCGTGATCGTGCGCAAGTCGACCTTCACCATCCGGTCGACTACCGGGATCAGCAGGAACAGTCCCGGGCCCTTCGGGTTCGGCAGCAGCCGGCCGAGCCGGAAGATGACGCCGCGCTCGTACTCGCGAGCCACCTTGATCGCCGCGAACAGGAACAGGACGATCAAGAACAGCAGGATCGCGATGATGATCAGAGCCGCGTTCACGGGGTGATCCTACGCCCGGGTGGCACCGCTGGGGGAACCCTCCGGTTCCCCCAGACCCCCTCCACCGGTCCGCTCCGCGGACAGACGCTCCGCGTCTCCTGCGTGTTCGGGCCGCACCGTCAGCACGAGGCCGTCGAGCGACTCGACGCGGACCTTCTCGCCGGGGCGCAGCTGCTCGCCTCCGGTGGTTCGCGCCTGCCAGAGCTCGCCGTTGACGAAGACGAGCCCATCGCGGCGAACCTCGCCGACCGCGCCGGCGATCAAGTCCGGCGCCATCTCGACGGGCTCGTGCCGTACCTGCCAGGCCTTGCCGACGGCGAACGCCCAGACCGCGCCGAGCACGACCGCGATCGTGACCACCAGCGGCGTCGAGGTGTGGTACGGAGCCGGCGCGTTCTGGAAGAGGAAGACCGCGCCGACTGCCATGGCGATCAGCCCGGCGACGGTTAAGGCTCCGTGTGACGCGACGTGCACGTCGGCGACGAGCAATGCGACACCGGCGAGCAGGAGAATGAATCCCGCCCAGTTCACCGGCAGGACCGAGAAGCCGAACAGCGCCGTGATCAACGCGACGAGGCCGAGTGCCCCGGGCAGCACGACGCCGGGGTGGAAGATCTCGTAGCCGATTCCGGCAAGGCCCGCGAGGAAGAGCAGCGTGAGGATGTTCGGGTTGATGAGCGTGTTCAGGAGACGCGTGAAGAAGCCGGGATGCACGTCGTGGACCTGCGCGCCGGCGAGGTGCAGCACGTAACCGCGCGGCTTGGTCTTGACGCCCTCTGTCTGCTTCAAGAGCGCAGGCAGCGTCGGTGCGATCCCGTCGATGACGTTCATGGCCTTCGCCTCGCGCGCAGTTGCGTTCGTCGCAACGCGGACCGCACGGTCCGCCCACCTCGCGTTGCGGCCGTGGCTCTGGGCGAGCGCGCGCAGTGACGCTGCCTCGTGGTTGATGAGCTTGCGCCGCAGGTCGCTGCCGATGTTTCCGCCGCTCGAGTCGATCGGCGTCGACGAGCCGATGTTCGTCTCCGGCGCCATCGCCAGGTAGTCGGCCGCCTCGGCGAGCCAGACGCCCGCGGAGCCGGCGAACGAGCCGTTCGGCCCGACCCACACGAGGACCGGCACCTTCGAGCTCAACTCGCAGAGGACGATCTTGTCCTTCGAGTCCAGCAGCCCGCCCGGCGTGTTGAGGACGATGACGGCCGCGTCGTAGTGCTGCTTCGCCGCCTGCGTGAGCTGGTGGCAGAGGTAGTTCTGCGTTACCGGGTTGACGTCGGCGTTGAAGTGGATCGCGAGAACGCGGGGCGTCGCAGCATGTGCCGGCGAAGCGA
>DATFTK010000153.1:0-9075 GCA_035262005.1 Gaiellaceae bacterium | reverse complement strand
TTCGTCACGAATCAGCGGGAAGACAGGGCGAGTGAGACGCCGGCGAGCGTAACGGCTGCGCCGGATACTTGCACGGGGTCCAGCGACTCGCCGAGCCACGCCCAGGCGACGGCGATCGCGATGACCGGCTCGAGCATCCCTGTGATCCCGACGCGAGTGGCACTGATCCTTCGGAGGGCACTGACGACGAGCGCGAAGGGGACGATCGTGCCGAAGACGACCATCCAAAGCATCAGCGCCCAGACCGGGAGGTGGTGCGAGGCGAGATTGCCGAGCAGCGAGACGTCGCGGTCGGCGCGGCGGCTCGGGAAGTTCCACCACGGTGCGACCACAGACCAGAAGAGCGTGGCGAAGAAGAAGCCCCAGGCCGAGAGCGTGATCGCGTCGCGGTGCCGGACGCCGCGCTCGGCGATGAGGATGTAGGCAGCGTAGGTCACGGCCGCGAGTGCGGCGGCCGCCAGCCCGAGTCCGTTCGGCCGGTGTGCCTGCCAGATCTCGACGACCAGCAGGAGACCCGTGAGCGCAAGGACGAGTGCGAGCCAGATCCGCGCGCGAACGTGCTCGCCGTAGACGAACCGCGCCCACAGCGCGACGAGAATCGGGCCGACGAACTGGATCACGAGCGCGACGCCGATCTCGACGCGGTGGATCGCGAAGAAGTACGCCCATTGCACGAGCGCGAGCCCGACGACGCCGAGCGCAAGGACCAGCGGCAGCTCGCTCCGGCTCAAGGGCAACGCCGCCGGTCGCGTCACCAGTGCGATCAGCATCAGCCCGACCAGCGCCCCTGCACAGCGGACCTCGGTCAGCTGCTGGGCATCGATGCCCGATCCGAGGATGACCTTCGACACCGTGCCGTTGATCGCGAACAGCGCCGCTGCAATCGCGACCATCGCGTAACCGAGCGCGCGGTGCCGAGGCATTCCGCGCGTGACGCTAATCTCCGTCCCAGCGGGACGTGGCGCAGCCTGGTAGCGCGTCGGCTTTGGGAGCCGAAGGTCGCGAGTTCGAATCTCGCCGTCCCGACTTGGTAGTCCTGCTCGCGCTGGGCGCGGCGGTCTCGTTCGGCGCGCTCGCCGTCACGATCCGGCTCGCATTGCAGCCACCGCTCGATGCGGAGGCCGCCTCGCTCGTCACGACCGTCCTCGCCGGCGTCTGCTGCGTCGCGCTGGCGCTTGGGAGGCGCGACTTCTCCGGGCTCGACTGGGGCGCCACCTGGCCGTTCCTCGTCACAGGCCTGTTCGCGCCCGGCATCAGCCAGATCTTCTTCACGCGGGCGGTCGGGCTGATCGGGCCGTCGCGGACGGCGGTGTTCGTCGGCGTCTCGCCGGTGCTCTCGGCGGGGATCGCGGTGGTCGTCCTCGACGAGCCTGTTCACGTCGCCCTGGTCGTCGGGACGTTGCTGATCGTCGCCGGCGGGACGCTGCTCGTTCGCGAGCGCGCACGGCCTGGTGCGTTTCTGTCGGCCGGGATTGCGCTTGCGCTCGGTGCGGCGCTCCTGTTCGCGATCCGCGACAACCTCGTGCGCTGGGCGGCGCGTGGCAGCGATGTGCCCGGGTTCGTCGCCGCAAGCGCATCACTCGCTACGGCGACGATCGTGATTGCGCTCGTCGTCCTGTCTCGGCCGCGCAGCGTCGTGCGCGTCCGGCAGGCGTTTCGGCCCTTCCTCCTGTCGGGCCTCGTCTACGGCGTCAGCTACGCCTGCCTCTACTCCGCGTTCGACCGCGGGCGCGTGACCGTCGTCGCCCCGCTCGTCGCGACGGAGTCGCTGTGGGCGGTGCTGATCTCGATGATCGTCCTGCGGAGGTCCGAGCGAATCGGCCTTCGCCTGCTCGCTGCCGCCGCTCTGGTCGTCAGCGGCGGGGCGCTCATCTCGGGTTTTCGCTGAACACGCCGACGATCTGCTCCGTGCGCAGGAAGCGCAAGAAGTAGTGCGCGAACACGGCGAAGAACACGATCGCCTGCTCGACCGCCATCGTCACGCCAGCGATCTGCTGGTCGGTCAGGTCGGACAGCCCCCACAGCTGCGGCGCGTCCTTGTAGAAGGCGTACACGGGTCGCGGCACCAGCGCGAGCAGGAGGCCCAGCGGCGAGCCGAGCACGAACGCGGCGAAGACATAGGCGGCCTTCGCGCCGTCGGAGTACTTCCCGTGGATGACCGGCCACCACATCAGCAGGCCCGCGAGGAAGTACGTCAGATGCTCGAGATGAAGGAGCGAGTGCGGCCGGTTGAGCGCCGCGTCGTACACGGCGGGCACGTGCCAGACGTAGTACGTCGCAAGCCAGACGGGGAGCGCGACCAGTGGATGGATGTACCGGGCGACGCGGCTTCCGATTGCGGGGGAGATCGCGTAGACGACTAGGCCGGGGGCCCATTCGGCGGTGACGACGTTCTGGAGGAAGTGAACCGAGAGGAGATAGTGCACCGCGATCGTGTGCAGCGGCGTGACGTAGACGGCGAGCAGGAGGATCAGCGCGAGGTCGAACGCCGCACGCCGCCGAGTGTCGGACGGCCACCGGGTTTGCGTCCAGAGGTAGCCCGCCGCGAGTAACGCAATTGCGACAAGAGTGTCCCAATGCAGCGCCCACGAATACGGAGGCATGGCGCTACGCTATCCCCGCGCGCCCGTGGTGTAGTGGTAGCACCGGAGACTTCCAATCTCCTGGCACCGGTTCGAGCCCGGTCGGGCGCTTTTTCCGTCCGATCACACCTATATGTTTTCCGTCGTGAAAACAGCGGAACGCGAAATGGCTCGACGCATTCGTCGCGAGGAGGGCGCGTCGATCAACGAGATCGCGCGTCGGACCGGAGCAGCGAAGTCATCGATAAGTCGCTGGGTGCGGGACGTCGAACTAACCGAGGATCAGCGCGAATCACTTCGCATCGCGGCGTACTGCGGACACGTCAAGGGTCGCACCGTCCATGCGCAATTGCGCCGGGAGGCGCGGATGATGGCGCAAGAGGGCGGTCGCATGCAAGCGCAGCAGGGTGACGCCTTCTTCGTTGCAGGCTGCATGCTCTACTGGGCGGAGGGGAGCAAGGACCGCAACCACGTCGAGTTCACGAATTCGGATCCCGAGATGGTCGGGTTCTTCATCCGGTTCTTGAAGGCCTACTGGAACCTGCGCGACGAGGAGATTCGGATTACGTGCAACCTCTTCGCGGATCACATCGACCGTCAGCGCGAGATCGAGCAGTTCTGGCTCGATGTCGCGGCACTCCGTACCGAGTCGCTGCGCAAGTCGACCGTGAACGTCTACTCAAAGTACAGCCAGAAGAAGCGTCGAAACCGGCTGCCGTACGGGACGTGTCGCGTTAGCGTCAGCCGGACCCGGGTCGTCCAAGGCATTTACGGCGGGATCCAGGAGATCGGCGGTTTCAAACGTGACTCCTGGCTGGAATAGAAACGGATGGCCGAGACTCAGCAGCAACGGCACAACCGCGAGCTGATCGAGCTGCTCAACGAGCTCCGCGTGGCGCTGCCCGGCGTTCAGGTGCTGTTTGCGTTCCTGCTCGCGGTGCCGTTTGCGAACGGGTTTCCGAAGCTGAGCCAGACGGGCCGTGACGTCTTCTTCGCGGCGTTTCTCGCCACGGCGCTGTCGACGGCTCTGCTGATCGCCCCGAGCTCGTACCACCGGTTGCGCTGGCGACAGAACGACAAGGAACGCATGCTCGTCATCTCGAACTCGTTGACCATCGCGGGACTCGCATGCCTGGCGGTGGCGATCTCGTGCGCGGTGTACGTGATCACGGACTTCCTCTTCCACCGCACCTGGGCGGCCGTGTTCACCGCGTTGATCGCGGCGGCGTTCCTGCTGCTCTGGTACGGCCTGCCGCTCGCGTCCGCTATTGCGGATCGGGGTCGCGAATCTCGACCCGTTCGATGATCGCGTCGTCGCGGGGTTTGTCCGCAGCGTCCGCCGGCAGCGTCGAGATCGTGTCGGCGACGTCGAGCCCCGAGGTCACGCGCCCGAAGACGGTGTGCTTGCCGTCGAGCCACGGGCACGCGTCGGCGGTGACGATGAAGAACTGGCTGCCGTTCGTGTTCGGCCCGGCGTTCGCCATGGCGAGCGCGCCGCGGTCGACCTTGTGCTCGTTGAACTCGTCCTCGAACTGGTAGCCGGGGCCACCGCGCCCGGTGCCCGTCGGGTCGCCGCCCTGAATCATGAAGTCCGGGATGACGCGGTGGAAGATCAGTCCGTCGTAGAACCCGTCGCGTGCGAGCTTCACGAAGTTGCCGACGGTCTTCGGCGCCTCGTTCGGATAGAGCTCGACCTCGATCGGGCCGTGATTGGTCTGCAGCGTCGCGTTCATCTGAGCGTGTCCGCGAACGGCTCGATTGCGTGCGCCGTCGGTTCGATCTCGCCGGACTCGAGCTTCGCTGCGATCGCACGCGCGAGCTGCTCGGCCTCGCTCTCCTGATCCGGATCGAGGACGGTGTTCACGGCGGCCAGCACGTGGCCGCCCGAACGAAGCTCGACGTCGACCGTCTCGAGCTCTGCGCGCGGGATGTACGGATCCTCCGGCACGCCGACGTGGACGACGACGCGGCGCCCATCCGGCAGCGTCGCGCTGTGCTCGATCGTGCGGCCCCTGAGACTCATCCGGCCGGAATCTATCGTCCGATGCGGCAGCGATGCTGCAACCCGTGCCGGACGAGCGTTCCGTCTCTTTCCGACCGCGGACGGTCTTGCTCGTCATCGGGATCATCGTCGCCTCGTTCATCACGTTGGAGATCCTGTGGATCTCGCGGCACATCCTCTCCTGGGTCTTCATCGCGCTCTTCCTCGCGCTCGCGCTCAATCCGGCCGTCGACCGGCTCGAGCGCCGGCTCGGCCGCCGTGGCGCTGCCACCGGAGTCGTGTCGGTCGTCACGCTGGTGGCGATCGCGCTGATCGGCTGGCTGTTCATCCCGACGCTCGTCGACCAGGTGAACCACTTCGCCCACCAGGTGCCCGACTATCTCGACGATCTGACGAAGGGTCGGGGACGACTCGGCTTCCTCGAGACGAAGTACCACCTCGTCGACAAGGCTCGGAAAGCACTCCGTGAGGGCGGCGCCTCGAAGCTGTTCGGCCTCTCGGGGACGGCGCTCGCCCTCGCGAGGGGCGTGATCAACGCCGTGCTCGCAACGGTGACGATCGCGTTCATGACGTTCTTCATGCTGCTCGAGGGGCGGGGCTGGATCGACAGCTTCTTCTCGCTGCTCAAGCCGGAGTCGCGCGAGCGCTGGCGCGCCGTCGGCCACGACATCTACCGCACGATCGGCGGCTACGTCTCCGGGAATCTGCTGATCAGCCTGATCGCCGGCGGGCTGACCTCGATCGTGCTCGCGATCATGGGCGTGCCGTATGCGATCGCACTCGGCCTGATCGTCGGGATCCTCGATCTCATCCCGCTCGCGGGCGCGACCATTGCGGCGATCATCGTCGGCGCGGTCGCGTTCCTGCACTCGGTGCCGGCGGGCATCGTCGTGGTCGTCTTCTTCATCGTCTACCAGCAGGTCGAGAACCACGTGCTGCAACCCGTCGTGTACGCCCGGACCGTGCAGCTGTCGCCGCTTGCGATCCTGATCTCGGTGCTGATCGGGGCCGAGCTCGCCGGCGTGCTCGGCGCGCTCGCGGCGATCCCCGTCGCCGGGTCGCTGCAGGTCGTGTTCCTGGACTGGCTGCGTCACCGGCGCGCTCAGCAGCCGGTCGCTGAGCCCGGCTAACTCGTTCGAGGGATAAGAGCCGGCGCGGCCGAGCCGATCTCCCCGTCATGGGGAGTCGTTCCGTTCGCGTCGTCGCGCTCGCCGTCGCAGTCGTCGGCCTTTGGGTCGTCGCGTCACCTGCGGGCGCTTCGCCACAGCACCGGACGGCGTCGCTGTCGACGCTCGAGCACGGCGTGCTCGCGGACATCAACGACCTCCGCAAGCAACACGGCCTCGCGCCACTACGTCTCTCCGCCAGCCTTTCTGCAGCCGCTCGCCAGCACTCGAGCGAGATGGCGGCGCGCGGCTACTTCAGCCACAACTCGGGGAACGGAGGCTCGTTCGACAAACGAATCGCGCGCTATTACCCGATCAGCCGCAGCCACTACTGGTCCGTCGGCGAAAACCTCCTCTGGTCGTCGCCCGATGTGGATGCAGGCGGTGCGCTCGAGATGTGGTGGAACAGCCCGGAGCACCGCAAGAACATGCTCACCGCGCGCTGGCGCGAGATCGGCCTGTCCGCGGTTCACGTCGCGTCGGCGCCGGGAACGTACGGCGGCCGGGAGGTCACGATCGTGACCACCGATTTCGGCGTCAGGCGCTAGCGCAGTCCGCCGATACCCTGTCGCGCGGGCGCCTGTAGCTCAGTGGACAGAGCGGCGGCCTTCTAAGCCGCGGGTCGGAGGTTCGAATCCTCCCAGGCGCATGAGCGGCCTCGGGGCTCGGCCGAGACGCCGCTATCCTGAGCCTTCCACGGTGGCGGTAGCTCAGTTGGTAGAGCCCCTGGTTGTGGTCCAGGTGGTCGTGGGTTCGAGTCCCATCCGCCACCCTCTGAGCCGGGCCCCGTAGCTCAGCGGATAGAGCGACGGACTTCGAATCCGTGTGCGGAGGTTCGACTCCTCCCGGGGCCATCGCCGACGGACGAGGGTTCAACCTTTGCGGCGACTGACAACAAATGTCGGGCCGCTCATGAGCGTCCTCTCACAATCGAACTGTTCGAATGGCCATGGTTACGCACGTCACCTCGGCGTACGCTCCCGGGCACGGGTTCAGGGGAGAACCACCGCGCCCCGTTGTTGAACCGCCGGAACGTCGGAAGGTGGGCCGCCACCCTCCTGACGGTTCGGCGGTTCAGCATGAGTTGAAGCACGTCCGACACGTCCACGCAATAGGCCGATCGGTCCCTGTCGTGTCAGTTCCCCCACAACGGACGCACCTCGATCGTCCCGATCTCGGCGACCGGATGGCCGGCCGCGATCTGGACTGCTTCGTCGAAGCTGCCGCACTCGATGATGTCGAAGCCGCCGACGACCTCCTTCGTCTCCGCGAACGGTCCGTCCGTTACGAGCTTCTTGCCCTCGCGCACGCGAACGGACTTCGCCCGGCGCGGCGGCGCAAGCCGGTCGCCGGTCACCCACATCCCGCGCGCTTGCAGGTCGTCGAGCCAGGGAAAGCCCTCGGCGTCCGCCGCCGCGTCCGCCGCCGGCTCCTTCTCCGCGTTCAGCCGCTCGCCGTTCCAGCAGACCAGCATCAGGAACTTCATTGCTGCCTCCTCGGGTGGTGGTTGTCGCCTCTACGACGAAGAGGCGGCGCCGAGATCGACATTTACTCGACAGGTGCGGTGCGGCCGCAGCGCGGACAGAACCACTCCGTCAGCGGCTGCGCGTGTGAGCCCTTTTGGCCCGGCCGCGATTGCGTGTTCGCCCAACGGGTCCGGAGGCGCATCTGGCCGTGCCCGCGGGGACACTCCTTCGGTTCGAGCTCTTCCTCTTGCTCTTGCTCCCGGTCGTCGGGCACGCGGCCCATCCTAGGCGCGTCAGGACGAGACGGGCGGCGGCTTCACGTCCGGCAGGCCGCCGGCTGCAACCCGGAGCGCAGGCAGCGACGGAAGGTTGAACGGCGACTGTTCCGGCGGTCGCTCGGGCTCCGGCTGCGGCTGCACAGGAGCGATCGGAGCAGCCGGAGCCGGCTTCGCCAGCTCGCGGATCTGCTCGTGGATCTCGTGGATCTCCTGCATCGCGTCGGCCATCGCGCGCGCGTTCTTGGCGCTCTCGACCTGGGCGAGCGCCGTCTGTCCCTGCAACCGGCAGAGCGTCGACCGCGTGTCGCCGACGACGTATCCGACGACGCCGCCGAGCAGGGCGCCGAGCATCATCGTGGCGAAGCCGAACGCCTGCGGGATCGGCCAGTGCGCTCCGATCGGTGTCAGCGGAGTTGCGCCGAACATCGCCCCGAGGACAACTCCGCCGGCGACGCATCCCGTGAAGATCGCGCTCGCCTTCCGGTAGGCGGCCTCGGCCGAGCGCTCGAGAACGCGCGGATCGAAATCCGGGAGATCGTGGGCCGCCACGATCAGAAAATCGGCCGGCCCGGCGTCTTCCTTGAGCGGCAGGACCTTTCTATGCGTTTCAGTCGGGATCTGATTCCATGAGGCCGATGGCCGGTGCCCCCGCAACCGTGCTCATCTGCGACGACGAGCCGTCACTCCGGGAGCTGATTCGCATCAGCTTGGCCGGTCCGTACGAGTTCGTCGAGGCGGACGACGGCGTGGAGTCGCTCGAACTGGCTCGCCGGGTTCGCCCGGACGTCGTAATCCTCGACATGATGATGCCGCGCATGACCGGCCTCGAGGTCCTCAGTGCGATCAGGCAGGAGAAAGAGTTGGCAGACACCCGTGTCATCGTCCTCACCGCGCAGCCGGGCACCCGCGAGCAGGCGCTCGCTGCAGGTGCGGACGTCGTCATGGTGAAACCCTTCGAGCCGGAGCAAATCGCGGCGGCGGTGCAGGAGGTTCTCGCAGAGAGAGAATGAGCGGCCCGTGAGCGCGACAGGCGATCGGGGAGGCAGGTGGAAGCGTTCGGGCCTCGTGGCCCGTATCGCCGTGTCCGCGATCGGAGTCGGCGCCGGGCTCGCGCTCGTCTTCGCCGTGCTGTTCCTCGCGATCGCCGGCCTGCGTCAGCGCTCCAACGACGCGCGCCATTCGCAGCAGGTGATCGCCACGGCCAACGAGCTGCAGACGCTGGTGATCGACCTGGAGACGGGTCTGCGCGGCTTCGCGATCACACATCAGAGGAGCTTTCTCAAACCATGGGACCGTGCCCGCCTGCGATATCCCGGCGCCGTCGACGATCTTCTTCGGCTGACGAAGGACAACCCCAAGCAGCACGCGCGCGCGGTCCAGATCCAGAACTCGATCAACGACTACTTCACGCAGTACTCGAAGCCGCTTGTCGAGTTCATCGCGCGCAATCCGACTTCCGCAGCGCAGATCGTCGTCGCCGGCAACACCAAACCGACCACGAATGACATTCGAACGCAGTTCGACGAATTCGTCCACCAGGAAAGCGTGCTCGGAACCACTCGCAACAAGCGGGCGCATGCG
>DATFTK010000152.1:0-5769 GCA_035262005.1 Gaiellaceae bacterium | reverse complement strand
CCGCTCGTGTTCGGCGAGCAGCACGTGACGCTGCTCGCGGAGGCCCTCAGGGGAGCGTGATGCCGAGCTCGAGCGGGAGCGCTGCGCGGCCGGCGTCCGTGAGCTGCAGCGCCCGTGTGCTCGGGCTCCGCTGAAGCCAGTCGAGCTCGAGCAGACGCTGGAGCAACGTCCTTCCGAGCCGGCCGGCAACGTGGTGTCGTTGCTCAGTCCAGTCGAGGCAGGCCAGCGCGCTGTCGCCGGTTCGCGCGTCGACGCCGATCGCGGCGAGCTTGCCGGCGCCGGCTGCGCTGACCTCGAGGCTGTCGTGCCGCGGGACGACGAGCGCCTCGCTCACGGCGACGCCGAGGCGTCCGGCGAGGTGGTCGTAGCAGTGCCGCGCGTAACGCAGCGCGTGGGCACGGGTGCCGTCGCGTAACGAGGCCACGGGCTGAACGGGTGCGACGCGCGCAACGGCTTCGAGCAGTTCCGCGACTTGCGGGCCGGCGAGGGCGTAGTAGCGGTGACGTCCACGCGAGGCGACGGTGAGCAGGCCTCCGTCCACGAGCCGGGCCAGATGGTGGCTTGCGGTCGGCGGCGAGACACCCGCCTCCGACGCCAGCACACTCGCCGGCAGCGAGCGGCCGTCGCCCAGCGCCAGCAGCACCTTCGCCCGGGCGGGCTCGGCGAGCAAAGCCCCGACTGAAGCCAGATCCGCGTTCACAGCGTGATCGTACGTGCCGAACGCTTCGACCCTCTTCGAAGCAGGCCGCAAGTTTTCCGGCGCTCCGGCGACGTCTCGGCATGGACAAACGACTCAGCCGATTCAGCCGGCGCTCGCTCGTGGGAGTGATCGTCGGGCTCGCCTTCGCGGCGGCCGCCGGCGTCGGCCTCGCCCAGATCACGTCGCAACCGTCGGCCACCGACGGCGCGACGAGCACGACCGCTTCGTCGAGCATGACCGCGCAGTCCTCGTCGACGAGCGGTGAGAACGACTTCGCCGACCAGTCGTCGAACAAGAACGACGATCTCGAGTTCGAGGAGAACGACAGCCACAGCAATTCGACTTCGACTTCCACCTCGACCTCCGTCTCCACCTCGACGACAGTGCCGCAGACGTCATCGTCGGCTCAGCCGCTGACGACGACGGGCACCGAAACCGAAGGTGCCGGCCAGGAGAAGGTCGACGTCTGTCACAAGACCGGCAACGGCGGCTCGCACACGATCAACATCGCGATGCCCGCCCTCGCCGCGCACCTCGCGCACGGTGACACGGAAGGCGCATGCGCCGAGACCACGACGTCGATGACGACGACAGCCGCGCAGACCAGCGCACTGACGACGACGTCGGCGACGAAGACGAAGAAGCCCAAGCACCCGGAGTCGTCGATCGGGACGAGCCATGGCAACTCGAACCACGTGACGCACTCCAGCTCGACGCACCACTCGTCACACGGCCACTCCGGTCACACGACGTCCCATGGCAACTCCAGCCACTCGAGTCACGGCAACTCCGGCTCGAGCCACGGCAACGGCGGCCACGGCAAGTAACTGACGGAGCACGGGCGGGGTACGCTCCGCCCGTGATCCGCGAGCTCCTCGAAGCGCGCGCCTCGGAGGATTACGAGCTCTACGCGCGCACGATCAACCCGCAGTTCATGCGCGTGCTGAAGACGATCGGGTTCGACCGGGTCTGGACGCGCGCCGAGGGGCAGTACCTGTACGACGAGGACGGCACGCGCTATCTCGACCTGCTCGGCGGCTTCGGGATGTTCAACGTCGGGCGCAACAACCCGCGCGTGCGGGCCGCGTTGATCGAGACACTCGAGCTCCAGACGCCCGGCTCCGTGCAGCTTGGCGTCTCGCTGCTACCGGGTCTGCTCGCGGACGAGCTGCTGCAGCGAACACCTGAACGGCTGGCGCGTGTGCTCTTCACCAGCTCCGGCACCGAGTCGGTCGAGGCGGCAATCAAGCTCGGGCGCGCGGCGACCGGACGCTCCCGCGTCGTCTCGGCCGAGCATGGCTTCCACGGCCTGACGCTCGGCGCGCTCTCCGCGAACGGCGGCAGCCACTTCGTCGAGCGCTTCGGCCCGCTGCTGCCCGGGTTCTCGCAGATCCCGTTCGGCGATCTCGACGCGCTCGAGCGTGAGCTCCGAGCCGAGGACGTCGCGCTCTTCCTCGTCGAGCCGATCCAGGGTCACGGGGTCTATGTCGCGCCCGACGGATTCCTGCCCGCGGCGCAGGCGCTCTGCCGGCGCTACGGGACGCTCTTTGCCGTCGACGAGGTGCAGACCGGCTTCGGGCGCACCGGGAAGCTGTTCGCCTTCGAGCACTGGCAGCTCGAGCCGGACCTCGTCACGGTGGCGAAGTCGCTCTCAGGCGGGTACGTCCCCGTCGGCGCGTTGCTCATGTCAGCGCCCGTCTACGACGGCGTGTTCGACTCGCTCGAGCACTCGGTCAGCCACGGCTCCACCTTCGCGCCGAACGACCTTGCGATGGCTGCCGGTCTCGCGACGCTGCGCGAGCTCGACGACGCTGAGCTCGTCGAGCGGTCGGCACGGCTCGGCGGGCTGCTGCTCGAGCGCACCCGGGCGCTCGCGGCCGAGCACGACGTCGTGCACGACGTGCGCGGGCTCGGGCTGATGTGGGCGATGGAGTTTGCCGAGCCCGACTCGGGCAGCTTCTCGTGGCGCGTCCTCGAGCGGATGCAGACGGGCCTGTTCGCGCAGCTCGTGATCGTCCCGCTGTTCACGAAGCACCACATCCTGTCGCAGGTCGCCGGCCACGACCTGCCGGTGTTGAAAGGACTGCCGCCGCTCGTGATCTCGGAACGGGACGTCGACGATCTCGTGGCCGCCCTCGACGACGTGATCGCGAAGGCCGGGCGCCCGACGCGAGTTGCAGGGATTGCGTTACGCGCCGCTAGAGCTCGGTGATCTCCGCATGACGCTCGTTGATGCAGTGGCGGGCCCAGATCTCCGCCAGCGTCACCAGCCGCTCGCAGAACGCCCTCCGTTCGGGCCGCTCCTCCGGGATGACCTCCGGCGGCAAGGAGACCCGCACCTGATGGACGACGACCTCGACGTCCTCGGTCAGGTCATGCCGCTCCTCGCCGACGATCGACACCTCGCCGGCCTCCGGCACGAGTAGCCGGCCGAGCTCCTCGAGCTCGGCCGTGGTGGCGTCGCGGCCGGCGAACACGCCGAAGTTGACCCGGATCTCGAGACCAGCGGGCTCCTGCTCGACCGCGAAGGCGATGGTGTTTTCGACCTGCATTGCAAGGCCTATTTCCGCCTCGCCTGCGGGTCTAACCCTCGCGCGGCTCCCAGCGGAACTTCCGCATGGCTACCAGGATTCCGGCGATCCCCCAGCCCACGAGCACCGCGACATCGGTCCACTCATGCCAAAGCTGGCCGCCGTGCAGGTAGACGGAATTGATCGCATCGAGCATGTATTTCAGCGGCAGCGCGTCGCCGATGATCCGCAAGACCTTCGGGTAGTGGTGCGTCGTCCCGAAGGATCCAGAGAGGAAGGCCATCGGCAGGACGATCACGTTCAGCACGGCCGACGATCCTTCGAGCGAGCGAACGAAGCCGGTGATCGCCATACCGAGACCCGCGAACGCCCCGCCGCCGAGTGCGAGCGTCAGCACGATCGACAGGAAGTGTCCCGGCCAGGGAGTCGACTTCAGAAGCCGACCGAGCACGAAGAGCGACGCCGCCTGCAGTGCGAACACGATCATGATCGACCCGAGCACCGCCGTGAGATACGACGCGGTCGGGAGCGGCGTCGCCCGGATGCGCTTCAAGATCCCGAGCTCACGGCGAGAGATCAGCAGCAGCGCGAGGCCCGCGAACGCGGTGTTCGCGCAGCCATAGCCGAGCATGCCCGCCAGCAGTCCCCACGACGCCGGACGTCCGTACAGCGTCCCGTTGTACACGGCGGTCAGCAGAGCGAACAGCAGCAGCGGGAAGAGAAAGACGAACACCGCGGCTTCGCGGCTCCGCCAGAACACGAGCTGCTCCCAGCGCAGCTGGTGCCAGAAGAGCCTCACGCGTCGTCGTCTCCGGTGAGCGCGAGGTACACGTCCTCGAGCGTCGGGCGACGGACGGTCAGGCCCTCGAGCTCACGCCCCTCCGCCAGTGCCTGCTCCGTGAGCTCATACAGCAGCTTCGTCGGATCCGTCGTGTGGACGACGACCACTTGCCCGTTGCGACGGTACCGCACCTCCGTCTCGCTCGTGTCACCCGTGAGCTCGGCCGGAGCCCCTTCGCGAATGATGCGGCCGGCGCGCATGACGGCGACGCGGTCGGCCAGCTGTTCCGCCTCGTCGAGGTAGTGCGTCGTCAGCAGGATCGTCTTGCCGAGCGAGCGCAGCGAGCGGATCATCTCCCAGGCTGCGCGCCGCGCAGCGGGGTCGAAGCCGGTGGTCGGCTCGTCGAGGAAGACGAGGTCGGGGTCGCCGACGAGCGCCACGCCGAGGTCGAGCCGGCGCTTCTGTCCACCCGAGAGGGTCTTGACCCGCTCGTCGCGCTTCTCGCCGAGGCCGACGAGGTCGATCACCTCGTCGACGTCGCGCGGATGTCTGTAGTACCCGGCGAAGAGGCGGTGTGTCTCGCGCACGGTGAGGTTCGCAAAGAGCTGCGACTGCTGTAGGACGACGCCGATGCGCTCGCGGTACTCCTGCTCGGCGCGGGCGGGGTCGAAACCGAGCACGTCGACGCGGCCGCTGTCCCGCTCGCGGTAGCCCTCGAGAATCTCGACGGTCGTGGTCTTGCCGGCGCCGTTCGGCCCGAGCAGGCCGAAGACCTCGCCTTCGTTGATCCGGAAGCTGACGCCGCGGACGGCTTCGTTACCGCCGTACGACTTCCGCAACTCCTCGACGACGATCGCGCTCACAGCTCGAGGATCTGCACGCCCGCCGGTGGAAAGGGCGGCTCGGCGCCGCCGCGAAGCGCCGCCGTGATGCGCCCGCAGTCCGGCTGATGGCCGACGACGACGACCGTCTGGCCCCGTCCCGCCACCGCCGCCCTTACGTCGTCTGCGGTCGCTCCGGGCCCGAGCGCGTCGAGCGGCTCCGGCTCGCCGAAACCGAGATCGGCCGCGGTCTCGCGCGCGCGCAGCAGCGGGCTCGTGAGCACGGCGTCGGGCTCGAGGCCGTCCGCGCGCAGGCGTTCGCCGAGCCGCCGCGCCTGCTCGTGTCCCGCGGGCGTGAGCGTGCGCAGCTCGTCGGGATCTCCCGGTGCTGCTTCGGCATGGCGGACGAGCATGACCTTCATCTAACCGGCGCCGTAGGCTACCTGCGTGGCTTCGCTTCGCTACGTCGTGGCCGACGTCTTCACCGACACGCCGCTGACTGGGAATCAGCTGGCCGTCTTCACCGACGGACGGGACGTCGACGACGAGCTGATGCAGAAGCTCGCGAAGGAGATGAACTTCTCCGAAACCGTGTTCGTGCTGCCGTCGGACGCCGACGCGCACGCGCGGATCCGGATCTTCACGCCGGCCACGGAGCTGCCGTTCGCCGGGCACCCGGTGCTCGGCTCCGCGTTCGTCCTGGCGGGGCCGCTCCAGCTTCCCGAGATCGTCCTCGAGACCGGCGCCGGCCTAGTGCCCGTCGCGCTGGAGCGCGAGGGGCCCCGGATCGTGTTCGGCCGGATGCGCCAGCCTCTGCCCACCGTCGAGCCGTTCGCGGCCGCGAAGGCGCTCCTCGCCGCCCTGGGCGTGGCCCGCTCGGAGCTGCCGGTGGAGCTGTACGTCAACGGCCCGCGTCACGTCTACGTGACGCTGGCG
>DATFTK010000151.1:0-2055 GCA_035262005.1 Gaiellaceae bacterium | reverse complement strand
GCTGATGCCTGCGGCAAGCCCCTTGGTGAAGACGTGAATGACGTTTGGCACCGACGACTTGAGGTTGTCCGAGGTCGTCGTGGCACCGGTTTGGTTCATGCCGAGGTCTTTCAGCCAGTGCTCGAACTTGTCGGCCGCCGCGCTTGCCTCGGCGGCGATCTGGTCCGACTGAGCGCGGACGCCGCCGACCACGAGGAGCACGATCACCACGGCGATCGCGATCACGAACAGCAACACGAGCAGCGCCCCCAGCGCCCGCGGCCAGTGGTGGCTCTGCAGCCACGAGACAGCCGGGCTGGCGACGGTCGAGATGACCAGCCCGACGATGACGGGGATGGTGATCGTCGACGTGATGCCGAAGACCCACGTCAGCCCGACGAGCAGCGCGGCGACGCCGACCAGCAGCCACGCCGCAACACCGAGGTCGCGAAGCCAGCGGGGCGCCGAGAAGACGGCGGACAGCTGCCTCAGCTGATCCGCGTCGAGCTCGACGACGGTCCGGGTCTCCGCATCGTGCGGCTGCGCCTCGGCGACCGGCAGCTCGAGCTCAGGGCGATGCTGCCACAACTTCGGGAGCCTCACGTCAGCCGCTCTGAGTCGGCGCGTAGCGGCGCCGACGGCGGTCGCGCCGGACGCGTCGCACGGCCCGTGCGATCGGCGTCTCGTCGTCGTCGAGGATCTCGACCGGAACGCCGTAGTCCGCGAGCCCGTCGCGAATGCGCTCGACGTCCTCCGGTCGCTGCGACGGCGGCAGGAAGAGCCGCTTCGGATATGCGCGTGAAGCGCGCCAGCCACACTCGCCCTCGACGACCGAGCCCCACAGCGACACGAGCCCCACGGCTCGGTAGACGACGTGCGGCTGGTGCACCTCGCTGTAGAGATAGAGGTACTCGGCGGCGAGCTCGGGATCGCTGGTCGCGTAGATGCCGCAGCTGCAGCGCGAGACCGGCGCGTCGTGGACGGGATCGCTCCGCCACGCGAGCCGGTTGCGCACGCGGGTCCAGAGCCGGTTGCAACCGGCCGTCAGCTCGGCGTCGGTCGGCCAGATCGTGTCGAAGACCACGCTGCGCAGCCGGAGTCGCCGGCGCTGCTGCACGACCGCCCAGGCCCGCCAGCCGACGACGGGCTCGATGAAGTCTGGCGCAGCGGCGCTTAGCGTCCGGGTACCTCCTCCGGCTCGCGCACCGGCTCCGCGGGGTCTTCCTCGGCCGGCGACTCGCGCGGGACCGGATCCTCGATCGGCTCGACCGTGTAGGTCCGCTGTGGGTCGCCGATCTCCACACGGCGACTGTGCGCCCGGGGCGGGTGAGACCCCCTCACCCCAGCGGGGGGAGGGCGGTGGCGCTCAGCGGGGCGCGAACGGGAGCAGCTCGTCCTCGCCCGGCTGGACGATTCCGACGTGTGACTCCGGCACCTCGTTCCAGGCGCCGGGCAGGTCTCCGAGCGGCTCGGACACGACGACGCGAGTCTCGTCCGAGAGGACGCCGAGCTCCACGAGCTCGGGATGCAGCGCACGCAGCGTGTCGATCCGCGTGCTGAAGTACAGCGAGCGCGAGTCGTGCTCGCTCGAGTAGCGGAACGCCCAGGTCGTCTCGCCGTTCGTCGTCGCGATCGTCATCTGGATCGGCTGCTCGATCCCGTGGCTGCGGCCCGTCTCCTCCACGAGGCCGACCATTCGCCCGACCGCGTCGACGGGGTCGTCTTCGAGCCCGAACGTGAGTGCGAGGTAGAACATCGTCTCCGAGTCCGTCGTGCCCTCGATCGACGGGTAGAGGTCGTCGGCGACGTGCAGCTGGAGCTCCCTCTTGACCGTCTGGTAGTCCCGGATCAGCCCGTTGTGCATCCACAGCCAGCGTCCGTGCCGGAACGGATGGACGTTGGTCTCCTGAATTGCGCCGCCGGTCGACGCGCGGATGTGCGCGAAGAAGAGCGGCGAGGAGATTCCCGCGGAGAGCTCACGGAGGTTGCGGTCATTCCATGCCGGATGCGTGCTCCGGTAGACCCGCGGCGGCTCCCCTTCCTCGTACCAGCCGACGCCGAAGCCGTCGCCGTTCG
>DATFTK010000150.1:0-13146 GCA_035262005.1 Gaiellaceae bacterium | reverse complement strand
AGCTCGACGAGCGGCAGCGGGATCCCCTGCATCGCGATGTAGTCGTGCTGCGTGTCGAGGTCGGCCCGCGCGAGCTCACCCGGCAACGCGGCCATCGACGCGACCGGCGACGTCTCGGTCATGCCCCAGCCGTGGCACACGCGCAGTCCGTGGCGCTCCTGGAAGCCGGCGATCATCGCGCGCGGCGCGGCGGAACCGCCGACGAGCATCCCCTTCATAGCCGAGAGGTTCCAACGGTCCGGCTGAGCGTCGAGCAGTTGCAGGATCCCGAGCCAGATCGTCGGGACGCCGGCCGTCCAGGTCACGCCCTCCTGCTCGAAATCTTCGAGCAGGCTCTCCGGGTCGAGGTGCGGGCCCGGGAAGACCTGCTTCGCGCCCTGCATCGCGGCGACGTACGGATAGCCCCACGCGTTCGCATGGAACATCGGGACGACCGGCAGGATCACGTCCTGCTCGGAGAGGCCGAGGCCGAGCGGATTCGCCGCAGCCACACCGAGCGCGTGCAGCATCGTCGAACGGTGCGAGTAGACAACGCCCTTCGGCAGCCCCGTTGTGCCGCTCGTGTAGCACATCGCTGCCGCTTCGTTCTCCTCGAGCGCGGGGTCGCGCCACTCATCGGCGTCAGCCGACGCGAGCAACTCCTCGTACGAGTCCTCGACGACGAACACGTGCTCGATCTTCGTCCGGGCCAGGAATTGCTCGGCGAGCGGCATCAGGCTGGCGTCGACGACCAGCGCGCGGTCGCCGGCGTTCAGTGCGATGTACCCGACGTCGTTCGGGTGCAGCCGGAGGTTGAGCGTGTGCAGGACGAAGCCGGCGGACGGGATCCCGAAGTACGCCTCGAGGTGCTGGTAGTGGTTCCAGCACAGCGTCCCGACGCGGTCGCCGCGCTCGAGCCCGAGCTTCTGCAGGGCGGCCGCGAGCTGCTTCGCGCGTCGCGTCATGTCGGCGTACGTGTACCGATGGAAAGACTTGTCGGGCAGCCGCGTGACGACTTCTTTGCCGCCGAAGTAGTCCTCGGCCCGCCTGAGGATGGTCGGCAAAGTGAGTTGGTAGTTCATCATCAGGCCGTCCATCCCAGACCTCCTTTTAGCGCAACAAGACTCTTTCGTACACCGAATCGCGCAGGCGAGCCGGCAACCACTCGACGCCCGAACGCAGCTTCGCGTCGCGCCCGACAAGCTTGCGCGTGCGCGGACGCTCGCGCGTCAGCGCCTCCTCGACTGCACGCGCGACCGCTTCGACCGACGCACCCCGCGCGCCGCGCTTGGCAGCGATACGCCGGAAGGCGGCGATGCGCTCGCCGTAGAGCTCCCGCAATGCGGCCGGCGCGGCGTTCGCCAGCGTGTCGGCCAGTGCGGCCGACTTCTCCCAGATCGGCGTCTTGATCGTGCCGGGTTCGACAAGGGACACAGCGATGCCGAAGGGTTGCACCTCGATGCGCAGCGAGTCGGCGACCGCCTCGAGGGCGTGCTTCGACGCTGCATACGGGCCGAGGAACGGTAGGGCGCTCTTGCCGGCGATCGAGCCGACGAAGACGATGCGGCCGCGTGAACGGCGTAGGTGCGGAAGGAAGGCCTGCGTCACCGCCACTTGCCCGACGAGGTTGACGTCGAGCTGGCGTCGCAGCTCGTCGAGCGGAATGAACTCGAGCGGCATGGCGATCGCAATGCCGGCGTTGTTGATGAGCGCCTCGACGTCTTCGATCCGGCGCGCCGCGGCACGGATCTGGTCCTCGCTCGTGACGTCGAAGAGCACCTCCTCGGTGCCGCGCGGTGCGTCGCCTTCTCGCCGCACTCCGGCGAAAACGCGCCAGCCGCTTGCCCGAAGGCGTTGCGCGCAGGCTGCTCCAATTCCCGAAGACGCGCCGGTCACGAGCGCCGTGCGCATCAGGCAAGCAGCCAGGCCGCGACTCTCGCGCGCAGCTCGCGCGAGTAGCCGCCGTATGCCTGGATCGAGAGCGCGCGCTTGTAGAACGTGTGCAACGGGTGCTCCCACGTGAAGCCGATGCCGCCGAGCACCTGGATCGCGCGCTCACACGCTGCGACGGCCGTGTCGCCGGAGTAGCTCTTCGCCGAGGCCACTGCGACCGCTGTCTGTTGGTCGTTCTCGGCGACACACCACGCTGCCCAGTACGCCAGGGACCGGGCGAGCTCCGACTCGACGTATGTGTCCGCCAGCGGGTGTGCGACTGCTTGGAAGACGCCGATCGGACGACTGAACTGCTCGCGCGTCTTCGCATGCTCGACGGCGAACTCGAGTGCCCGCTGTGCGATGCCCGACGCCTCGAGCGCGAGTGCCGCGAGCCGCTCGTGCTCGGGCGCACCCGGGTCGAAGAACTCCTCGCCCCGGTTCGCGCGGCCGGCTTCCTCGAACAGGACGGCCCGATCCAGGAATCCGAGCTCGGCCAGCTCGTCGCGGCCCCAGCCGCCGTTGGCGAGCACGTCGCGCGCCTCACGGCGGAGCAGCTCCTGGTCCTCGGTGAAAGCGAACTGCATCAGCGTGACCTCGGCAGACCGAGCACGCGCTCGGCGATGATGTTGCGCAGGATCTCGCTCGTTCCGGCCTCGATGGTGTTGCCGCGACTACGCAGCTGCTGGTAGCCCCAGTAGCCGTCGTCCTCGCCGCCGAGGATCTCCATTGCGAGCTTTGTCAGTCGCTGGTTCTGCTCCGACCAGTGGAGCTTCGAGCCGGACCCCTCCGGGCCCGGGATGCCGGTCTCCATCAGCGTCGCCAGCGAGCGGTAGTTCGTCAGCTTCAACGCCTGCAGCTCGATCCACTCTTGGGCGACGCGGTCCCGGATGATCGGGTCGTCTGCGGCGCGTTCCTTCGCCAGCGCGACCAGACGTTGCACCTGGGCGTCGAGCACGCCGGTGAGCGCGAAGCCGAGCGTGCCGCGTTCGTGGAGCAGCGTCGTCATCGCGACCTGCCAGCCCTCGCCGACGTCTCCGAGCAGGTTCTCGGCGGGGACATGCACGTCGCTGAAGAAGATCTCGTTGAACTCGGCTTCGCCCGTGATCTGCCGGAGCGGCCGCACCTCGACGCCGGCAGCGTGCATGTCGACGATCACGTACGTCAGGCCGGCGTGGCGCTGCGAATCCGGATCACTGCGGCCGAGCAGGATGCAGAAGTCGGCGAGGTGCGCCAGCGACGACCAGACCTTCTGGCCGTTGACGACGAAGCCTTCGTTTCGCCGCTCGACGCGTGTGCGCACCGCGGAGAGATCGGAGCCTGCACCCGGCTCCGAGAAGCCCTGGCACCAGATCTCCTCTGCCGACAGCATCTTCGGCAGATAGCGTCGCTTCTGCGCTTCGGTCCCGTGCACCATGATCGTCGGCCCGGCCATGCCGAGCGCGATCACGTTCATGTGGTTCGGCGCACCGGCCTTGGCGAACTCCTCCAGCGCGATCGCCTGGTTGCTGTAGGCCTCGCCGCGACCGCCGTACTCCTCCGGCCAGGTCAGGCCGGCGAAGCCGGCGTCGTAGATCTTCCGGCTCCACTCCAGGCCGGGCTCCGCGGGAAGGCTGCCCGCCAGCCAGGAGCGGACGCGCTCGCGAAAGGCGGCTTCGTCCGGGCTGTCGCGCAGGTCCACCGCGTGGATTAGACCACGATCACGGAGCGGATCAGGTCGGGCGACGACCTGAGCTCGCCGAGGGCGCGCGGCGCGTCCTCCAGCCCGATCCGGTTCGTGACCATCCCGGCGAGGTCGAGCCTGCCGTCAAGCGCCCACTGGACGAGTCGCGGAAAGTCCTCATGCGGTAGGTGGTCGCCGCCGTGCGAGGTCCGGACCGTGATCCGTTTGGCGAACAAGTACGGCAACTCGACCTCCGCCTTCTCGCCCGACGGCGAGAGACCGATCAGCACGGCCGTGCCGCCGCCGCGTAGCAGCTTCAGGGCGAGCTCGAACGTCGAGCGCCGGCCGACCACGTCGAACGCGAAGTCGACCGGCCCCTCCCCGACGTCGGTCGCGCCGAACTGAAGTGCTCGCTGCTGCTTCGCAGCGTCGAGGTCGATCGCACGAATCCGCGACGCGCCGGCGATGCGCGCGCCCTGCACGACCGAGAGGCCGACCGCACCGCAACCGATGACGGCGACGCTCGCCCCTTCCGGAACCTTGGCGGTCTCGAGCACCGACATGACGCCGGTCGCGACGGCGCAACCGATCAGGCACGCCTGGTCGAGGGGCAGCTCGTCGGGCACCTTCACCGCCGCGACGGCGGGAATCACGGTGTGGGTCGCGTACGTCCCGGTCCGGAGAACGGGCGAAAGAACGGCGCCGTCGGCTCGGTGCAGGCGGCCCAGTGCGGCGGGCGGCCGCCTGCACCCTCTCGGCAGGCCCCGTGCGCACCGCTCACACAAGCCGCACGCCGTGTGCCAGCCGAGAACCACTCGATCGCCGACAGCGAGCCCGTCCACGTCCCGGCCCACCGCGTCGATCGTTCCCGCGCCCTCGTGCCCGAGCAGAACCGGCAGCGGATGGCCCCAGCCGTCCTCCTCGACCACGTGGAGGTCGGTGCCGCAGACGCCGCTGGCCTCGATTCGAACGCTCACCTCGTCGGGCCCCGGCTCGTCGACGACGATCTCCTCGAGCGCGACAGCGCCCGGTGCGCTCAGGACGATTCCGCGATCCACGAGGAGTCGAGCTCGTTCACCGAGCGTGCGCCGAGCAGCGCGAGCGTCACGTCGGTCTCGGCCGCCAGCTGCTGGATCAGGGCCGCGACCCCTTCCTGACCGCCGACCGCGAGCGCGTACACGTAGGGACGTCCCACGAGGACCGCGTTCGCGCCGAGGGCCATCGCCTTGACGACGTCGGCGCCGCCGCGGATGCCGCCGTCCATGAGAACGGTGGCCTCGCGGCCGACCGCGGCG
Organism: Gaiellaceae bacterium; assembly: GCA_035262005.1. Classification (GTDB taxonomy): domain Bacteria; phylum Actinomycetota; class Thermoleophilia; order Gaiellales; family Gaiellaceae; genus 3-1-20CM-4-69-9. The sequence goes on along the minus strand of DATFTK010000150.1, from coordinate 8,277 downwards.
CGAACCTCCTCGAGCGCGTCCAGTGCAGCGACGGCGCCGTCGACCTGACGGCCGCCGTGGTTCGACACGATGATCCCGTCGACGCCCGCCGTCAGCGCGCGCACGGCGTCCTCGCCGGTGAGCACCCCCTTGACGAGGACCGGCAGCGACGTGAGCTCGCGGAGGTATGTGAGGTCGTCCCACTGCAGCGCGAGGTTCGGGAACATCGCCAGCATCGTCCCGGCCGCGACGAGTGGATCCTCGGCATCGGGCAGGAGGTCGCGAAAAACGGGGTCGCTCGTGAACTGCGCGATGCCCTCGCCGTCGCGGAACGGCAGGTATGCGTTCCGGAGGTCGCGCGGACGCCAGCCGAGGATGAGCGTGTCGAGCGTGACCACGATCGCCGCGTACCCGGCCGCCTCGGCGCGGCGAACGAGGCTCGCAACGACGTCGCGGTTCCTGACCCAGTAGAGCTGAAACCAGCGAGGGGCGTCGCCCATCGCCTCGGCGATCTCCTCGACCGAGTGCGAGGCGGCGGTGGAAAGGAGGAACGGGACGCGTGCGCCCGCGGCGGCGCGAGCCGGCGCCAGCTCGCCGTCCGGATGAGCGATGCTCAGCACGCCGACGGGTCCGAGCATGAAAGGGAACGGCGACGCCGTTCCGAGCACATCGACCGCAAGGTCACGTTCGACATGGGCGCCGAGCATGCGCGGGCGCAGACGACGTCGCTCGAACGCCTCGCGATTCGCGCGCATCGTCGACTCGGCGCCGGCGCCGCCCGCGATGTAGCCGAGCGGCCCGGGGCCGAGTCGCTCGGCCGCGCGCGACTCCCAGTCGCCGGCGCCGATAGGCCACGGCGATTCGCCGCTGACGTAGATCTCGTTCTGAACCTGGGTGCCGTCGAAACGCATGTGCGCGGTCGGACGGTCATATCATCCGCGAATCCGATGGCGCTCTTGGCGGTAGAGAACGTCACGTGTCGATTCGGCGGCATCCTCGCGCTGAGCGACGTCTCCCTGGAGCTGAAGCAGGGAAAGATCGGCGGCTTGATCGGCCCGAACGGCGCTGGCAAGACGACGCTCTTCAACCTGGTCACGCGGCTGTACAAGCCGAACGAGGGCCGCATCGTCTTCGACGACAAGGACCTCGCCCGCACTCCGCCGTACCGGATCGTTCGCCTCGGGATCGCGCGCACGTTCCAGAACGTCGCTCTCTTCCCGTCGATGACGGTCGTCGAGAATGTGCTCGTCGGCGCGCACTCGCGCTGGCGGCCGTTCACGCACCGGGGGAGCGAGGCAGAGGCGCGGCAGACGCTCGAGCAGCTGTCGCTCGGCGACGTCGCCGAGCGCGAGGCTGCGGGCTTGCCTTTCGGCACGCTCAAGCGGATCGAGATCGCGCGGGCGCTCGCGGCGCGACCCACGCTGCTGCTGCTCGACGAGCCGGCAGGAGGCCTGAATCACGAGGAGGTCTCGGAGCTCGGTGCGCTGATCCGACAGATCCGCGACGAACGTGACCTCACCATTCTGCTCGTCGAGCACCACATGAACCTCGTGATGTCGATCTGCGACCGCGTTCACGTCCTCAACTTCGGCAGCAAGATCGCGGAGGGGACACCACACGAGGTCCGGACGGATCCGGTGGTGATCGAGGCGTATCTCGGCTCGGACAGCCGGGCGGCATGAGCGAGCTGCTCGAGCTCGACAACGTTGCCGCGCGGTACGGGCCGATCAGCGCGCTGCACGGGGTCTCGCTCCACGTCGGCGAGGGTGAGATCGTGGCGCTCCTTGGAGCCAACGGCGCGGGGAAGACGACGACACTACGTGCGGTCTCGCGCACGGTCCGGACGAGCGGCGACATCCGCTATGAGGGGAAGTCGATCGTCCGGCGAGCGCCGGACGCCCTCGCGAAGCTCGGCATCGCCCACGTACCGGAGGGTCGGGGGCTCTTTGCGGAGCTCTCCGTCTGGGAAAACCTCCGAATGGGCGCGTATGTGCGCGGCGAGCGGCGGACGATCAAGCAGGAGGCGCCCCGCGTCTTCGGCTACTTCCCGTGGCTCGAGCGCCGAGGACACCAGCAGGCAGGCACGTTGAGCGGCGGCGAGCAGCAGATGCTGGCACTTGCGCGGGCTCTTGTCTCTCGTCCACGTCTCCTGCTGCTGGACGAGCCTTCCCTGGGGCTTGCGCCGACGGTTGTCCAGGAGCTCTTTGCGGTCGTGCGCCGCCTCAACGAGGAGGAGGGCCTGACCGTCCTCGTTGTCGAGCAGAACGCGAACCTTGCGCTCGAGAGCTCCGCACGCGCGTACGTGCTCGAGGTCGGCAATGTCGCGATCGAAGGGTCCAGCGAAGAGCTGCGCCGCCATGAAGGCGTGCGCAGGTCCTACCTCGGGTATTAGGCCGTGCTCGCGTTCACCTGGCCAGAGTTCTTCCAGCAAATCACGAGCGGTCTCGCGTCCGGCGCGATCTACGCGAGCCTCGCGCTTGCACTCGTCCTCATTTACCGGGCGACCGACGTCATCAACTTCGCGCAGGGTGAGATGGCGACATTCACCACGTACATCGCGTGGATGCTGATGCAGCACGGCTTGCCGTACTGGCCGGCATTCGTGCTCACACTCGTGATCGCGTTCGCGGGCGGCTTCGCGATCGAGCGCGTGGTGATCCGGCCGGTCGAGAATCGCCCGGAGATCGTCATTGTGATCGTGACGATCGGGATGCTCATAGCGATCAACGGGCTCACCGGCTGGATCTGGGGGTCCGAGGTCAAGGCGTTCGACAGTCCGTTCCCGAATCGCACCGTCGACGTCGCCGGCGTCGCGATCTCGTTGCAGGACGTCGGCACCTTCTGCGTTTGCCTCGCCACGGTGCTCGTGCTGTGGCTCTTCTTCAGGTTCACGACTCTCGGGCTCGCGATGCGCGCGGCAGCAGTCAATCCCGGCGCGAGCCGCTTGCTCGGCGTACGGGTCGGATGGATGCTCGCGATCGGCTGGGGGCTCGCTGCCGCGCTCGGCGCGGTGGCCGGGATGATGGCCGCTCCGACGACGTTCCTCGACCCGAACATGATGCTCGTCATCCTGATCTACGCATTCGCGGCGGCGGTTCTGGGAGGGATCGACAGCCCGGTCGGCGCGGTCGTCGGGGGGCTGACGCTCGGCGTGCTCGTGAACCTGCTCGGCCGCTACGTCGCGTTCGTCGGCGAGGAGCTGCGCCTGCCGACCGCGCTCGCGATCCTCCTGACGGTGCTCGTGATCCGCCCCCAGGGGCTCTTCGGCCACGCGGTGGTGCGGAGAGTGTGATCGCCCGGGCCGCGCTGATCGCGCTGCGCTTGCTGCCGGTTGCAGTCACTGTCGTGCTGGTCGTGCTCATCGGGCAGCGCGCCGGAGAATTCCGCCTGGACGAGTTCACCTACGTCGCGATCTACTTCGCGGCCCTGCTGGGCTTGAACATGCTCACCGGTTACAACGGTCAGATCTCACTCGGCCACGGCGCCTTCATGTGCATCGGTGCTTACGTTGCCGCGGTCGCGGTGCTGGGGCGGCCGGGCCTCGCGCTCTACGGTCATCATCCGCCCGACTGGCTCCCCGTGGGTGACGGGATGCGCCCCGTCTTCACAATCCCGCTCGCGTTCGTGCTCACCGGTGCGGTTGGATTCCTGTTCGGGATCCCTGCCCTTCGGCTCGCCGGCGTCTCGCTCGCACTCGCGACGTTCGCGATGGCGGTCTCGTTGCCGGCGATCGCCAAGAAGTTCGAGAACGTCACGGGTGGCGGCGGCGGCGTAAACCTGCCGCTGCCGCACACGCCGTTCGGCTGGGACATCTCGACGAAGCGGTGGCTGTACTACGAAGCCTGGGGCGTGGCCGCCGTCCTGTTCGTGCTCTCCTGGCTGCTCGTGCGCGGACGTGTGGGTCGCGCCTGGCGTGCGATCCGCGACCGTGAGGTGGCTGCGACCGCATCCGGGGTCAGCCCGGCGGTGTACAAGACCCTTGCGTTTGCTGTTTCCTCCGCGTTCGCAGGTGCTGCCGGAGCGCTGCTCGCCATCCAGGTGTCGTACGTCAATCCCGACACGTTTCCGATCTCGCTCTCGGTCCTCCTGCTCGCGAGCGTGGTGATCGGGGGGCTCGGGTCGCTCTCCGGGGCCCTGTTCGGGGCTCTCCTCTACGAGTTCCTCCCGATCTACGCCCAGGAGCCGCCGCTCGTCCACTTCGCGTTCGGGAAGCAGGCGCCGGCGGTGGTGTTCGGGGTCCTCCTGATCCTGATCATGTACGCGCTTCCGGGCGGATTCGCGGGAGCGATTCGGCGCATGTTCGCACCGTTAACAAGGTTCCTTCGAGAGCGTCAGAATACGCGGGAACCAATCCTGGAACCCGCGAGGAGAGGGGAAGCATGAAGAAAACGCTGGCGGTGATGGCGTGTTGCGTGGGCGCCGCCATCGCAACGCTGTCTTCGGCGTCGGCTGCGCGAGAAGGGGCAGGCTCCGCGGCTGCGACGCCCGGCGTCACGAAGTCGTCGATCGTCATCGGCGGAACGTTTCCGCTGAGCGGTCCAGTTTCCGGGTACGCGCCGATCGCGCGCGGAATGGAGGCCTACTTCAACTACGTGAACAACCGCAAGGGTCCAGACGGAAAGACGGGCATCCGTGGGCGCAAGATCGTCTGGAAGTACTACGACGACGCGTACAACCCCGCGAACACCGTCCAGCTCACGAACAAGCTGGTGCTCGAGGACAAGGTCTTCGCGATCGTCGGCACCCTCGGCACCGAGGACAATCAGGCGATCCGCCCGTTCTTGAACGAGCGGAAGATTCCGCAACTCTTCGTGTCCACGGGCGCGAGCTACTGGGGGCTCCAATACAAACAATTCCCCTGGACCATCGGCTGGCAGCCCGACTACATCGCCGAGGGTCGCGCCTACGGACAGTGGATCGCGAAGAACAGCCCGAACGCGAAAATCGCAGTCTTCTACCAGAACGATGATTACGGCAAGGACTACCTGCGTGGGGTGAAGATCGGTCTGGGTGCGAAGAAGAGCCTGATCGTTTCCGAGCTCAGCTACGAGGTCACCGACACGAGCTACGCGTCGCAGATCGCGCGACAGAAGGCATCGGGCGCAGACACCTGGGTGCTGCTGACGACGGCCGGAACGCCGACGGTTCGCGCCATCGCGACCGCGAAGGCGTTGAATTGGAAGCCGAACACGTTGGTGATCAACTCGGTTGCGGCAACCGACGCCGTGATGGCAGCGGTCGTCGATCGTGTCGGCGCGGACTTCGTCAGCGGTGCGATCAGCAGCGCGTATCTGAAGAACGTGTCGAATCCGAAGTACGCAAACGACCCAGCTGTCAAGCAATACCGCGCGTTGCTCGCGAAGTACGGGCCGAGCGGCGCTGACTCGAACAACGGCTTCTACTACTACGGTGTCGCGAAGGCTTACGACACTGCGAAGGTGCTCTTCAACGCGGGGAAGAACCCGACGCGCGCGTCGCTGATGCGTGCGGCCCTGAATATGAACTGGACGAATCCCTATGCGATCAAGGGTGTGAAGGACAAGACGACCAGGTCGGATCACTTCCCCCTCTCGCAAATCAAGCTGGCGCGCTATACGAACGGCACGTTCACCGAGTTCGGCCCGCTGATCAAGGGACGCTGACGGAATACCGAGGGGCCGGCCCTGCGCCGGCCCCTCGCCCCAATGGACTTCTCCCTCACCCACGAGCAGGAGCTGATCCGCGCGTCGGCGCGTGAGTTCTGCGAGCGGGAGGTCCTGCCATATGCACGCGACTGGGACCGCACGGAGGACCTCGACCATGCGATCGTCGCCAAGCTCGCCGGCGTCGGTTACCTCGGCGCGTGGGAGCTCGACACGGTGTCGTACGCGCTCGTGATGGAGGAGCTCGGGCGCGCGGATTCCTCCGTGCGCGGGATCGTGTCGGTGAACGTCGGCCTCGTCGGCAAGACGATCCTGAAGTGGGGCACCGAGGTGCAGAAGAGCGAGTGGCTGCCCAAGCTTGCGTCCGGCGAGGCGCTCGGCTGCTACGCGCTGACCGAGCCCGGCGCGGGCTCCGACCCGTCGAGGCTCGTGACACATGCCGAGCGCGACGGCGACGAGTGGGTGCTCGCCGGGTCGAAGATCTTCATCACGCTCGGCTCGTGGGCCGGCGTCGCGCTCGTGTTCGCGCGAACCGGCGGAGAGGGCGCCCGCGGCCTGACGTGCTTCCTCGTCCCGACGGAGTCGGACGGATTCAGCGCGACGCCGATCAAGGGCAAGCTCGGGCTGCGCGCGCAGGACACGGCCGAGCTGACACTGGACGGCGTGCGGGTCCCCGGCGAGAATTGCCTGGGCGCCGAGGGCGACGGCTTCAAGGTCGCGATGTCGGCGCTCGACAACGGCCGCATCTCGCTCGCGGCGGGCTGCGTCGGCATCGCGCAGGGCTGCCTCGATGCCTGCCTCCGCTACGCGGGCGAGCGCCAGCAGTTCGGCAAAACGATCGCATCGCACCAGCTCGTGCAAGAGCTGCTCGCCGAAATCGCCGTCGAATGCGACGCGGCCCGCCTGCTCACCTGGCGCGCCGCGGCGCTCGCGGACGACGGCGTACGGCACACGCTCGAGTCGTCGGTCGCGAAGTACTACGCCAGCGAGGCGGCGGTGCGCGCCGCGAACGCCGCGGTGCAAGTGCACGGGGGTTACGGCTACATCGACGAGTATCCCGTCGGCAAGTACCTGCGCGACGCCCGCGTCACGACGCTGTACGAAGGGACGAGCCAGATCCAGAAGCTGATCATCGGACGAGAGCTCACGGGCGAGAGCGCCTTCGTCTAGGAGGGCGGCATGCCGAATCTGCAAGGAAAGGTCGCGATCGTCACCGGGGCGGGACGCGGCATCGGCCGCGAGCACGCGCTCGCGCTGGCACGCGAGGGGGCGAGCGTCCTCGTCAACGACCTCGGCGCATCGCTCGCGGGAGAGGGCGCCGACGAAGCCCCTGCGCTCGCTGTGGTGCGTGAGATCGAGGCGCTCGGCGGTGCCGCTGCTGCGAACGGCGAGAACGTCGCCGACCTTGCCGGGGCGAAGCGGATGGTGGACGCGGCGCTCGAGTCGTTCGGGCGGCTCGACATCCTCGTCAACAACGCCGGAATCCTGCGCGACCGCATGCTCGTGAACATGGAAGAGCACGAGTGGGACGCGGTCGTCGGGGTACATCTGAAAGGCCACTTCGCCCCGACCAGGCATGCGGCGGCGCACTGGCGCGAGCGCTCGAAGGCGGGCGACGAGGTCCGTGCACGCGTGATCAACACCTCGAGCCCTTCCGGCGTGTTCGGCAACGTCGGGCAGGCGAACTACGGCGCCGCGAAGGCCGGCATCGTCGGGTTCACGCTCATAGCGGCGCAGGAGCTCCAGCGCTACGGCGTGACCGTCAACGCGATCGCGCCGAATGCGCGCACACGCATGACGGAGGCCGCCTTCGGCGAGATCCCGCCGCCCGACGGTGGCTTCGACCCTGCGGATGCGGCAAACAACTCGCCGATCGTCGTCGCCCTCTGCGCCGACGAGGCGCAGAACGTCACCGGCCAGGTCTTCTTCGTCTACGGCGGTGCGATCAACATGCTCAGCGGTTGGGAGGCGGGCGCGCTGTTCTCGAGCGAGGAGCGCTGGGATCCCGACGCACTGCTGCGCGAGCTCCAGGAACGCCTTCCCGACGGCGCTGCTCCGCCGGGGATGCTCGAGTCGATGCACCGGGCCGGCGGGCAGTCGCTGCGCGAGCGATGAGCTCGGCTGCCGCATCGGAACTGTGTTTCGCCGAGGCCGGCGAGCTCGCTCGGCTCGTCCGGCAGCGCGAGGTCTCGGCTGTCGAGCTGGTCGAGCTCTACCTCGACCGGATCGAACGGCTCGATCCGGCGCTCAACGCGTACGTCACAGTCGACGCCGACGGCGCGCGCGCCGCCGCAGCGAAACCGACCGACGGTCCGTTCGCGGGCGTCCCGATCGCGATCAAGGACCTGACGGAGACCGCGGGGCTGCGAACGACGTACTCCGCCAAGGCGCTGGCCGATTACGTCCCGTCATTCGACTCGGCGGTCGTGCGGCGGATTCGCGAGGCGGGGTTCGTCGTCCTCGGCAAGACGAACACGCCCGAGCTCGGGACGCTCGGAGTGACCGAGTCGGAGCTGAACGGCGTCTGCCGGAATCCCTGGGACGTCACGCGGACGCCGGGTGGGTCGAGCGGCGGCGCCGCGGCCGCCGTCGCCGCCGGGCTCGCGCCGATCGCGCACGGGAGCGACGGAGGGGGGTCGATCCGGATTCCGGCGTC
>DATFTK010000149.1:0-2417 GCA_035262005.1 Gaiellaceae bacterium | reverse complement strand
CGCGGGCCAGCGGCTCTCCGGCCTCGTCGAGGACGCCGAGCTTCCCCACGAGCGGCTCGAGCGCCGTCCGGTAGCCCGTGGCCGCGATCACGGCATCCACTCGAAGCGTGACGCCGTCGGCGAGCACGGCCGCTTCGTCCTGGAACCGATCGAGTGCCGCGACGACCCGAACGCGGCCTGACTGGACGGCGTCGACGAGCCCAACGTCGACGATCGGGATGACATGCCGACGGAGAAAGTCCGAGTACGGGCGGCGCAGAGGCGGCAAGCCGTACAGGGTCAGGTCCGGAATGGAGATGCGCCGCATCGTGCTCGCGATCCGGTCGACGACAGACACAGGGAGGTGCGCTGTCGCGATTCCGAGGACCTGACTCGGAAAGCCGAGCGTGTCGCGGCGAACGATGTGCGGTGGGGTGCGCACCGCGAGGAAGACCCCCGCCGCTCCACCGTCGGCGAGGTCCACCGCGATCTCCGCCCCGGAGTTCCCGGCGCCGACCACGAGCACGCTCCGGCCGGCGTACGGCCGGGAGTTCCGGTAGTCGGCCGAATGCAGCAGCTCGCCCGTGAACGAGCCGGGCCAGTCCGGCAGGTACGGCTGATTGCTGTGACCGGTCGCGACGACGACCCGGTCTGCGTCGACGTCGCCCGCGCTCGTGTGGAGCCGCCAGTGCCCGTCGACCTGGACGATCTCCTCGACCTCCACGCCGGTCCGCACGCTGACGCCGGTGACGGCCGCGTAACGCTGCAGGTAGTCGATCACGCTGTCGCGCGCGGGCCACTTGCCGAGCGCCCGCGGCATCCGATAGCCGGGGAGAGACGAGAGCCAGCGGACCGTGTGCAGCCGCAGCCGGTCGTAGCGGGTCGCCCACGCTGCACCGACCTCGCCGCGCTCGAGCACGACGACCTCCTGCCCGGAGCGCTGCAACTGGGCTGCGCAGGCCAGGCCGGCAGGGCCCGCTCCGACAACGGCGATCACCACCGGGGTTTCTACACCAGGTAAACCGGAGAGGCCCGCTGCCCGTATAGACCTTTTTGGCCTCGATACGAGAGGGGGAGAGATCATGCGCAAATCGCTCTTGCGCCTCGCGCTCGTCGCCGCGGTTTCGACGTTGACGCTCGCCGCTGCGGCACCGCTGTCCGCCGCTCCACCGGACGGTTCGTACACCGTCACGAACCTCGTCTCCGACGTTCCGGGAGCGGCCACGCTCCCAGATCCAAACCTCGTCAACGGCTGGGGCCTGGCGCGCAGCGCCACGAGCCCGTGGTGGGTCGCTGACAACGGGATGGACAAGTCCACGCTGTACATCAGCAACGGCACGACGATTTCGATCAACCCGCTCGTCGTCGGCGTCGACGGTGGCCCGACGGGCGCGATCTTCGCCGGCATCCCGATGAACTTCATCGTCAGCGGGGGGCCGGCAGCCTTTGTCTTCGCGAGCGAGGACGGGATGATCCGGGCCTGGCGCGGAGGGCTTACGTCGGCGCTCGTCACCGCGCACGGGGGAACGGACGCGGTCTACAAGGGCCTCGCGATCGCCCAGACGGGTACGGGCCCGGTGCTGTACGCGACCGACTTCCACAACGCGCACGTCGACGTCTTCAACGGCGCCTGGCAGAACGTGACGCCGCAGGGCTCCTTCGTCGACCCGATGATCCCGGACGGCTACGGGCCCTTCGGCATCCAGGTGATCGGCAACCGCGTCTTCGTCTCGTACGCGAAGCAAGACGCCGACGCCCATGACGACGTCGCCGGCCAGAGCCTGGGCTTCGTCGACGCCTACGACCTGTCCGGCGATCTGCTGACGCGCGTCGCGCAGCACGGCCAGCTCAACTCGCCGTGGGGGCTCGCACTCGCGCCGCCGTCGTTCGGCCGCTTCGCGGGCGATCTCCTCGTCGGCAACTTCGGCGACGGGCAGATCAACGCCTACGAGGAAACGTCCGCCGGCTTCGAGCACCGCGGCACGCTGAGGGACGCAAGCGGCGGCAAGCTCGTGATCGACGGGCTCTGGGCGCTGCAGTTCGGCAATGCCCAGTCCAACGGCAATCCGGACACGCTGTTCTTCACCGCCGGCCCGGACGGCGAGTCGCACGGGCTGTTCGGGACGATCAAGCCCGCAGGTTGATGCTCAACCCGCGAGGTTCAACGACTCGTTTGCCGCCGTGACGGTGAGGCCCGGGGTCGGGCCACCACCCACGACGTAGATCGTGCTGCCAACGCCGACGACCGCCACGCTGTGGCGGGCCGTCGGCTGGTCCGGCAAGCGCCGCCACCGGTTCGTCTTCGGGTTGTAGGCGTAGACGGCAGCACTCGTTCCCGCCGCCGACTCGGCCCCGGCATCGACGATCTGGCCGTCCGCGGCGCTCGCAGCGGTCGCGCCGCGCGGCTCAGGCATCGACGCTAGCCGCTCCCAGCGGCG
>DATFTK010000148.1:0-10089 GCA_035262005.1 Gaiellaceae bacterium | reverse complement strand
GATCGCCGCTCCACTCGACTTCGCCGGGATCAACATCTACCGGCCACACATCTACGTGCAGCCCTCCGACGAGCCGCCCGGATACAGCGCGATCCCGTTCAACGGATCGCACCCGAAGATGCACGCCTCGTGGCACATTCTCGCCCCGGAGGTCATGTACTGGGCACCGCGCCAGGTGCAGTCGCTCTGGGATGCCAAGTCGATCTTCATCACCGAGAATGGGTGCGCCGCGGCAGACGTCGTCTCTGACGACGGCAACGTGTACGACTCGGACCGGGTGATGTTCCTCCGCGCCTGCCTCGACCAGCTCCAGCACGCGACGTCCGAAGGAGTGCCCGTGGACGGCTACTTCCACTGGTCCTCGCAAGACAACTTCGAATGGGTGAACGGCTACGGTGACCGGTTCGGACTGATCTACGTCGACTTCGACACGCTTGAGCGCACGCCGAAGCTCAGCGCCGAATGGTTCCGCTCGGCTGTGAGGCAGAACGCAGTGGCCTAGTTTCTTCCCAAGCTCGATTGTCTCGGTCGAGACGACCTAATGGACAGTCGCGATAGCTCGCGCCGCTCGTCCCGCTCGCCGCGCTGGACGCATCATGCGGACGTGTCCTCGATGACTAGGACGGGCGGATCGTCGGGGTCGACTTGGCGGACGTCGATCACGCGCAGCGTCTTGCGCCCGAGCGGGATCGTGTCGCCGGGACGCCAGAGCGGCGCGACGGTCTGGAACGACGGCGGATCGGCGGGTGTGCCGTCCGCAGTCACGAGCTTGAAGGTAAGTGTGCTCGCCATCCGGTCTCCTTTCCGTGGGGCCGGACGGCCGGTCGAGGATATCGCGGGACCGCTCGACTGATCGAGGCCACAGGATCGACGCTCACGCCACACGGGCATGAGGGCAGGGCTGACGGCCCTCGCGGATCCGTTCTCACCATTTCGGTGCGATTTCCTCACCATTGGCCTTCGGCGTCAGCAGCCGCGAAAACGAAAAGGCCCCGTTTCCGGGGCCTTCAGATGGAGCGGATGATGGGACTCGAACCCACGACCTTCTGCATGGCAAGCAGACGCTCTAGCCAACTGAGCTACATCCGCGCGGCCGCCAGTGTACCTCAGGCTTGGGCGTCCAGAGCCTCGTTGACGAGCCGGTCGGCGAGCTCGTTGTGGGCCCGACGCACCGCCGTGTAGCGCACCCTCGCGAAGCTCCGCTCGAGGTCGTTGGCCTCCTCCCAGAGGCCGCGCAGCGCCTCGTTCTTGACCCGGTACTCGCCGCGCATCTGCTTCACGAGCAGCTCCGAATCGGACACGACCTCGAGCTCGCGCACTCCGAGCTCCGCGGCTTTCGTCATGCCGGCGACCAGACCGCTGTACTCGGCGACGTTGTTCGTCGCGTGCCCGATCGCCTCGCCGTGTGCGGCCAGCACATGTCCGTCGTCAGCCTCGAGCACGTACCCGTAGGCCGCGGGCCCCGGGTTGCCGCGCGCGCCGCCGTCGGTCGAGAGACGCGCCTTCAGCTCTCGGTGTCGATCTGCGCCTTCTGCAGCTTGCCGCTGTAGTCGACGTAGATGGACTTCCACTCGGTGAAGACGTCGAGCGCCGCCTGCCCCGCCTCGCGGTGACCGTTGCCGGTGTCTTTCGTCCCGCCGAACGGCAGATGGACTTCGGCGCCGATCGTGCCTGCATTGATGTACGTGATCCCCGCCTCGAGATCGCGCATCGCGCGGAAGGCCTTGTTGACGTCACGCGTGAAGATCGACGACGACAGGCCGTACTTGATCCCGTTCGACACGCGGATCGCCTCGTCGACGTCTTTGACGCGAATGAGCGCGGTCGTGGGACCGAAGATCTCCTCCTGCGCGATCCGCATCTGCGGGTCGACACGCCCGAAGATCGTCGGCCGGTAGAACGAGCCCTTGTCGAGGCCGTCGTTCGTCGCGATCTCGCCGCCGGTCAGGAGCCGGGCCCCCTCGCCCTCGCCGATCTTCGTGTAGGAGTGGATCTTCTCCAGTGCACCGCTGTTGATCACCGGCCCGACATCCGTCGAGTCCTCCCAGCCAGGGCCGAGCGTCAGCTTTTCGGCCGCGGCCACCAGCCTCGACTCGAGTTCGTCGTAGACACGCGTCTGCACGATGACGCGCGAGGCTGCCGTGCAGCGCTGGCCCGAGGTTCCGAACGCCGACCAGACGATGCCGTCGACGGCGAGGTCGAGATCGGCATCGTCGAGAACGATGATCGCGTTCTTGCCGCCGAGCTCGAGGTGGACGTGCTTGAGGTTGTCCGCGGCGTTCCGCATCACCTCGACACCGGTTTCCCGCGAGCCGGTCAAGGTGATCACTCGGACGTCGGGATGCTTGACGAGCCGGTCGCCGACAGCGCCGCCGCCGCCGTGCACGATGTTGATCACGCCCGCGGGCAGCCCGGCTTCGTCCAGCAGCTCGACGAAGCGCTCGCCGAGCAACGGCGTGTCGGTGGCCGGCTTGAAGACGACCGTGTTGCCGCACACGAGCGCGGGCGCGATCTTCCAGGACGGGATCGCGATCGGGAAGTTCCAGGGCGTGATCACGCCGACGACGCCGATCGGCTGCCGGACGCTCATGTTGAACTTGTCCCGTAGCTCGGAAGGCGTCGTGTGTCCGAACAGCCGCCGCCCCTCGCCGGCCATGTACAGGCTCATGTCGATCGCTTCCTGGACGTCGCCGCCGGCTTCGGCCTTGACCTTCCCCATCTCGCGCGACATGAGGTCCGTCAGCGACTCCTTCTCGTCGATCAGGAGATTCGCGAAGCGGTAGAGGATCTCGCCGCGCTTCGGCGCCGGGACGAGCCGCCAGTCGTCGAATGCGGCCTTCGCGGAGGCGACGGCGCGGTCGACGTCCTCGGCGTTCGACTTCGGAAACGTTCCGATCGTGTCGCCCGTCGCCGGGCTCGTGCTCTCGAAGGTCTCGCCGGACGTCGAGTCGGCCCACTCGCCGTCGATGTAGTTCTGGAACCTCTTCGTCCCCGTCATCGCCACGGGGAGCCAGTCTAGTTAGTCGGCCGGGACGTCCGTCTCCGGAAAGGTGCCGGTCACCCGGGGGCGCCGCCGATCGCGGATCGTGCGCTGCTCGCGCGCCCCGTCGTCGCCCCCGCCGCCCTTGCGGTTGCGCCTGTCAGGGCCCTTGCGCCGGTCGATGATGACCGTGACGTTCGGGTTGTCCTTGTAGTACTCGACCATCTTGTCGTAGAGCTCGTCGGCGAGCTCCGGCGGGATCACGCAATAGATCACGCCTCTGATTGTAGGAGCGACCGTAGCGGCGTCTAGAGACGTTCGATTTCGGGGACGAGCCGACCGTCGTCCTCGATGTGCGCGTTCCAGCGCTTGTAGCCCGCGTCGAGGTCGGCGAGCTCGTGGCCCCGCTCGGCGAGCCGGACGGGTTTCGCCGACTCGGGCGTGACGCGGTACTGGTACCAGGAAATGTCCCAGGCGACGGTGACGATCAGCTCGCCGCTGACGCCTGAGAGGGGGACGATGCTGGCGCGGGGCGGGCCGAGGCTCTTCGCGATGCCGCCGACGGTGCGGCGGTAGTCGCTGCTGTTGAAGATGTCCGCAGCCTCGACCATCTGCTGCTCGCGCGCCGAGAGACGGCGGAGGATCGGCTCCGCGACGACCGGCTCGTCGGCGGGCTCCCTGCGCGGATCGAAGAGCGACGCGAGCCCGCGGCGCTTGCGGCGGCGCTGATTGGGGACGGTCGGCGTCGTCGGGCTGCCCTCTTTGATCCAGCCGTGCTCGAGGGCGATGTCGGCGCACAGTGGGCAGACGTCGACGAAGTCGTCACCGTGCGGGGCGAAGCGCACGGCGCGTTCGCCTGTGAGGAGCGTCCGCTCACACACGGCGCAGGTTCGGGTGACGGCTTGCCGCGTCAACTGTCTCGGCATACGCGGACCCTAGCCCACTCAGCGAGCTGTGCAGTTGCTAGGGTCACTTTCATGTGTGTTTTACATGTAGGTGCGGCGTGAGGCCCCGCGGCGGCCGCGGCGCGCGTTGCCGACGAATGGTGCGGCCCGGACACTGGGGGGTCCGCGCACGGGTCGAGCGCTTCAGCGAGCCGGCGCTGCTGCTGCTCCTCCGCGAGCGCCCGGCCCACGGCTACGAGCTGCTCGAAGCGCTGCCATCGCTCACGGGCGAAGCGCGCGTCGACATGGGCAACCTCTATCGCGTCCTGCGCGCACTCGAGGAGGACGGGCTCGTGACCTCGCGTTGGGAGGCTGGCGAGCCGGGCCCCGCGAAGCGCACGTACGAGCTGACGGCCGCGGGACGGCGCCTGCTCGACGAGTGGGCCGCGGCGCTGCGCCGCTCACGCGACCGCATCGACACGTTTCTCGATCGCTTCGAAGGGAGGTGACCATGCACCACGGACGCAGACGCTTCCATCGCGGCCTCGGCCGCCGGTGGTACGACCGGGAGAACGTCCTCGAGCGTCTCGAGAGCTACCAGCGCGACCTCGAGCAGGAGCTCGCCGACGTCTCCGATCTGATCACGCGGCTCCGCGCCGGCGAGCAGCCGGGCGGCGAGCCGGAGCCTCAGTCGATCTAAACCCAACTGCTGGGGTCTGACCCCGTCCGGGGTCAGACCCCGATGCGAAACTCCGGCTCGTGACCGGAGCGCTCCTGGGCCTCGCCGCCGTCGCGCTCCTAGCGTCGACCGGGCTGCTCCTCGCGCTCTCGCTCGGAGTCACGGCGCGCGCCGAACTGGCCGTCGCCACCTTTACCGTCGGCTTCGCAGAAGTCGTCGCGCTCGCGCTCTTCCTCTCGTCGTTCGACGCGTTCACGCGCGGCGGCATCTTCGCAGCGTTCGTCCTCACCTTTCTCGGCGCGGCCGCCGTGTGGGTGCTGCGAGGTGCGCCGCGCTTTCCGCATTCCCGGCCGCAGCTTGCGCCACCAGCCGTCCTGGTCGTACTCGCGGCAGTGGCCGCCCTCGCTCTCGCGTACGTGTTCGCGTTGATCGTCGGGACGCCCCCGAACGGCTGGGATCCGCTGAACTACCACCTGGCGCGCGCCGCGTTCTGGATGCAGGCGCATCACATCGGCTACATCGCGAATGCGTACGACCAGCGGCTGAACTTCAATCCGCCGAACGCGGAAATCGGGATTTCAACCGCGCTCGCACTGACGCGAAACGAGCGGGCGGCCGGCTTCGTCCAGTTCTTCGCGTTGCTCGCGTGCGGGGCGGGAACGTTCGGGCTTGCACGACGGCTCGGCCGGAGCGCGACCGAGGCATTGTTCGGCGCGTTGCTGCTGATCCTCGCGCCGATCGCGCTGCTGCAATCCTCCGGTTCGAAGAACGACGTCGTCGTCGCGTCGTTCCTCATCGCCGCCGCGGTCTTCGTCGTCGGCCGAAGTCGCGGAGAGCTCCTGCTCGCTTCCGTCGCAACCGCGCTTGCGGTCGGTGCGAAGTTCACGGCCGCCTACGGGCTTCTCGTGTTGCTCGCGCTCGCGGTCGTTTCGGCACCGCGTGCGGCGGTTCGTTGGCGGGTCCTCGCGCTCGCGGCCGGCGCGATCACCGGTTCCTACTGGTACATCGTGAACGCTCATGCGACCGGACAGCTCCTCGGCGACCAGTCGGGGACCGGAACTCTGACGGCGCCGTTCGATCCGAAGCCGAATCTCGTCACCCTCGTCGGCGACGCGGTCGACACACTCGACCTCTCCGGCGCGCGTGGCAAAGACATACTCATCTACGTCATCGCGGCCGTCGTGGTCGCGGCCGCCTTGGCCCTCAGGGGCTCACGACTGCGCACTGCTGCCGGCGCCGGAGCGATCGTCGCGGGAGTGCTCGTGCTGCTCCCGCTCGCTCACGCCGGTCGGTCGGTACTGGTCCACCTCTACGACGCGCTGGGCAAGCCGCCGGGCTACCTCGCGATCGGCGATCCCGTGACGACTTCCCCGACGATCGCCAGCGACACGGCCTCGTGGTACGGGCCCGCCGGGCTGCTGCTGGTGACAGGCGTGATCGTCGTCGTGACGCTGCGCTTTCGCCGGCGACAGCTCTCGGCGGACGCGCTCGTGGCCGCCTACGCGCCTGCAGCGTGGCTCCTCTTCGTCGCCGTGACGCTGACGTATCACCCCTGGCAGGGTCGCTTCTTCGTCTTTCCACTCGCAGTGTCCGCCGCGCTCTGGGGCCTTGCGTTCGAGGTGCGGCCGCTGGCGTGGTCGCTCGTGGCGGTCGCCGGCGTGACCGCCGGCCTTTCGCTCGTCCACTACGCCGAAAAGCCGTCGGGCGTCCAACTGCTTGCCGCGGCGGACGAGAAGTCCGTGTGGAAGATGCCTCGCTGGGAAGTCCAGTCCACGCATGACCCCCCGCTCGCGCCGCTCTGGCGCTACCTCGACGATCAGGTCCCGGCGCACACCACCCTTGCGCTCGCACTCGGGCCGAACGACTTCGGTTTTCCGCCGTTCGGTCCGCACCTCGAGCGCAGAATCGTGCTCGTCGCGAGCGGTTCCTCAGACCGCGACACGGCGGCGCAGTGGCTGCTTGCGAATGTGCAGCGCGCCGGCGAGATCGACACCACATGCTGGGCGCCCCGGTTGAAAACGGAGCGCGGGACCCTGTTCCAGGCTACGGGCTGCGGTTAGACCTCGCCGCGGCAACACGCGGCACGTTCAGGCCTTGACCTCCTCCTTCTCCTTCTTCGCGTCGTCGATCACCTTCTGCGCGATGTGCGACGGCACTTCCTCGTACCGCAGGAAGTGCATGTGGTAGTCGCCGCGCCCGCCGGTCATCGAGGTGAGCGCCTGGGAGTAGGTGAGGATCTCGGCCATCGGCACCTCGGCCTTGATGCTCGTCATGCCTCCGCGTGGCTCCATCCCCTGCAGCCGGCCGCGGCGCGAGTTGAGATCGCCGTTGACCGCGCCGACGGCTTCGTCGGGCGTCGAGACCTCGAGCTCCATGATCGGCTCGAGCAAGACCGGATCCGCGTTCTCGTACGCCGACTTGAACGCCATCGAGCCGGCGATCTTGAACGCCATCTCCGAGGAGTCGACCGTGTGGTACGAGCCGTCGACGAGCCGAACGCGCACGCCCTGCACGGGCGCTCCTGCAAGCTCGCCGTGGAGCATTGCCTCCTGGATCCCCTTGTCGACAGCCGGCCGAAAGCTCTGCGGGATGACCCCGCCGACGATCTTGTCGACGAACTCGTAGCCCTGGTGGCCGTCGAGCGGCTCGAGCACGATCACGCAGTCCCCGAACTGGCCGCGGCCGCCGGTCTGCTTCTTGTAGCGGCCCTGCGCGCGCGATTCCTTCCGGATCGTCTCGAGGTACGGGACACGCGGCTGGTGCAGATCAACCTCGACGTTGAACCTGTTCTTCAGCCGCTCGACGGCAACCTCGACGTGCATCTGCGAGAGCCCGCTGAGCAGCTGCTCGCCGGTCTGTGGGTCACGCCGCATCTGGATCGTCGGATCCTCTTCGCCGAGACGGCGGAGGCCCGCGGCCATCTTCTCCTCGTCACCCTTCGACTTCGGCGTGACGGCGAAGCTCATGACGGGCTCGGGGAAGCCGATCTCCGGAAGCTCGACAGCACGCTCTGCATCGAGCAGCACGTCGCCGGTCTGCGTCTCCTTCAGCTTCGCGACGGCGCCGATGTCGCCCTCGCCCAGCTCCGGAACCTGCGAGTGCTCCTTCCCCTGCACGTCGAGCAGCTGTCCGAACCGCTCCTTCGAGTGCGCGCGTGCGTTCACGACGTTCGCGTCCCCCTTGAGCGTTCCGTTGAGGACGCGGAAGACGTTGATGCGGCCCGCGAACGGATCGGCGATGGTCTTGAAGACGAACGCGGCGGTGCCGGCGCCGTCGACGCTGATCGGCGCGCCTTTGCGCGCAGGTGAGGGAACGCCCTCGACCAGGAGGTCGAGCAGCGCCGTCGTGCCGAGGTTTTTCGACGCGACCCCGCACGCGACCGGGAAGACCTCGCCACGCGTGACCGCATCCTTGAGCGCCTTGGCAACCTCCTCCGCCCCGAGCTCCTGCCCGTCGAGGTACCGCTCCATCAGACCCTCGTCCGTCTCGACGACGGCATCCAGCAGCCTCTCGCGGTACTCGTCCACCTGCGCCTGCATGTCGGCGGGAATGGCGCTCGGGCCACTCTCGCGTTGGCCGCCCGGGTCGACGTACGCCTGCATGTGGAGCAGGTCGACGATGCCCTTCAGCTCGTGCTCGACGCCGATCGGGATGTGCACGGCGACGCACTTGTCGGAGAGCTGCTCACGCATCGCATCGAGCACGCGGAAGAAGTCGGCGCGCTCGCGGTCGAGCATGTTGACGAAAACGACCCGCGAGAGGTCGCCATCCTCGGCGCGCGCCCAGTGTCGGGCCGTCTGCACCTCCACGCCCATCACCGCGCTCACGACGAAGAGCGCGCCCTCGACGACACGCAGCGCCGCGATCGCGTCGCCCTGGAAGCCGGCGTCGCCGGGCGTGTCGATCAGGTTGATCTTGCGCCCCTGCCACTCGAGGTGGCAGATCGACGCGGAGAGAGACATCTGGCGCCGCTGCTCGTCCTCGTCCCAGTCGCCGACCGTCGAGCCGGATTCGACCGTGCCGAGCCTGTTCGTCGCGCCCGCCTGAAACAGCAACGCCTCGACGAGTGACGTCTTTCCCGTCCCGCGGTGTCCGACGACGGCGACGTTGCGGATCTTGCCCGGCTCTACTGCCATGCGCTCTAGCCCCTCCTCAGGACGCGGGATGTGGAGGGAATGCTAGTGCTCGAGCGACGCCCGGGTGGCGGAGCCCGAGAGGCGGGCCTTGAGCCGCAGGATCGCCTTCGTATGGAGCTGCGAGACCCGCGATTCGGTCACTCCGAGCACCTCGCCGATCTCGCGGAGGGTCAGCTCCTCGTAGTAGTAGAGCGTGACGACGAGCTTCTCTCGCTCCGGCAGGCGGGCGATCGCCTCCCCGATCGCCTCCTTCATCTCGGTCTGCGAGAGCGAGCCCTGCGGATCCGGCGCCTCGGTGTCCTCGATCGTGTCGATCAGGGCAACCTGGTCGCCGCCGCCGCTGGACACCGTCCACAGCTCGTCGAGGGCGGCGATCGAACTGCGTGAGATATCGGTCAACGACTCCTCCAGCTCGTCCTGCGAGATGCCCAGCTTCTCGGCGATCTCCTCGTCGTTCGGCGCACGGTGCAACTTCCGCTCGAGCTCGGCGATTGCACGCTCGATGTCCCGCGCGCGGGCGCGAACGGAACGCGGCACCCAGTCCATCGCACGCAGCTCGTCGATGATCGAGCCCTTGATGCGCGCGATCGCGTACGTCTCGAATTTCACGTCCCGTTCGGGGTCGTAGCGCTCGATCGCGCCGATCAGGCCCAGCAGCCCGTACGACACGAGGTCCCCTTCGTCGACGTGCGCGGGAAGCCCCGAGCCGAGCCTCCCGGCGACGTACTTCACGAGCGGCGCGTACGTCAGGATCAGCCGGTCGCGCAGGGCCTGGTCGCCCTTGTTGGCGCGATACTCGCGCCAGAGGGACTGTGTGTCCTCTGCGTCAGCCACGGCCGAGAGGATACGCGGTAGTCCGGCTCTACCTCAGTGCCCGGAACGCCATCGACCCCAGCCAGACTGCCAGGACGGCCGCGGAGACCGCGATGACCCAGCCGGCACCGAGATTGTCGGCGCCGTACGCTGCGGCGACTGCGATGCCCGCCATGCCGAGCGCGAGCACCAAGAACAACGCACCCAGCGCGCGGCGCTGCTTCAAGAGGTCGGAAACCTCACGGCTACAATCCTTGCCGAACTCAGGGGCGTAGCTCAGTTGGTAGAGCGGCGGTCTCCAAAACCGTAGGCCGGGGGTTCGAGTCCCTCCGCCCCTGCTAGATAGCGACCCCGCTTGTAGCGTGGTAATCATCTTCTGGGCAGCGACTTTGGAACGCGTTCGGCGTGTGCAACGCGACAACTTCGACCGCCCCGAACCGCTCGAAACCGCTCCCGCGCGATAGCGACTCTGGCGCACTCTCGCGCGGCCCTTGCGCGCGCAAGCATGGACGGCTCGCACGAACGAGTGTGCACGCGTCGGCCCGGCTAGCCGGTTGCCGCGAGCGCATGGGCCAGACGGACGACGTTGGAATGAGG
>DATFTK010000147.1:0-2727 GCA_035262005.1 Gaiellaceae bacterium | reverse complement strand
TGCTGGACGAGGTCGCCGCCGCGCGCGACGTTCAGGATCTGGCTGCCGCGGCACACCGCGAGCACCGGCATGTCTCGCGCGAGTGCCGCCTGCAGCAGCGCGAGCTCCGCGCGGTCGCGCTCCGGTTGGACCCCGGCCGTCGTCGCGTGGGGCTCCTGGTCGTACAGCTCGGGGTCGAGATCCGCGCCGCCCGAGAAGACGACGCCGTCGACAGCGTCGAGCGTCTCTTCGACACCGTCGTCCGACGGCGGCACGAGCAGTGCGCGCCCGCCCGACCGCTCGACGGCGTCGACATATGCGGACGGGATCAACGCAGCCTCCTCGTTCCAATGACCCCACCTCGCGGGCGTGAGGTACGTCGTGATCCCGATCAGGGGCCTGGACATTGTGTGCATGTTGACACGAGCCATCTAGGCGAGAGAGGATCGAGCGGCACGTGACAACGCACGCCACCGCCGATCGCCGTGACGGCTCTGCCCCGCGCAGCGGCGGGCCGGGAGTCGTGCACGGCATGCTGTCGCTCGAGGAGCTGAAGAGCGAAGTCGAGGGCGGGACGGTCGACACGATCGTGACGGCCTTCACCGACATGCAAGGCCGTCTGATCGGCAAGCGGATCCAGGGCGAGTACTTCCTCGACGACGTCGTCGCGCACGGCATCGAGGGGTGCGACTATCTGCTCGCGCTCGACATGGAGATGGACCCGGTCGCCGGTTACGAGATGGCGAACTGGGAGCGCGGGTACGGCGATTTCACGATCGTCCCCGATCTCGCGACGCTGCGGCGTATTCCCTGGCTCGACAGCACGGCGCTCGTGCTGTGCGACGTCGCGTGGGAGGACGGCTCGCCCGTCGTCGCATCGCCGCGGCAGGTGCTGCTGAAACAGTACGAGCGAGCGCACGCGCTCGGTTACACGCCGATGTTCGCGTCCGAGCTCGAGTTCTATCTCTACCGCGACAGTTACGAGGACGCCGCGGCCAAGGGCTACCGAGACCTGACGCCCACGGTGCCCTACATCATGGATTACCACGTTCTCGCGACGACCCGCGACGAGGACTTCATGCGCCAGGTGCGGCTCGGCATGCAGGGCGCCGGCATCCCGGTCGAGTTCTCGAAGGGCGAGGCGTGGTACGGGCAGCACGAGCTGAACATGCGCTACGCCGACGCGGTGACGTCCGCGGACCGGCACGTCATCTACAAGAACGGCGTCAAGGAGATCGCGTATCGCAACGGCCTGTCGGTGACGTTCATGGCGAAGCCGTCCGAGAAGGACATCGGCAGCTCGTGTCACATCCACTCCAGCCTTGTCTCGCTCGAGACCGGCGAGAGCGCGTTCATCGACGGGCACGACGAGACGGAAGTGTTCCGCAGCTACCTCGGCGGGCTGCGGAAGCACATTCGCGAGCTAGCGCTCTTCGTCGCACCGAGCGTCAACTCGTACAAGCGCTACGCGGCCGAGAGCTGGGCACCGACCTCCGTCAGCTGGGGCCGCGACAACCGCACGTGTGGGTTCAGGATCGTCGGCCACGACGAGGCGCGCCGCGTCGAATGCCGAATCCCTGGCGCGGACGTAAACCCGTACCTCGGGTACGCCGCACTCCTGGCAGCCGGGCTCGACGGGATCGAGCAAAACGCCGATCCGGGTCCCGAGCTGAAGGGGAACGCTTACGAGGCCGGCGAGGCGGAGGCGTTCCCCTCGACGTTGCGGGACGCGCTCGAGCTCTGGGAGCAGAGCGCGTTCGCAAAAGAGGCTTTCGGCGAGGACGTATCGGCGCACTACCTCAACTACGGCAAGACCGAGCAGCGCCTGTTCGACCAGGTCGTGACGGACTACGAGCGGGCGCGCATGTTCGAGCGCGGCTGAGCGCCGCGCCCGAACACGTGCGGTTGAGTCAGTTCGCCGGCGTAGGCGTCGCCGCGCTCTCGGGCGGCTCGCCGGCGCTGTCCATCGGCGCCTCGTCGATCGTGCGGACCGGCCCCTTGTACCGTTTCTTCGCATCGACGAACCACCAGACGCCCACGAGCGCGCCCACGATCAGCACAAGCGGCGAGTAGTTCACGGCCGTCCAGTCGAAGGCGTCGTTCCACGGTACTCCGGCGGGAACGATCGGGATGTTGAGCGAGTACACGACGAGCACAACGAACGCGATCGCGCCGATGTTTATCCACTTGTAGTGGCGGCCGAGCGTCCACGGCCCGGGCTCGAACGTCTTGCCGGCCCGGAGCCGCAGGTACACCGGGATGATGTACGCGAGGTAGAGGCCGACCGTGCAGATCGACGTGATCGCGAAGTACGCCCACGGCACGCCCACCTTGTTCCCCCAGTAGGCGGGGATGGTGATGATCAACGCGGCGACCGAGACAGCGATGACTGCGTTGAACGGCACGCGCTCGCGGTTCAAGCGCCGGAAGATCCACCAGCCGGGCATGCCGCGATCGCGTGAGAACGCGTACCACGTCCGCGACCCGCTCGTGAGGCCGGCCGCGCCGCAGAAGAGCTGACCGACCGTCGCGATGATCAAGACCATCTTCGCGGCCCAGACGTGATTGGTCATCGCAGTCTCGAAGATCGAGACCGACGATCCGCCGGCCTTGGTGATTCCGTTGACGTCATGGGCGGCGAACAGGAACGCCAGTAGAACGGCCCAGCCCGCGATCGCCGAGTAGAAGACGGAGCGCCAGACGCCTTTCGCCGCACCGAGCGCCGCTCCGCGCGTCTCCTCGGCGGTG
>DATFTK010000146.1:0-3908 GCA_035262005.1 Gaiellaceae bacterium | reverse complement strand
GGCGAAGCCGTCGTGACACAGGGAGAGACCGGCGACCGCTTCTACGTCGTCGTCGAGGGCGACCTCGGCGTGAATGTCGACGGCGCCGAGGTCGCGACGCTCGACGACGGCGACTACTTCGGCGAGATCGCGCTGTTGCGCGACGTGCCGCGCACCGCCACGGTTCGCGCTCGCCGCGACTCGACCCTGCTCGCGCTCGAGCGCGACGACTTCCTGGCCGCGGTGAACGGCTACGCGCCGAGCCTGTCGTCGGCCGAGGCAGTCGTCGGCCTGCGGCTGGCCAGGGCCTAGGCCGACGCGATGTCAGATCGCAGCGAGCCGAGCCGTTCGGCCGCGACGGCATGCGCGGCCGCCGCGCTGTCCGGGTTGCCGGTGACCGCCGACAAGAACGAGTCGCGCCCGATCGCCAGCAGCTCGGCGTCCGTCTCGGCCGTGACGGTCGCCGTCCGCGGAACGTCGCGCAACAGCGCGATCTCGCCGAACGACTCTCCCTCGCGCAGGAGCCGCGGCGGCTTCCCGTCTGCTGTCACCTCGGTGTCGCCGTGGACGATCACGTAGAAGTCGTCGCCGGGCTCGCCCTCTTCGACGATGCGCTCGCCGGCGGAGACCTTGACGGTGCGCGCGTCTCGGGCCAGCTGCTCGAGGACGGCCTCCGGGAGCGGCGCGAAGATCGAGCTCGACCGGAGCAGGTCGACGAACGCCGGCGCGCGCGCCGTCTCGGCGTCGAGCCGGCGGAAGCGGGGCCACGCGAGCGCGGCGGCGACGACGATCGGCGTGCCGACGATGGCGAGCGTCCATCTGTCACCGACCAGATCGATCAGTGCGGGCGCAAGCAGCGCACCCAGGCCGAGCGTCCCGACGAAGACGCTCTGCACGACGCCCATGACGCGGGTGAGGACCTCGTCCGGCGTGCTGCGTTGGAGCAACGTCACGCCGGCGACGTCGACGATCGTCGTGCCGAGACCGCCGAGCGCGAGACACACGACCGCGGTCCAGGTGTGCGGCGCGAGACCGATCACCGCGATCGGCAAGCCGGCGAGGGCGAGCCCGGCGCCGAATGCGGAGGCGAGCCTGGGCCGTGCGATCAGCCCGACCGCGGCAACCCCTCCCAGCAAGCCGCCGATGCCGATCGCGGAATTGAGGAAGCCGATGCCCGACTTGCCGAGGTCGAGCGTCTCGAGGGCGAGGACGACGATCAGGACGTTGACCGAACCTGCCAGGAGCGTCTGCATGCCGTAGAGGCTGATGATCAGTCGCAGGCGGGAATCGTGTGCGACCGTCCCGAAGCCGGCGAACGCCTCGCTGACGAAGCTCTTCTTTCGGATCTGGGCGTCGGGACTGCGCTCGACCGAGATCCCGACGAGCAGGAGCGCCGACGCGAGGAAGCAGGCCGCGGCGATCGCGAAGATCGTGTCCGTGCCGGCGACCGCCAGCAGGATGCCGCCGATCGCCGGGCCGACAAAGATGCCGACGCTCTCGATCGTCGTCAGCACGAGATTCGCTGCCGTCAGCTCTTCCGGCCGCCGAACCAGGGACGGGAGCAGCGCCGATTGCGTCGGGCGGAACGTCGACTGCAGCAGGCCCATCACGCTCGCGAGCGCATACACGACGCCGGCCGGGGCCGACAGGTACACGGCCGCCGCAGCCGCCGCGATCGTGACGCTGCGGCCGACGTTGATCGCCACGACGACCCGCTCGCGCGGGTACCTGTCGCCGAGGACCGAGCCGAACGGCGCAGCGACGACCGACGGCAGGACTCGCAGGAGGCCGACCAAGCCGACCGCCGCTGCGCCGCCGCGGTCGTAGGCGTAGAGACCGAGCGCGACGATGAAGATCCAGTACGTGCAGACCGTGCCGGCCCAGGACACCTCGACGCGGCGGAGGTTCGGGTTGCGGAAGACCTCCGCGAAGGCGCGTGCGGACTCGCGGAGCTGATCGCGAGAGGCCCGCCGCATCGAATGATCCTACGACGCTTTGTAATTCTCTTGCGAGGGAGGGAAGATAGTGGTCGTCTCGCATGTCTAGTGAGCGAACACGCCGGTCTTGGTCTGGCGTTTGAAAGGAGGAGCAGTGGAAGACAACAAGCAGCCGACGACTCCTGAGAGTGAGGACGTCGAGGCGCACGGCCTCACCGGGCTGCCGCCCAGCGAGCGGCCACCCATGGACGCCAACACCGAGGAGCCAGACGTCGAGGCGCACGCCCTTGCCGCGTTGCCGCCAAACGAGAGGCCACCCGCGGAGGCGTTCACCGAGAAGCCCGTGGACATGTAACGAGGGAGAACCTTTTTTGCAAAGAGGGCGGCCAATGGCCGCCCTCTTTGCTTGGGGGTCTGACCCCGAAGGGGTCTGACCCCAGCCTTTGCTTTAGCCGAGCGCCGCCTCGTCGATCGTCAGCGAACGCGCGTCCGCGTCAATCGTCGCCGTGATGCCGAGCGGGATCGTCACCAGGTGCTTGCCGTGACCGAGCGGGAGGTTGTGCAGGATCGGCACGCCGAGCGGCTCGAGGTGGTGCTCGAAGACGTCTTCCATCGACCGGCTCCGCAGCCACGGGTCAGGCTCGTCGGAGTGCTCCGACTTGTGCATCTCCCCGATCGCGATGCCCCTGACGTTCTCGAGCTTCCCCGCATTGCGTAGCTGCGTCAGCATCCCGTCGACGTTGGACGGCGGTGCGTGGACGTCCTCGAAGAAGAGAACCGCGCCGTCGAGCTCGACCTCCCAGGGCGTCCCGAGCGTCTCGCGCAGCAGCCAGAGACAGCCGCCGACGAGCGGCGCGGTTGCACGCCCGGAGCCGAGCCTCCCGATGTACGGGTCATCTGGCCGCGCGGGCACTTCGCCGAGCGCCTCGGTCGCGGTCATTGCTCGCAGGAAGCGCTCCTTGTCCCACTCCTCGCGTTTCGGCGCACCCATGCTCGTCAGGCCAAGGCCGTAGAAGGTGACCAGGCTGGTGCGCTGGCGGATCGCGACGTGCAGCGCCGTCACGTCCGAGTAGCCGACGAACGGCTTCGGATTGGCCGCGATGACCTCGTAGTCGAGCAGCGGGACGACCTGCGAGGCTCCGTAGCCACCGCGGAGCATCTGCACGACGTCGACATCGTCGTCGCCGAAGAGCGCCGTCACGTCGTCCGCCCGTGCCTGTGCGTCCCCGGCGACGAAGTCGTCTCGCGCGTACACGTGCGGCGCGAGCTTCACACGGTAGCCGCGCTCCTCGTACCAGCGGACGCCGCGGTCGATCTCGGAGCGGTTTTCGAACGGGCTCGACGCCGCGGCGACGCCGATCGTGCCGCCGTTGGGGAGGGGGTGCGCCTTCAAATCAAGAGGCTGGGGTCTGACCCCGGAGGGTCAGACCCCAGCAGTTCGCCTCAGTCAATCTTTGCCATCACGTGCTTGATGTTGGTGTAGTCCTCCAGGGAGTACACGGACAGGTCCTTGCCATAGCCCGACTGCTTGTAGCCGCCGTGCGGCATCTCGCTGACCAGCGGGATGTGGTCGTTGATCCAGACGGTGCCGAACTGCAGCTTCCGTGACGCGTTGAGCGCACGGCCGATATCGCGTGTCCAGACCGAGGCGGCGAGCCCGTAGTCGACATCGTTCGCCCACTCGATCGCTTCGTCGTCGTCGGCGAACTTCTGCACCGTCACGACCGGTCCGAACACCTCGCGCTGGATGATCTCGTCGTGCTGGCCGACGTCGGTGACGACGGTGGGATTGACGAAGAAGCCGCGGTCGCCGTTGCTGCCGCCGCCGGTGAGGACGGTTGCGCCCTTCGCGCGGTCGAGGAAGCCGAGCACGCGCTCCTGCTGTGCCTTCGAGATCACGGGCCCCATCTCGATCTCGTCGCCTTCCGCGGGGTCGCCGACATGGAGCGACTCGACCGCCGGCACGAGCTCGTCGAGGAGCTTCGAATAGAT
>DATFTK010000145.1:0-2569 GCA_035262005.1 Gaiellaceae bacterium | reverse complement strand
TGCCGCGCTCGGCGACGAGGTCGATGCGGCCGTCGTCGTGCTGGGCGACGGGCCCGGCATCGATCCGCGTGCGGTCGAGCGCGTGGTCGCCGCGTGGCGGGGCGGTGCAGGCGACCGCGTCGCCGCTTCGTACGGCGGTGTTCGGCTGCATCCCTTGCTGCTGGTGCGCGCCGTGTGGGACGACGTCCCGGACGGCGGCCTGCGCGAGCTGCCAGCCGCGCTCGTCGCTTGTGACGATCTGAACGCTCCAGGCGACGTCGACTTTGCCGATGACCTGGGTGGTGGCCGTCCCGAGGAGCAGAATGACGATTGGCATGGAGCTCGTTGAGCCGCTCGAGCCGAACGGCGAGGAGTCCGCGCTCGCCCGCGCCCGGCTGCACCGGCAGCTGACGGTCGAGGAGACCGCCAAACGGGCCGGCCTGTCGGTCGAGGAGGTGCGCTGGCTCGAAGACGGGCGCGTGTACCGGTTCGCGCGCCCGGACGATGCGCTGGCGGCGACGTTGCTGTACGCGAGCGCGCTCGGCATCGACAACCGCGAAGCGCGCGAGCTCGCCGGCATGCCCGTGCCGCCACTCCCTCCCGACCGGAACCCGGTGTCGCGTCTCGTCGCTGTGGGCGCGGTCGTCGTCGCGCTCGCCGTGATCGCGACGTTGCTCGTCGTCCCGCGTTCGGGCGGTAAGCACAGCACCGGCGCGAACGCCGTGGCGATCCTCCCGCCGCCGTGGCGTGTTCCCGTGACGGTCCTGAACGGCAGCGGCGACATCAACTACACGCGCCAGGTCGCGAGCCACGTCGGTGGGTACGGCTACACGATCAAGAAGGTCGGCCGGGCGGCGAGCTTCGGCTACCCGCAGACCGCCGTGTACTTCCCGCCGCGCTGCGAAGCAGTCGCGCTGCGCCTGGCGAAGCAGCTCGGGGTCGAGACCAAGCCCCTGCCGGGTGGCTCCGGCACCTGTCAGCTGTACGTCATCGTCGGTCCCGCGCGCGGTCCGGGCGAGTAACAGGGCCGAACTGCTGGGGTCAGACCCCTTCGGGGTCAGACCCCGTCAAGGCCGGAGCGTAGGCCGCAGGCTTACGCACAGGCGAACTGATGCGACGCGCGCACGCGCAGCCTGCGCGCGCCGCACGGAAGAGAACAGCCTCCCAGCAGCACTAGAGCGCGCGGGCTCGGCCCGCGCGCGTTCACCGCGAAGCGGCGAACATCTCCAACGAGCGAAAGCGCAGCTTTCGCTCGTTACTGAAGAGGCGTGCGGAGTGCTGCGAGTTTCGTCTTCAGCTCGACCGGCATCGGCTCTGCTGCGACGGCCTGGCGGACGTACTGGCGCACGGTCTCCTCGAAGCGGTAGCGCTTGCGGCAGTAGGCGCACT
Source organism: Gaiellaceae bacterium (assembly GCA_035262005.1). GTDB lineage: Bacteria > Actinomycetota > Thermoleophilia > Gaiellales > Gaiellaceae > 3-1-20CM-4-69-9. The sequence goes on along the minus strand of DATFTK010000145.1, from coordinate 1,201 downwards.
CGTCGAGATGCTTCTCCGCCTCCGCACGCTCGGAGTCGGTGAGCACGCGGTCCATGTATTGCTGCATCACTTCCTCGCAGTGCGTACACGGATCGTACGCGGTCACGTTCCCACCGCCTGCTCGGCCATCGCTTGTTTCAGGATACGCCGACCGCGGTGCAGACGCGACATGACGGTGCCGATCGGGATGTCGAGGATCTGCGCCGCGTCCGAATACGTGAAGTCGCCGATGTCGACGAGCACGACGACGTCGCGGAAGTCATGAGGGACCTCGGACAGCGCCGCGACAACGTCGTTCTGCGACAGACGCTCGACGACGCGGTCCTCGTCCGTGTCGCCGTCACCCGCGGCTTCGAGCTTGTTGTAGAGGAAGTAGTCGCCTTCCTCGAGCGGCTGCTCGTCCGGGCGCCGCTGCTGGCGGCGGCCACGGTCGATGTTGAGGTTCGTCAGGATGCGGAGCAACCAGGCGCGCAGGTTGGTGCCCGGCTGGAAGGAGCGCCAACTGCGGAACGCACGCGCGTACGTCTCCTGCACTAGATCCTCCGCTTCCTCGCGGGAACCGACGAGGTGACGGGCGACGCGGTAGACCTGATCCGACAGCGCAAGTGCTTCCTCCTCGAAGCGCACGCGATCGCGCGCTTCGGTTGCGATTTGCCTGGCGTCGGGCTCCCGAGTCGTCTCGCTCATCCCTCGGGCCACCCTAGCAAGGTGTTCATCGCATAAACGTCGGGTTATCCACACTCATTCCGCGCGACCGGAATCGCTCAGGAAGGCGCTGGTTCGAGCGGGATGAACCCGCCTCGAGCCAGAGCTTCGAGCAGCGCGTCGAGTGAGGTGCGCTCGTCGTCCCAGGTGAGGGAGACGACGCCCATCAGGTTCGCGTTCGCAGCCTCGAGGCCCTCGTGGCCTTCGAGCACCTTGGCGAGCCGCATGACGCAGCGCTCGCAGCGCACGCCGCTCACCTGAAGGGTTTCCTCGCGCAGCACGAGCGTCAGGCTACCGAGCGTTCGACCAGATCTGCGCAGACCGCGAGCAGTCCCGCGGCCTCGCCGACCTCGAGCTGGCGGTCCGCCTCGGACGACAGTCCGTCGAAGCCGTCCGGAGTGACGGGGAGCTCCCCGAGCAAGTCTGGAACGGTGAGCGCCTCGGCACGGTCGGGATGAATCAGCTTTCCGTGCGGACCGAATCGCGCTGCGGCCCA
>DATFTK010000144.1:0-7754 GCA_035262005.1 Gaiellaceae bacterium | reverse complement strand
GCCGAGCGCCGCAGATCGTCGAACGGCTGAGCAGTTTCGGCTACGGATCGGCCACCGCCGCCCCGGTCAGGGTCGGGGGCCAGGTGTGGGGCGCTCTCGTGGCGGCCGCGCGCGGCGAGGAACCGCTTGCACCGGGCTCGGAGCGGCACCTCGCCGACTTTGCCGAGCTCGTCGCACAAGCGCTCGCGAACGCCGACGCCTACCGGAAGCTCGCGGCGTCACGCATCCGGATCGTCGAGGCGGGTGACACCGAGCGCCGACGCCTGGAGCGAAATCTGCACGACGGCGCCCAGCAGCGACTCGTCTCGCTGGCGCTCCAGCTTCGGCTGATCGAGACGAGCCTGCGCACGGACCCCGAATCCGTCAGGGCGCTCCTCGCCACCGCAAACGGCGAGCTCGATCAGGCGCTCGAAGAGCTCCGGGAGCTCGCCCGCGGGATTCACCCGGCGGTTCTCACCGATCGAGGGCTCGAGGCGGCGGTACGCGCGGTCGCCCAGCGCGCGCCGATCCCCGTCGAGCTCACAGAGCTTCCGAGAGACCGCCTGCCGGACTCGGTCGAAGCGGCGATCTACTACCTCGTGGCCGAGGCGATCACGAACGTGGCGAAGTACGCGCAAGCAACGCACGCAAGCGTTGCCGTCGAGCGATCGAATGGATTTGCCACTGTCGTCGTGCGCGACGACGGAATCGGCGGCGCAGAGCCTGCTCCCGGCTCGGGACTCGTCGGTCTCGCGGATCGCGTCGAGGCACTCGGCGGTCGGCTGCACATCGAGAGCCCGCCGGGGCACGGCACGGAGCTGACCGCCGAGATTCCGTGCCGGACGAGCTGACACAGGATCCGTGCGTTCACGGATGCGTCGGCGCACCCTCCGTGTAACGCTCGGGGAGACGAAGGAGGTGGCACATGACGACGATCAGTCACGAGCCTCCGACCGCCGTCCGCCGAACCGCCTGGCTCGACAACCGTGACCTGTGGGCATCGCTCGCCATCACGGCGATGTGGCTCACGGTGATGGTCGTCAGCCTGTGGGGGCCGGACATTCACGCCTACGACTCGTCGGGCAGCCACTCGACGATCCCGTCCGGCGTCGTGCTCGGGCTCTTCGCGGTCATCAGCTCATGGGCAGTCGCGAGGCACGGCTTCCGCCGAACGTCGGACGACGGCTGACACCGGCGACGTAGTGTCCCTCGGGCGTTGCCCGAGGGACAGGTCCTCACCCTGCGCGAGCTGAACCGCGCGCTACTCGCGCGGCAGCTCCTGCTCGAGCGCCGCGGACTCGGCGTGCAAGAAGCGGTCGAACGACTGTGCGCGATCCAGGCGCAGTGGCCGCAATCGCCGTACATCGCGCTGTGGACGCGCTTGACCGGCTTCAAGAAGGAGCAGCTCACCCGCGCGCTTGCGCAGCACCGCGTCGTCAAGACGCAGCTCTTCCGGATCACGCTGCACATGACGAGCGCGCGCGACTATCCCTCCTTCGCTGCCGTCGTGTTGCGGGCCGCCCGCGAGGCGACGCCCGGCGTGCCGAACGAGAAGATGGAAGAGCTTGCGAGCCGCGCACGCGAGCTCGCGCTCGCGCGAACCGTGACCCACGAGGACTTGCACGCGTTTGCCGACGAGATGCGCGGCTTCCGCTGGCGCACGCGGATGCTCACCCCGCTCGTCCAGCTGCCGCCGGGCGGCACGTGGAGCTTCTACGGGTCGCCGCAGCTGCGCGCGATGGAAGCGGTGCTCGGAGTCGAGCTGCCGCCGCGCGACGACGGCGCGGAGCGGCTCGTCCGCAGCTATCTGGCCGCGTTCGGTCCGGCGACGCAGGCCGATCTCGTGAAGTTCTCGGGGGTCCGGGTCGGCGACCTCCGCCCCGGGCTCGAGCGCCTCGAGCTCCGCCGTTTCCGCGACGAGCGCGGGCGCGTGCTGCTCGACGTCCCCCGTGGCCCGCTGCCGGACGGCGACACTCCCGCGCCGGTCCGGTTCCTGCCGAAATGGGACTCCGCGCTGCTCGCGTACGCGGCGCCCGAACGGACGCGCATCCTCCCGGACAACCTGCGCAGCACCGTCATCCGGAAGAACGGCGACGTCCTCCCCACCGTGCTCGTCGACGGCTTCGTCTCCGCCGCCTGGGACATCGGCACGAAGCGCGAGCTCACGATCACGCCGCTCCGGCGGCTGACGAAGCAGGAGCGGGTCGCGATCGACGAGGAAGGTGAGCGCCTAGTCGGGTTCTTCCGCAGCTAGTAAGGTCATGCACGTGATCCTCCTCGCGGTCGACGTCGGCATCGGGGTCGCGCTCGTCGCGCTGATCGCCGCGCTCGCCGCGCGCCCCACTCCCCGCCGCGGCGACTGGTCGCGCGCACTCGGCTGGATCCTGGTCGCGGGCCCGCTTCCGCTCGCCGTCAGCCTCCATCTCGCCGGCGTCCTCTCGCCGAACGCCGACCAGATCGCGTTCCTCGGCAGCGTCGTCGCGTTCGCCGCCGGGGCGGCCCTGCTCCTCGGCACCGCCGAAGACGAGGACGAGGACTGGCGTCAGAGCGGCGACGACTCACCGCCGTGGTGGCCGGAGTTCGAGCGCGAGCTCCGCGACTACGAGCGCGACCGGCTGATCCGGGCCTAGTAGAGCAGCGGCACCAGGCGGTAGCGAACCGACCGGCGGTACGTCTCGTACGCCGCGTCGCTCGCGAGCAGCCGCTCCTCCTCGCGGATCCGGACGAGCTGGAAGGCCGTGCTGAGACAGAGAAGCGCCACGTTGGCAACAGACGGGTTCTCGGCGACGTAGCCGATGTAGCTGATCAGGTAGCCGAGGTACGCCGGGTGCCGCACGAGCCGGTACGGCCCGCCGGTCTTGACGCCGCGATTCGCCGCGACGATGCCGAACGAGCGTCCGAGCGTGCCGAGGCTCGCGAGCGCGATCAGCAGGCCGGCGAGCTGGACAGCCTCGCAGGCGCCGTGTGGAAGGCCGCCGTCCGTGGGGCGCGCAAGCAGCATGGCGAAGCTGCCGATCGGAGCAGCGAGCCACGCGATCGGCCGCGAGCTGAGCTCATGCGGCGAGCGCCGGGTGAGGAAGAGGACGGCGGCCCACCCTTCGAGAAGCGTGACGCCGAGTCCCGACGGGGCGCCGGTCGCCCGCCAGTGTGTGAAGTTCGACCACGCGAACAGTGCGAACAGCGCGACGAGCAAGCCGCGCGAGGCGCCGGCGAGCAGCCGACGCGCGTCGGTGCCCCAAGAGCCGGCATCGACGCTCGCGTCAAAGGAGGCCATGCGAGCCCAGAAACGCGGGGCCGAGGATGAGAATGAACATCACCGGCAGGATGAAGATCGCCATCGGGATCAGCATCTTCACCGGCGCCTTCTGTGCACGCTCCTCGGCGTGAATCTGGCGGCGGTGACGAAGATCGCTCGCCTGGGCGCGCAGGATGCCGCCGAGCGGCGATCCGAGCTGGTCCGACGCGAGCACTGCGTTCGCGAACGCCATCGTGTCGTCGCTGCCGACACGCACGGCGAAGTTGCGGATCGCCGTCTTGCGGCTCTCGCCCACGCGCAGCTCCGTCAGCACGCGGCGCATCTCCTCGCCCAGGGGGCCGTCGCTGACGCCGGCGAGATAGCTGACCGCGGCGTCGAATCCCATGCCGGCTTCGATGATCAGCGCCAGCTGGTCGACGAAGTGCGGCAGCTCCATGTCGATCTTCTCGGCGCGCCTTGCGGCCGCCTTGCTGAGAAAGAACCCCGGCAGGAGAATGCCGGCCGCCGCGAAGACGATTCCGAGCAGGAACCGCCCGATGCCGTGAGCAATCAGAAAGCCGAACACGATCCCGAGCGTCGCGAGCGCGACGCGCAGGGCCATGAAGAGCTCGGCCGTGAAGCGGCGCGAGGCACCGGCTCGCGCGAGCTCGGTCGCGATCGCGTCGTCGGTCTGCTTCGGCCATAGCTTGCGGTGAATCGACGCAAGAAACGGCGCGAAGCGGGTGCGAACGAGCGACCGCCGTGACTCCGCGGCCGGCAACGGAACTTCGCCGGCGTGCGCGCGCACGCTCTTCAGGGCTTGCTCCCGCTCGCGCACGGTGACCGTTCTCGCGCGGGTCAGCTGGAAGCCGAAGAGCACCAGACAACCGATTCCAGTTATCAGCAGTAGCACCATGTCAGTACTTCACGCTCACGATCTTTTTCAGGAGCAGCGCGCCGATCGACATCGAGATGAGACAGATGACGATCAGGGTCTGTCCGGTCGAGGTTGTGTAGAACGGCTTCATGTAGCCGGGATTGACGAACGTCATCAATGCGGCAAGAGCGAACGGGAGGCAGACGAGGATGGTCGCCGACATGCGCCCCATCGACGTCAACGCCCGCACCTTGCGTGCGTGCCGTTGCCGTTCGCGTACCGTCTCCGACAGCGTGTCGAAGAGCGTCGCGAGCGACCCGCCCGCCTGAGACTGGACGTTGATGGCCGTGGCGACGTAGTCCAGATCTTCCGACCCGACGCGCTTGCACATCGCTTCGATCGCCTCGTGCAGGGGCCGGCCGAGGCGTTCCTCGGCGAGCACGCGACCGAACTCGACCGATGCGGGCGGACTGCCGTCGTCGGCGACCGCGCGGAGCGCGATTCGCAAGCCGTGACCCGCGCGCAGCGTCGACGCAACGGTCGCGAGCACGTCGGGCAGCTGGCGGTCGAACGCCTTGCGGCGTTTCGACGCCGCAACGCTGAAGACGATGAACGGCGCAGCAAGCCCAAGTGCCAGGAAGGCGAAGGCGAGCAGCGCGCCTGCGCCGAGGATCATGCCGATGATCCCGAAGACGAAGGCTCCGGCCAGCGCGAGCCACGGCACGTGGCCCGGACGCACCTTCAGACCCGAACGCTCGACGGCGCGGGTGAGGCGATCCGACCCAGGCAGGTCTTCGAGGGCGCTCTCGGTCCAGGCAGTGAGCCCTTCGAATCGGCCCGAGCCCTGCCGCTTGACGTCCTTGTCCCGGCCGGGCTGGAGATGCGGTTGCAGCAGCCGGACGACCTCGGGCTTTTGGCGCCTGCGGATCACGACCGAAACCGCGACGGCGAGCAAGAGCGCGGTGAGCAGGACGAACACGGCGGCGGCCGTTCCGCTGTGCGCAAGGTCAGCGGGGAGCGGCCCGGGCTTGTCGCTGGTGCCCGGAACGCGGAAGGTCGCTTGATCTACACCTGCGCCGGTGCGCAGGGCGAAACTCACGGAGTCACCAGGGCGCGCACGGCTCAGGTACGAGATCTGCCACGTGTGGTCGAGCTCGCGGCCGAGCGCGGCGTAGACCGCGCCGAGCTGCGAGACGTCGTTCGCGTCGAAGAGACGGCCGCCGGTCTCGCCGGTGAGCCTCGACAACGTCGCCGTGTCCGCTCGCTGTCCCGCGGCGATCGCGTACACGACGACGCTCGCGCGCTGTGCGGCGCTGATCGCCTGGCGAAGCGACGCGTGCGAGCCGACGTCGTGGCCGTCCGTGAGCAGAATCAGGATGCGCGTCCCTGCGGACATCTTCTGCAGGCGCTGTGTCGACGAGACGACGGCGTCGTACAGCGATGTCCCCGTCTGCACGTCAGGGGCGATCTGCGACAAGGTCCGCGCCACATCGGCGTTGGACTCGTTCTGCCGCGTCAAGACGAGGGCCTCGTGCCCGAACGCCACGAACCCGGTCGAGGTCGCCTGCTGCTCGTGAGACAGGAAGTCCCGCGCGGCCGCCTTCGCCTCTCGCAGCGGTCGCCCGGTCATCGACGACGAATTGTCGAGCGCGAGCATCAACGCCTCGGCGGAACCGAGCTGGCGCGCCTTCGCAAACGCGGCCGGACGACCGTTCTCCGTCAACTCCGGGTGCACGCCCGCGGCAACGAGAGCCGTGACGCGGACGAGCGGAAACGATCCGAAGTCCACGTGGCGGATCTCGACCGGCGAGCCCGCCGACGCGCCGGCCGGCAGCGCGAGCAGCGCCGCCGCGGCGAGTGTTGTGGCGAGGCGTCTCATGCTGCTCCCAGCCACGCGCTCGGAGCGAGCTCCACGCCGTTCGCCTTCAGCTTCTGCAGAAACCCCGGCCGGAGGTGCGTCGACTCGAGTGCGTCGAGCAGCGGCGCCCCCCAGGCTCCGGTCGATTCCGGCGCCCGGGCGACGAACAGGTCTTGGAGCGTGACCACGTCGCCCTCCATCCCGGCGATCTCGGTGATCTGCGTGACACGCCTCGAGCCGTCGACGAGACGGGAGATGTGCACGAGCAGGTCGAAGCCGCCGGCGATCTGCTCGCGAACGGCCTTGACCGGCAGCTCGACGCCGGCCATCAGCACGAGCATCTCGAGGCGATGGAGCGCGTCCCGCGCCGAGTTCGCATGCACCGTGGTGAGCGAGCCGTCGTGGCCCGTGTTCATCGCCTGGAGCATGTCGAGGGTCTCAGCGCCGCGGACCTCGCCGACGATGATCCGGTCCGGCCTCATCCGCAAGGCGTTCCGCACCAGGTCGCGGATCCGGACCTCGCCCTCACCTTCGATGTTCGCGGGCCGCGACTCGAGTGAGACGACGTGGCGCTGCAGCAGGCGCAGCTCCGCCGCGTCCTCCACGGTCACGATCCGCTCGGCGGTGGGCACGAATGCAGAGACCGCGTTCAGCAGCGTCGTCTTGCCGGTGCCAGTGCCGCCGGAGATGAGGATGTTCAGCTTCCCGCGCACGCACTGCGAGAGGAATTCGGCCGCCTCCGGCGACAGTGTCCCGAGGCCGATCAGGTCGTCGAGCGACAGGGCGTTGCCGGCGAACTTCCGGATCGTCAGCGACGGCCCGCGCAGCGCAAGCGGCGGGATGATCGCATTCACACGGCTCCCGTCCGGCAGGCGGGCGTCGACCATCGGCGACGCCTCGTCGATCCGGCGGCCGACCTGCGAGACGATCCGGTCGATGATGCGCAGCAGGTGCGCATCGTCGAGGAAGGCGGCCTCCGTCTCTTCGATCTTGCCCGCGCGCTCGATGTACAGCTGGTCGTAGCCGTTCACCATGATCTCGGTGACGCCCGGGTCCCGCAGGAACGGCTCGAGCGGGCCGTAGCCGAGAATGTCGTCGGCGATCTGCCGCTCGAGGCGAGCACGCTCACTCGGACTGAACGGGGTGTCCTCGGCGGCCAGCTGCTCCGTCACGAGCTGCCGGACGCGCGGCGCCAGATCCTCGGAGCCGTCGAGGTTCAGGAACGCAGCCCCGAGCCGGGCGATGCACGCGCGGTGGATCTTCGTCTTCAGCTCAGCGTGCGGGTCTCGGGCCCGGGCCTTGAGCGTGCCCGAGTCGAGGTGAAGCCGCTCGGCCAGGACGGAGGCGTCCGTTGCCGTCGAGAAGCCGTTGCCGTCGAGCGCGCTCATCGCCGGCCTCCCAGGAGCGATCGACGCGCGGACTTCGGCGCCGACGCCGTCTCGCTCGGCACGCCGGCGAAGACGGACTTCGCGACTGCCGAGACAGCACGTGCAAAGCGACTGCCTGGATCGGAGATCATCGCCGGCGTCGCGCGATTGACGGCCTCAGGGACGGCGGCGTCGTCGGGAAGCTCGAACGCGATCTCGCGCTCGAGGGCATCCTCGATCTCGGCGCGCGTCACCGCGCCCGCCGCGCCGATGCGATTGGCGACGATCGACACACGCTCCTGCGGAAAACCAGCCGCTCGATCGTCTCGAGCCCGATCCGGACGTTCTTCAGCGACGTCACCTCCGGGTTGCAGACCAGCAGCAGCGTGTCGGTGCGGTCGAGCGCCGCGAGCATGGCCGCGTCGAACAGCGGCCCGG
>DATFTK010000143.1:0-7154 GCA_035262005.1 Gaiellaceae bacterium | reverse complement strand
CCCAACGGCCGGGTTGGCCCGAGCGCGTCTAGACGACTTCTCGACTGCGGGACATACTCATCGTCATGCGCGGCATCGGAATCAACGCGGCATGAATCCCTTGGCCGACCCCTCGTCGGAGCTCGCCGAGGCGCGCCGCCGTCTGGCCGAGCTCGAGGCCGTCGAAGGCGAGGGCGCGTACGCAGCCAAGGTGCAGGACGCCCTGTACCGGATCGCCGAGCTCGCGAGCGCCGCCGAAGACATGCAGGACTTCTACCGCTCCGTTCACGCGGTCGTGGCCGAGCTCATGCACGCGAGCAACTTCTTCATCGCGCTCTACGACGAGGAGCGCGAGCTCATACGCTGGCCGTACTACGTCGACGAGGTCGACGACGCCGTCCCCGATCCGAACCGTTGGGACGCATTCGGTGAGGGCGAAGCGAGGGGGTTGACGGCGTACGTGCTTCGCACGGGCCGGCCGCATCTCCTGACGCACGATGGGATGCAAGAGCTGATCGATCAGGGCGAGGTCGAGCTGGTCGGGATCCTCACCGACGACAACACCTGGCTCGGCGTCCCCCTCAAGGCGGAGCGGCGGACGGTCGGCGTCCTCGCCGTCCAGTCGTATACGAAAGACGTCCGGTACACCGAGCAGGAAAGAGACCTGCTCGCGTTCGTCGGCCAGCACATCGGTGCTGCGCTCTCCCGCGCGCGGGCAATCGAGGAGACGCGGCAGCGGAACGCCGAGCTGGCGCTGATCAACAGCGTCCAGTCGGCTCTCGCCGGCGAGCTCGAGATGCAGGCGATCTACGACGTTGTCGGCGACAAGATCCAGGAGATCTTCGACGCGCAGGTCGTCGACATCGGCATGTTCGATTTCGCTGCCGGGCTGGCGCGTTACCCGTACACGATCGAGAGAGGCGTCCGCTTCCCCGACGAGCCGACGGCCATTGACCTCTCACCCATGAACCGTGGGATCCTCGAGACCAAGGCTCCGTGCCTGGTCAACGACGTGCCCGCCTATGAGCGAGAACAAGGCGAAGCGTACCCCGTCGCACAAGGCGAGCCCGCGCTCTCGCTTCTAGCTGCTCCGCTGATTGCAGGAGACGAGGTTCGCGGCCGTATTTCCCTCCAGAACCTCGACCGGACGAACGCCTTCTCCGACAACGACGTCCGCCTCCTGACGACACTCGCCGGCAGCCTCAGCGTCGCACTCGAGAACGCGCGGCTAGTCCACGAGACCCGGCAGCGGAACGCCGAACTGGCGCTGATCAACAGCGTGCAGGACGCGCTCGCGGGCGAGCTCGAGATGCAGGCGATCTACGACGTGGTCGGCGACAAGATCCAGGAGATCTTCGACGCGCAGGTCGTCGACATCGGTATGTTCGACTTCGCCGCCGGCCTGGTCCGCTTCCCGTACGCGATCGAACGCGGTGTCCGGTTCCCCGACCACCCGGTGCAGCTCGAGGGGTCGTCCTCCGTCCGTGAGCTCCTCGAGACGAAGGGACCGGTCCTCGTCAACGACGTCCCGGCCCGGGACCGCGAGCAAGGGCAAACGTCCACCGTGGTGCAGGGCGAGCCGGCCCTCTCCGTGCTGTTCGCGCCGTTGATCTCGGGGGACGAGGTCCGTGGCCGTATTTCCCTCCAGAACCTCGACCGGACGAACGCCTTCTCCGACAACGACGTCCGCCTCCTGACGACGCTCGCCGGCAGCCTCAGCGTCGCGCTCGAGAACGCGCGTCTGCTGCACGAGACGCGGCAGCGGAACGCCGAGCTGGCGCTGATCAACAGCGTGCAGGAGGCGATCGCGGGCGAGCTCGAGCCGCAGGCGATCTACGACGTCGTCGGCGACAGGATCCGGGACGTCTTCGACGCACAGGCGTTGCAGATCTCGATGCTCGACGAGACGACAGGCCTCTTGCACGACCCGTACATCCTCGAACGCGGCGAGCGGCTGGAAGCGGAACCGTGGGTTCCGAGCGGCTTCTCGAAGCACGTGCTGGAGACACGCCAGCCGCTGCTGATCGCCGAGAACCTCGACGTCGAGTCCGAGCGATATGGGAGCACGATTCTGGCTGGAGAACGACCGAAGTCGGTCCTGTTCGTTCCGCTCGTCGCCGGCGGCAAGGCTCTGGGCGTGATCTCGTTGCAGAACGTCGACCGCGAGCACGCCTTCAGCCAGTCCGACCAGCAGTTGCTCGAGACGCTGGCGAGCAGCCTCAGTGTGGCGCTCGAGAACGCGCGGCTCGTGCACGAGACGCGGCAGCGGAACGCCGAGCTCGCACTGATCAACGGCGTGCAGGACGCAATCGCGGGAGAGCTCGAGCCGCAAGCGATCTACGACGCGGTCGGCGACAGGATCCAGGGGATCTTCGATGCGCAAGTGGTCTCGATCGCGACGCTCGACGAGCCGACCGGGCTCATGCATCACCGGTACATCATCGAACGCGGCGAGCGGCTGGAGGTGGAACCCGGTTTGCCCAGCGGCTTCTCCAAGCACGTGCTGGAGACACGGGAGCCGCTACTGATCACCGAGAACATGGACGCCGAGGCCGAACGCCACGGGAGTCCGACGCTTGCCGGCGAGGACACGAAGTCGGCGCTGTTCGTCCCGCTCATCACGGGCGGCGCGGCCGCGGGTGTGATCTCACTCCAGAACGCCGATCGCGAGCACGCGTTCGGCGAGTCGGACCAACAGTTGCTGGAGACGCTGGCCGGTAGCCTCAGCGTCGCGCTCGAGAACGCGCGGCTCGTCCACGAGACGCGGCAGCGGAACGCCGAGCTGGCGCTCATCAACGGCGTGCAGGAGGCGATCGCGGGCGAGCTCGACCCGCACGCGATCTACGACGCGGTCGGCGATCGCATCCGAGACGTCTTCGACGCCCAGGTGGTCTCGATCGCCACGGTCGACGACGGGCTCGTGCACTACCCGTACCTGATCGAGCGGGGTGAGCGGCTGCAGGCGGAGGCGCGGCCGCTGGCCGGCTTCGCGAAGCACGTGCTGGAGGCGCGCCAGCCGTTGCTGATCGTCGAGAACGTCGACGTCGAATCGGATCGCTACGGGAGCAGCATCGTTGCCGGCGACATGCCGAAGTCGGTCCTGTTCGTCCCGCTCGTCGCGGGCGGCAAGGCGGCGGGCGTGATCTCGCTTCAGAACATCGATCGCGAGCATGCGTTCGACGGGGACGACCAGCGGCTCCTGACGACGCTGGCCGGCAGCCTGACCGTCGCGCTCGAGAATGCGCGCCTCGTGCAGGAGACGCGCCAGCGCGTCGCCGAGCTCGCAACCGTGAACAGCGTCGGCCAAGCGTTGTCGTCGCAGCTCGACCTCGACGCGCTGATCGATCTCGTCGGCGAGCAGGTGCGCCAGACCTTCGAGGCGGACATCGCCTACGTGGCGCTGCGCGACGAAGGCGGCGACCAGATCCAGTTCGCCTACTACTACGAGGCCGGCGAGCGGCGGGCCGAACCGCCGATGGCATACGGCGAGGGCCTCACGTCGGAGATCCTCCGCACACGCGAGCCGCTCCTGCAGAACCGGAGAGAGCAGCTCGAGGGACAGGAGACCGTCGGGACGCCCTCCCTCTCCTACCTCGGAGTGCCGATCCTCATCGGCAGTAGGGCGATCGGCGTGATCAGCGTCCAGAGCATCGACGAGGAAGGCCGCTTCGGCGAGGCCGACGTCCGCTTGCTCGCGACGATCGCGGCCAACGTCGGGGTTGCCATCCAGAACGCCCGCCTGTTTGCCGAGATAGCTCGCCAGAAGCAGTACTTCGAGTCCCTCGTCGAGATCAGCCCGGCCGCCATCGTCGTCATGGACGCCGACGAGCGCGTGACCGGGTGGAACCCCGCCGCCGCGGCGCTCTTCGGCTACACCAGCGACGAAGCAGCCGGCCGCACGATCGACGCGCTCGTCGTCCCGGAGGATTACCGAAGCGAGAGCCGCGACGTCACGACGGAGGCGCTCGAACAGGTTCGAACTCATCGCATCACGCGCCGAGCGCGCAAGGACGGCGCGCTCTTGGACGTCGAGATGGAGCTCGTACCGCTGCGCTTCGACGGGGAGCACGTCGGCTTCTACGCCATCTACCACGACATCACCGAGCTCCAGCGGGCCCGCCAGGAGGCCGAGGCCGCGACGCAGGCGAAGAGCGCCTTCCTTGCCACGATGAGTCACGAGATCAGGACGCCGATGAACGCGGTGATCGGCATGACGGATCTCCTGCTCGGGACCGATCTGACCGGCGAGCAGCGCGAGTTCGCCGAGGTCGTCCACTCGAGCGGCGACGCGCTGCTGCACGTGATCGACGACATCCTCGACTACTCGAAGATCGAAGCCGGCAAGCTCGATCTGGAGCACGAGCCGTTCAGCCTGCGCGACTGTGTGGAGGGAGCGCTGGACATCGTCGCGCCGCGCGCGTGGGAGAAGGAGCTCGAGCTCGGCTGCCTGATCGACGAGGCCGCTCCCGTCGGCATCGTCGGCGACGAAGCGCGCATGCGACAGGTGCTCCTGAACCTCCTCTCGAACGCGGTCAAGTTCACGGACGAGGGAGAGGTGGTGGTGCTCGTGGACGCCGAAGAAATCGGCGCCGGCTCGTATCGGGTCGAGCTCGCCGTCCGAGACACCGGGATCGGGATCCCACCCGACCGGATGGATCGGCTCTTCACGTCGTTCAGCCAGGTGGATGCGTCGACGACCCGCCGCTTCGGGGGCACCGGGCTCGGGCTCGCCATCTCGAAGCGCCTCGTCGAGCTGATGGGCGGCACGATCGCCGTCGAGAGCGAACTGAAGAAGGGATCGACCTTCCGAATCTCGCTTCCGGTCAAAGGGGCCGACGTGCCCACGAAGTTCGTGTTCGACGACGGTCTCCCGCACCTCGCCGGCAAGCGGATCCTCATCGTCGACGACAACGCAACGAATCGCGAGATCGTCACGCGGCACGCGCGCTCCTGGGAGATGGAGCCGGTCGCCGTGGAGCAGCCGGCCGCCGCACTCGAGCTGATCGCGCAGGGCGAGCCGTTCGACGTCGCGGTGCTCGACATGATGATGCCGGAGATGGACGGGGTCGCCCTCGCGCGGGCGATCCGGGAGCAGCGGAGCGAGTCCGAGCTGCCGCTGCTGCTCCTGACCTCCCTCGGCCGAATGCCCCAGCTGCAGCCGGAGGGCGTGTTCTCGGCCCAGCTCGCGAAGCCGCTCAAGGCATCTCAGCTCTACAACACGCTCCTGCAGCTGCTCACCGCAGGCAGGGCCGGGGAGGAGGAGGTCGAGTCGGTGACAGACGGAAAACGAGCCAGGTCGGCGCTGCGGATCCTGCTCGCGGAGGACAACGCCATGAACCAGAAGGTCGCGCTTCGCCTCCTCGAGCGTCTCGGCTACCGCGCGGATGTCGCGACGAACGGCCTCGAGGCGATCGAAGCACTCGAGCGGCAGCGCTACGACGTCGTCCTGATGGACGTGCAGATGCCCGAGCTCGACGGCCTGGACGCGACGCGGCAGATCTGCGAGCGCTGGCCGGCTGAAACGCGTCCGCACATCATCGCGATGACGGCGAACGCGCTTCCCGAGGATCGGGAGGCGTGCTTCGCGGCCGGCATGAACGACTACGTCGCGAAGCCGATTCGCGCCGAGGAGCTCGTCGCCGCGCTCAAGCGCGCGAGGCCGCTCGTCAACGGCGACGGCGCCTCGGCCGCGGTCGCATACGTCAGCCTCGACGACGGCGCGCTCAAGAATCTGCGAGACCTCGGCGGCGACGACTTTCTCGCCGAGGTGATCGACGCGTTCCTCGCCGATGCGCCGGAGCTGATGGCGACGCTCCGCCGCTCGCTGGACGAGCGGAGCGCCGAGGAGCTGCGGCGCGCGGCGCACACGCTGAAGTCGAACGGCGCGACGCTCGGCGCCGAGCAGTTCGCGGAGCTCTGCCGCACCCTCGAGCAGCGCGCCAAGGCCGGCGAGCTCGACGGCGCCGCGCAGCTCGTCGACCGGATCGAGCAGGAGTACCGGCCGCTGGCGGAAGCTCTCTCGACCCTTCGCTCGGAATCACCTGCGTGAGCGCGCCCATTTCGGCCGCCGGCACGATCCTCATCGCCGACGACAACCGGGTCAACCGGCTCCTGCTCGCCCGCGGGCTGGAGCACGAGGGGCACAGCGTCGCCTTCGCCGAGCACGGCGCCGAAGCGCTCGACCTCCTACGAGGCGAACGCTTCGAGCTGATGCTGCTCGACGTCTTGATGCCCGAGCTCGACGGCTACGGCGTCCTGGAGGAGCTGCAGCACGACCCACATCTCCGCGACATCCCGGTGATCGTGACCTCGGCGCTCGACGAGCTGGACAGCGTCGTGCGCTGCCTCGAGATGGGCGCCGAGGACTACCTGACGAAGCCGGTCAACCCGGTGTTGCTCAACGCACGAATCAACGCGAGCCTCGAGAAGAAGCGCCTGCGCGACCAGCAGCGCGAGCTGATCAGCAAGTTCGCCACCAAGGAGGTGGCGCAGGACCTGCTCACGTCGGGGTTCTCGCTCGGCGGCAAGTACGTCGACGCTTCGGCGATGTTCTGCGACATCCGCTCCTTCACGACGATCGCGGAGGGGCGGGAGCCGACGGAGACGATCGAGCTGCTGAACGACTACTACACGCTGATGATGGACGCGATCAGCGGTGAGGGCGGGATCGTGAACCAGATGGTCGGCGACGGCCTGATGGCGATCTTCGGGGCTCCCATGCCGCGGGAAGACCATCGCCGGGCGGCGGTGCTCGCTGCGCGCCAGATGATCGACTTGATCCGCCTCTTCAACGAGGAACAGGCGGCGCGGGACAAGATGCAGATCCAGATCGGTGTCGGGATCGCCTCGGGCCGCGTCATCGCCGGCTACACGGGGACCCTCCACCGGGCGACCTACACCTGCGTGGGCGACACCGTCAACGTCGCCGCCCGCCTCGAGTCGCACACCAAGGTCGTCGACCGGCCGATCCTCATCGACGAGGAGACGAGACGCGGCCTCGACGACGGCATCGCCCTCGAGCCACAGGGCGAGGTGCTGATGAAGGGGAAGGCGGAGCCGATCAACGTTTACGCCGTGCTCGTCGACTCGCGCGTTCGCGAGAGCGCGTGAATCGCCGCTCGTAACGGCGTCTTACCTGTGGCAGAACGGCTCTGCTTCGCCGTTGCTACCGTCAA
>DATFTK010000142.1:0-6798 GCA_035262005.1 Gaiellaceae bacterium | reverse complement strand
CACCGCCGCCCCGGCGGCTGCCGCGACGAGCGCTGCCGCGGTCGAGATGTTGATCGTCCGCGCGCCGTCGCCGCCCGTGCCGGCGGTGTCGACGAGGTCGTCGCGCTCGGGTCGCACGCTGAGCACGTGCGCGCGCATCGCTTCGGCGCAGCCGGCGATCTCGTCGGCCGTCTCGCCCTTGGCGCGGAGCGCGACGAGGAAGCCGCCGATCTGTGCCGGCGTTGCCTCGCCGGCCATGATCTCGCCCATCACCTCGCGCGTCTCGTGGCGCGACAGGTCGCGGCCGTCGAGGACGTGCTGCAGTGCCTGCTGAATCATGCTGCCAGGAAGTTTCGCGCGAGCTCGCGTCCGCGCGGGGTGAGCACCGACTCGGGGTGGAACTGGACGCCGTCGATCGGCAGCTCGCGGTGGCGCACCGCCATCACCTCGCCGTCCTCGCTCGTCGCCGAGACCTCGAGCGCGGCGGGGATCGTGGCGGCCGCGAGCGAGTGATAGCGACCGACCTCCAGTTCGTCTGGCAGTCCCGCGAAGAGGCCACGGCCGTCGTGGTGGACGACACAGGACTTCCCGTGCACGAGCTCGCGGGCAGGGCCGATTTCGCCGCCGAAGGCCTCGATGATCGCCTGATGGCCGAGGCAGACCCCCAGCGTCGGGACACGGGCGCTTCGCACCAGCGCGACGACCCGGTCCGGCGGACGGCCGGGACCAGGTGACACGACGAGCCGTTCCGGCCGCAGCCGCTCGAGGTCGGGCGCGTCGTTGCGCCGCACGACGACGTCCGCACCGAGCTCGCCGAGGAGGTGGGCGAGGTTGTGCGTGAACGAGTCGTAGTTGTCGACCAGCAGGATCACCGCTGCTCGGCCTCCGCGAGGTCGATCGCCGCCTCCACCGCCGCGAGCTTGCGCAGGCATTCCTCGTGCTCGGCTGCCGGGTTGGAATCGGCGACGACGCCGGCGCCCGCCTGCAGGTGCGCGACGCCGTCGCGGAGCACGATCGTCCGGATCGCGATGCACGTGTCGAGCGTCTGCTCGTCCGGGAGTGCGTAGCCGACGGCGCCCGCGTACGGCCCGCGCCGGCGCCGCTCGAGCTCCGAGATGATCTGCATCGCACGTACCTTCGGCGCGCCGGAGACGGTCCCGGCGGGGAAGCAGGCGCGGAGCAGGTCGAATGGCCCGACGCCGTCGTGGAGCACGCCGCTCACCTGCGAGACGAGGTGCGTGACGTGCGAGTAGCGCTCGACTTCGAGGAAGCGCGTGACGTCGACGCTTCCCGGGACGCAGACGCGCGAGAGATCGTTCCGTCCCAGGTCGACGAGCATCACGTGCTCCGCCCGGTCCTTCTCCGATGCGAGCAGGCGCTCGGCGTCACCGGGGCCGCGCTCGGTCGTGCCGGCGATCGGGTTCAGGCTCGCACTGTGCCCCTCGCACTTGACGAGCGTCTCGGGCGAGGAGCCGACCAGCGCGAGACCGTCGAGCTCGAGCAAGAACAGGTACGGGGACGGGTTGACGCGCCGCAGGGCACGGTAGAGGTCGAGCGCCGACGCGGAGGTCGGGCGCGTCGCTCGCTGCGAGAGGACGATCTGGAATGCGTCGCCGGCGCGGATGTGCTCCTGCGCCGCGCGGACGGAGTCCTCGTAGTCGGCGCGGTCCGGCGTTCTCTTCGCGAAGCCGCGGCGCCCGTTGCCGGCTGGGAGTCGCGGGGCGGGGCGCGCGAACAGGCGAGCGACGTCGTCCGGATCCCCGCGAATCACCTCGGCCGTGTTGAGGACGTGGTCGAAGCGGATGAGGATGTCGGCGACGAGGAAGCGGCTCTCCGGTAGTCCGGTGCTCTCCGCGGGCAGTTCCACCGTCGGCTCGAGGCGCGCGGCGTAGTCGTAGGCGAGGTAGCCGACGACCGGCTCGCCACAGGCTTCCGCCTCGGCGAGGTAGCAGAGGTGTGAGCCGCAGCCGACAAGCGAATGGCGCCCGAGGCGTCCGCGCTCGACGGATTCGAGCAGAAACGCGGCGCGGCCCTCGCGGCGCAGCCGCAGGTAGGCGCCGAGCGGTGTGACGAGGTCGGTTGCGATGTCGGGTGCGATGGTCAAGACGACTCCTCGGAGTAGGCGGGGACGCAAAAAGACCTTCCAGTCGGAAGGTCACGAGAGAGCGGAACGGGTTGTCTCTGGCCTAGCTCAGCGCCGGCGCAGGCTCCCGCCCCGCTCGCAGCGCCAGGCCCAGAAGGTGCGAGTGGCAGGAGTCATCGGTCGTCTCAGAGTACGGATCGGGGTTGGTACCGTCAAGCGCATGAGCCGCTCCGTGATCGTCTCCGCCGTCCGGACGCCGTTCGGCAAGCTCGGCGGGTCGTTGGCGGACAAGCCGGCGACCGAACTGGGCTCGATCGTGATCCGCGAGGCGCTCGACCGCGCCGGCGTCGAGAACGACGAGGTCGAGTACGTGATCATGGGGCAGGTGCTGCAGGCCGGCGCCGGGCAGGCGCCGTCGCGCCAGGCGTCGATCGGCGCCGGGCTGCCGATCGAGGTCGGCTCCGACACGGTCAACAAGGTTTGCGCGTCGTCGATCCGCGCGGTCGAGATCGCCGACCAGATGATCCGCGCCGGCGATCACCAGGTCGTCGTCGCCGGCGGGATGGAGTCGATGTCCAACGCGCCGTACGCTCTGAAGAAGGCGCGCTTCGGCTACCGGCTCGGCGACGGGACGGTGATCGACCTGATGATCCACGACGGGCTCACCTCGACGTTCGACAACCGGCACATGGTCGAGCAGGCGTCGTTCGTGTCCCGTGAGCTCGGGATCGCACGCGAAGACCAGGACCGCTGGGCGCTGCGCTCGCACGAGCGCGCGGTCAAGGCGATCGACGAGGGGAAGTTCCGCGACGAGATCGTCCCGGTCAGAGCCTTCGCCGTCGACGAGGGGCCGCGGCGCGAAACGTCGTACGAGCGGCTCGCGGCGCTGAAGCCGGTCTTCGACCCGGAGGGGACCACGACCGCGGGCAATGCGCCGGGCGTGAACGACGGAGCCTCGGCGCTGGTCGTCACGAGCGAGGAGTTCGCACGCAACCGCGGCCTCGAGGTGCTCGCGACGATCGTGTCGCAGGCTTACGTCGCCGACGACTTCGCCTACCTTGCACGCACGCCGGCGAAGGCGGGGGAGAAGGCGCTGGCCAAGGCAGGCAAGAAGATCGACGACGTCGAGCGGGTCGAGCTGAACGAGGCGTTCTCGTCGGTCGTGCTCAACTCCGCGAAGATGCTCGACGCCGATCCTGAGAAGGTGAACGTCAACGGCGGCGCCGTCGCTCTGGGGCATCCCATCGGTGCGTCGGGAGGGCGGATCCTGTCGACGATGATCTACGAGCTCCGCCGCAACGGCGGCGGCCTCGGCCTCGCCGCCATCTGCTCGGGCGGCGGCCAAGGCGACGCGCTCTTGATCGAGGTCTAGCGACCTCGATCAAGCTGGACGGCGCCTGACGGCGCGAGCGTGGTCGCGCCGTCACGCGCATTGCGTTTGGACTACGGGCCGGGCGTGAGTGGCAGTGCGCGTCGCGGTGCTTCGCAGCGCGACGCGCAGAAGTCCCACCTTGGGTCGTTGCTGCGGGCGGATGTCAAGCCGGTAAAGGGGTCTGACCCCGCAGGGGTCTGACCTCAGCCGCTCGCTTTAAGCTCAGCCCGATGGACTTCGAGCACGTTCTCGTCGTCGGCGCGGGGCAGATGGGCGGCGGGATTGCGCAGGTGGTCGCCGCGTCGGGCCGCCACGTGTCGCTCTATGACGCGCAGCCGGGTGCGACCGACCGCACGCTCGAGACCATGCGCAGGAGCCTGGCGAAGCTCGAGGAGAAGGGCGGGCCGTCGGCCGGCGAGGTCCTCCGCCGCATCACGGTCGTCGACGACCTCGTCCCCGCGGCGCTGATGCTCGAGGCAGTCGTGGAGGACAGCGACACGAAGGAGCAGCTTTTCCACCGCGCCGACGAGGAGCTGCCGCCGGCCGCGGTCCTTGCGTCGAACACCTCGTCGATCCCGATCGCCACCCTGGCGGCAGCCACCGACCGGCCCGACAAGGTCATCGGCATGCACTTCTTCAACCCGGTGCCGGTGCTGCAGCTCGTGGAGGTCATCCGCGGCCGCGACACGTCCGACGACACCGCCGAGCGGGTCACCGACCTCGCACGCGAGCTCGGCAAGACGCCGGCCGTCGCGAACGACTTCCCGGGCTTCGCCTCGAACCGGATCCTGATGCCGTTCATCAACGAGGCGGTGTGGGCGCTTCACGACGGCGTCGCCGAAGCCGAGGCGATCGACACGATCGCGAAGCTCGGGTTCGCGCATCCGCTCGGCCCGCTTGCGCTTGCAGACCTGATCGGCCTCGACACCTGCGTGGCGATCATGGAGGTCCTGCAAGAGGGCCTCGGAGACGACCGCTACGCGCCGTGCCCGCTTCTCCGCGAGCTGGTCGTGGCGGGCCGCCTGGGCCGGAAGTCCGGTTCGGGATTCTACGAATACGGATAACAACGCGTAAACGCGCGGAGCTCGCAGGTTTTCGCATCCGCGCGGGTCTCCTTCAGAGGTGACTCAAGTCAAGCGCAGCCGCTGCCGAAAAAGCGGTAACGGGAACTAGGGAGGTCTCGCAGCTTGCGGATCCTGCTTGTCGATGACGATCCCGCGTTGAGGACGTTGCTCCGCACGACGTTCGAAGTCGCGGACGTCGACGTGGTCGAAGCCGACCGCGCCGAGAGCGCGCGTCGCCGCATCCGCGCGGCACGCCCGGACGTGATCGTGCTCGACGTGAACATGCCGGGGACGACGGGGCTCGAGCTGTGCGAGGAGCTGAAGGCCGAGCCCGCGACGAAGAGCATCCCGGTGATTCTTCTGACCGGCTCGACCGGCGGTACGAACGCGGCGGCACAGCGTGTCGGAGCAGACGCGTTCGTCCGCAAGCCGTTCAGCCCGCTCGAACTGCTCGCCGTCGCCGAGCGCCTCGCAGGCGGGCTCTACGGCGTGCCGTTCCGCGCCGCGACGAAGCGCAATGCAGGCCCGGACGAGGCGCTGCTCCTGTACGCGCGCGACCTGCGCCACATGCTCGAGCTCGAGCGTGGGCAACGGGAGCTGCTCCAGAGCGCCTACATGGAGACGGTCTCCGCGCTCGCAAGCGCGCTCGAGTCGAAGGACACCGGCACGCGCGCGCATTCGCAGCGCGTCGAGAGCTACGCGACGGCGCTGGCGCGCGTCGTCGGGGGAAAGGCAGTCGTCCATGACCCGAGCACGCCGTACGGGTTCCTCCTGCACGACGTCGGCAAGATCGGGATCCCGGACGGGATCCTGAGGAAGCCCGGCCCGCTGAGCGTGGCCGAACGCCGCCGGATGCAGACGCACACGGTCCTGGGCGAGGCGATGCTCTCGGGCGTCGCCTTCCTCCAGGGCGAGGGCCTGAAGATCGTCCGCTCGCATCACGAGCGCTGGGACGGCCATGGGTATCCCGACGGGCTGCGTGCCGAGGAGATTCCGCTCGGCGCCCGGGTCTTCGCGGTGGCGGACGCGCTCGACGCGATGACGAGCCACCGCCCTTACCGGCGTGCCCTGAGCTGGCGGACGGCCCGAACCGAGATTCTGGCCCAGCGGAAGCGCCAGTTCGACCCGGACGTCGTGGACGCGTTCGTCCAGGCAGAGGACGCGCTGAGAACGATCCGCCGGGAGCTCGCGGCCGCCTGAACTACCCTTCGTCCCGAGTGGACTTCGACCTCACTCAGGACCAGAAAGAGATCCAGGCGCTCGCCCGCGAGTTCGCCAAAGCGGAGATCGACCCGCACGCGGCGCAGTGGGACCGCGACCACCACTTCCCCCGCGAGCTCTTCGGCAAGCTCGCGGAGCTCGGGCTGATGGGAGCCTGCGTGCCGGAGGAGTATGGCGGCGCCGGGGTCGACTTCCTCTCGTACATCCTCGTGCTGGAGGAGCTCTCCCGCGCGGACGCAGGCGTCGGCGTGACCGTCGCGGTGCACACGAGCGCGGTCACGCTTCCGATCCTCGCGTACGGGACCGACGAGCAGAAGTCGCGCTTCGTGCCGGCGCTCGCGCGCGGCGAGCATCTCGGCGCGTTTGCGCTGACCGAGCCGGAGGCCGGCTCCGACGCCGGTGCGCTGCGCACGAAGGCCGAGCCTGACGGTGACGGCTGGACGATCACCGGTGCGAAGCAGTGGATCACCAACGGCCGCTACTCGGGGACGTTCCTGCTGTTCGCGCGCACCGACCAGAGCACGGCCGGAGCGCGCGGTGTCAGCGCGTTCATCCTCGACGCGGAGCACGTGCGCGTGACGCGCGACGAGGAGAAGCTGGGGCTGAACTCCTCGGTGACGAACGACATCGTCGTCGAGGGCGCGCACGTCGAGCGCGACCGGTTGCTGCACGAGGAGAACCGCGGTTTCCGTGTCGCGATGACGACGCTCGACGGCGGCCGGATCGGGATCGCTGCGCAGGCGCTCGGGATCACGCAGGCCGCGTACGAGGTCGCCCGCGACTACGCGGTCGAGCGGCGTGCGTTCGGGCAGCGAATCGGCGACTTCGAGGCGATCCAGTACAAGCTCGCGAACATGTCGATGGAGCTCGACGCGGCGCGGCTGCTCACCTACCGGGCCGCCTGGCTGAAGCAGCAGGGTCGTCCTCACACCGAGGAGGGAGCGAAGGCGAAGCTCTTCGCGTCGGAGCTGGCGCGCCGCCAGACGGCCGAAGCGATCCAGGTGCTCGGCGGGTACGGATACACGAAGGAGTTCCCGGTCGAGCGCTATTACCGCGACGCGAAGATCACGGAGATCTAC
>DATFTK010000141.1:0-2832 GCA_035262005.1 Gaiellaceae bacterium | reverse complement strand
GCGTAGAGCTCGATGAACCGGTCGGCGACCTTGTCCAGGTCGTGGACCTGTTCGACGTACGCGCGGCCGTCCTCCCCGAGGCGCTTCCGGAGCTCGAACGACTCGACGAGGGGGCGGAGCTTCTCCACGAGGTCGTCCGTCGACGCGGGAACGATCGGCACCTCGAGGCCGAACGCCTCCTCGGTCTGGCGCACCGCATCCGCATCGAGGTGTGTGACGACCGGCTTGCCGTAGGCCATCGCCTCGATCGCGAAGACCCCGTGCCAGAGGTAGTGGAGCTGGTCGACGACGATGTCGGCGCGCTTGAAGCGCTCGACCGCCTCGTCGTGCGGGACCCCGTGGACGACGTCGAGGTCGACCGGGAGCTGCTCGCACGCCTCGACGACGAAGCGCGTGCCCTTCTTCTCCAAGTCCGAGGGCGCATGCACGACGAGCGGCCGCTCGCGCTCGACCGCCGGCACCGGCTCGTACAGGCGCAGGTCGAGGCCCGGCGGCACGACGGCGGTCGCATCTGGCACCCAACGTGTCGCCGCGTACGAGCCGACGATCGTGGCGTCGAACTTCTTCCGGTACTCGAGCTGGTCGAGCGGCTTCCAGCGAATGTCGTCGCCGAGGAAATGCATGACGGACTTCTTCCGCGCCGCCTTGAGGATCGGCATGTTCAGCGACTTGGGGACGAGTGTCTTGCCGAAGTAGAAGTGGAAGAGATCCGTCTGCGGGAGGTACTTCGCGAGCGCGCGCCACTGCACCAGCTGCTGACGCAGGAGCCCCTGCCGGGGCAGGTCGAGGTTGATGTCGTACTCGTCGGGACGCCACTTCTGCGGCCAGAAGACCAGCAGCCGTGCGTCGACGTCCTTGCGCCGCAGGGCGTTCACGTGCGCCCAGCCGGTGCCGGCGAGATTCACAGGTAAATGCAGGATGCGTGCGTCGTGGACGTCCACGCGCGCAACGATATGGTGCGCGGCTTGAAACGAACGCTGTACCGGACCGCGCGCAACGTGCGACATCCGCGGCGGCTGGTCGAGTCGCGCAGGATCAGGGCCGAGGTCGCGGGCTTCCTCGGCGGCGATGCTGTTCTGCGCGGTTACGAGCGTGAGCTCGAGGCCACGACCCTGCGCGAGCACTTGCTCGAGAAGGGTCGCGAGCACGCGGCGGCGGTGGGCGGCAGCGGTCACTCGCTCGGCGCGATCGGCTATGCGGAGGGTGGCTACCTCTACGCGATCTTCCGGCACCTACGTCCACGGGTCGCCGTCGAGACCGGCGTCGCCAACGGCTTCTCGACCGCGTTCGCCCTGCTCGCCCTCGACCGAAACGGCGAGGGTCACCTGCACTCCGTCGACCTGCCGCGCGAGGTCGGGCGCGACTACGAGGCGGGGACGTTCTTCGAGGGCGAGGGTCGTGCCGGGATCCCGGCGGGCGCCGAGCCCGGCTGGCTGATACCGACGCGGCTGAAGGAGCGCTGGACGCTTGTGCTCGGACGTACGCAGGAGGAGCTGCCGCCCCTGTTCGAGCGTCTCGGGACGATCGACTCGTTCATGCACGACAGCGAGCACTCGTTCGACTGCATGTGGTTCGAGTTCAACGAGGCCTGGCCGTTCTTGCGCGCCGGCGGCGTGCTCCTCTCGGACGACGTCAACTCCACGGACGCGTTCCCGCGCTTCGCCCGCGAGCGGGGCCGCCAGCCGGTGCGGCTGGCGCGGGGGATGGCGCTGCTGCAGAAGTGACTTGACAAGTTAGTAAGCAGTAGCTAATAATCGACCCATGGCAGTCTCCACCCGTAAGTCCGCCACGGAGCGCCGGGACGAGATCCTCGAGGCGGCACTCGTCGAGTTCGCCGCGCACGGGCTCGACGGCTCGACGCAGGCGATCGCCGATGCGGTCGGCATCTCGCAGCCGTACATCTTCCGCCTCTTCGGAACGAAGAAGAAGCTGTTCATCGCCACGGTCGAGCGCTGCATGCGCGCGACGCTCGAGCTGATGCACACGGCGTCGGCCGGCCTCAAGGGCGAGGACGCGCTGCAGGCGATCGGCGAGGCCTACAACGAGCGGCTGGCGGTCGATCCCACGTACCTCCGGCACCAGATGCAGGCGTACGCCGCGTGCGACGACGCCGAGATCCGAGAGGTCGTCCGGCGCGGCTACGGCGACCTGGTCGGGTACGTCGAGCGGGTCTCCGGGCTCCCGAGCGAGCGCGTCTCGCACTTCTTCGCCAAGGGGATGCTGCTCAACGTCATGGCATCGATGGACCTGCTGGGCGCGACCGACGGCTGGGCGGAGCGCCTCGTCGAGGGCTGCCGCAAGGACGTCTGAGCTCTTTTTTTGACCTCTAAGTAAGTGACTACTCACAAAAATATGCCGGTTAACCGCACCTCGACAGACAAGCCCGCCGCATCCGCGCGGCGCTCTCCGGCGCGCACGATCGAAGAGACCCGAAGGAGGATCTGATGTCAGCCAAGACCCGCACGATGTGGACGTTCGCGATCACCTCCGCGGCCGTCTTCATGGCCACGCTGGACAACCTTGTCGTCACCACGGCGCTGCCGGTGATCCGCAAGGACCTGCACGCGTCGATCGAGAGCCTCGAGTGGACGGTGAACGCGTACACGCTGACGTTCGCCGTGCTCCTGCTCACCGGCGCAGCTTTGGGCGACCGCTTCGGCCGCCGCCGGATGCTTGCGGTCGGGCTGACGATCTTCACCGTCTCGTCCGCGGCCGCAGCGCTCGCGCCGACCGCCGGCGCGCTGATCGCCGCGCGTGCCGCTCAGGGCGTCGGCGGCGCCATCGTCACGCCGCTGACGCTGACGATCCTCAGCGCGGGCGTCCCGGCGAATC
>DATFTK010000140.1:0-3300 GCA_035262005.1 Gaiellaceae bacterium | reverse complement strand
GCCATCGTGGCCGTGCCGGCCATGGCGCTGCCGCCCGCAGCCGCGATCGCGTCGGCGCCGGCGAGCGACTCGTGCTCGTACTGCATGCGGCCGTTGGACGCCTGCGCGCGCTGCAGCTCGTCGGCCTCCTCGGGCGCGAGCTGCGCGTGGAAGAGAGTCAGCACGACTTCCTCGTGGATCGCAAGACCGAGGTCCTGGAACATCAGGTGGCCCTCGTGCTGGTACTCGACGAGCGGGTCCTTCTGCGCCATCGCACGCAGGTGCACACCCTCGCGCAGATAGTCCATCGCCTCGAGGTGCTCGCGCCAGCGCTGGTCGACGACCTGGAGGATCACGTAGCGCTCGAGCTCGCGCATCAGCTCGGGTGTGAGCTCCTCCTCCTTCGCGTCATAGGCGTCGCGCGCGTCGTCGCGGAACTCGTCGCTCAGCGACTCGCGCGAGATCTCGCTGAGATCCTCCCGCAGCTCGTCGACCGTGACCTCCGTGTCGTACAGCAGCGCCATCTGCTTGACGAGACCTTCGAGATCCCATTCCTCCGCGTACTCGTCGGCCGTGAACTGCTCGACCGTCCGCTCGATCACCTCGTCGATCCACTCCAGCGCCTGTTCCTTCATGTCGTCGCCCTCGAGGACGGCGCGGCGCTGCTCGTAGATCACGACGCGCTGCCGGTTCATGACGTCGTCGTACTTGAGGACGTTCTTGCGCGCGACGAAGTTCTGCTCCTCGACCTTCTTCTGCGCCCCCTCGATCTGGTTCGAGAGGATCTTCGCCTCCATCGGCTGGTCCTCCGGGATCTTGAACCGGTTCATGATGTTCCTGATGCGGTCGCCCGCGAAGAGGCGAACGAGGTCGTCCTCGCCCGACAGGTAGAAGCGCGACTCGCCCGGGTCGCCCTGACGGCCCGAGCGGCCTCGGAGCTGGTTGTCGATCCGGCGCGCCTCGTGGCGTTCCGTGCCGAGGACGTAGAGGCCGCCCACCTCGCGCACGCCGTCGCCGAGCTTGATGTCGACGCCGCGGCCGGCCATGTTCGTCGCGATCGTGACGGCGCCTTTCAGGCCGGCGTCCTTGATGATCTCCGCCTCGCGCGCGTGCTCTTTCGCATTGAGCACGTTGTGCGGGATGCCTTGCCGCGACAGCAACTCGCTCAGATACTCGGACGTCTCGACCGCGATCGTGCCGACGAGGACGGGCTGGCCCTTCTCGTGGCGCTCCTTGATGTCGCGCATGACCGCCTGGAACTTCCCCTCCTTCGACTTGAAGATGAGGTCGTTCTTGTCGTCTCGCGCGACAGGGACGTTCGTGGGGATCTCGACGACGTGCAGGTTGTAGATCTCGACGAACTCCTTCTCCTCCGTCTTCGCCGTGCCGGTCATCCCGGCGAGCTTGTCGTAGAGGCGGAAGTAGTTCTGCAGCGTGATCGTCGCGAGCGTGACGTTCTCCTCCTGGATCTTCACGCCCTCCTTCGCCTCGATCGCCTGGTGCAGGCCCTCCGACCAGCGACGGCCTTCCATGATGCGGCCGGTGAACTCGTCGACGATCTTCACCTCGCCGTCCTGGATGACGTAGTCGACATCCCGCTTGTAGAGCGCTTCCGCCTTCAGGGACTGGGTCAGGTGGTTGACGAGCTGCGAGTTCCGCGGGTCGTAGAGGCTGTCGATGCGCAGCGCACGCTCGACGGCGTCGATCGCAGCCTGGCCCGGCGCGATCGTCTTGTGCTTCTCGTCGTACTCGAAGTCGGCGTCGGGGTTGCCGCCCTTCAGCAGCGGGTCGTGCGGCACGCCGTGCAGCCCGCGGGCGATGCGCGCGAAGTCGTAGTAGATCTGCGCCGCGGTCTCCGGCTCGCCGGAGATGATCAGCGGCGTCCGCGCCTCGTCGATGAGGATCGAGTCGACCTCGTCCACGATCGCGTAGCTGTGGCTGCGTTGGACGACGCCGTCCAGGCTGACGGCCATGTTGTCGCGCAGATAGTCGAACCCGAACTCCGAGTTCGTTCCATACGTGATGTCGGAGTCGTAGGCGGCCTTCCGTTCCGCGAACGGCATCATGTTCTCGATGTGGGCAACGGTCATGCCGAGCCGTTCGAAGACTCCGCGGTTCCATTCGGCGTCGCGCTGCGCGAGGTAGTCGTTGACCGTGATCAGGTGGACGCCGGTGTCCGCGAGCGCGTTCAGGTAGAGCGCAAGGCTCGCGACGAACGTCTTGCCCTCGCCCGTCTTCATCTCGGAGACGTCGCCTTCGTGCAGGACGATCCCGCCCATCAGCTGGACGTCGAACATGCGCTGGTCGGACTCGCGCAGGCGCGCCTCGCGCACCGCGGCGAATGCCTCGAACAGCAGGTCCTCCAGCGTCTCGCCGTTCTCGAGCCGCTCGCGGAAATCGGCGGTCTTCCCGCGCAACTCCTCGTCCGAGAGCGCCTGGAACTCCGGTTCGAGCGAGGTGATATAGGCCGCCTGGTCGGCGAGCCGCTTCATCCGCCGACCCTCGCCGACGCGGAGGATCTTCTCGAATGAGCCGAGCTGCTGAGCCATAGGCCTAGGGTAGCTTCCCCGGCTTAGAGCGGATCGACACGAATCTCCCAGAGGTTCGCGTCCAGGCGCGACGCCCGGATCACGGCATCGCCGTCCGCGAGCGCCTCGAGCTCCGGCAGCGTCCCGAACTCGCGATTGCCGTCGACCACGAGCGTCCGCTCCTCGCCGTGGAGGGCGAGCTCGACCTCGTCGCCGCCCGGCTCGGGCAGCTCGAGCACGCGAATTGCCTTCGCCGCCACGGCCCATTGGGCCTCGCCGCGACGGACCGCTACAGCGCGATACGGGCGCCTCACCTCCTGCTCGATCGCATCGGCGAGCGGCGCAAGCTCGCCGTCGCCCTCCTCGACGACAAGGGTCCCGTCTCCCAGGCCGACGAAGCGAACGGCGTCCCCTTCGACGTCCGGCGCCTCGGCCGTGACGACGGCGTCGTACTCGCGCTCGCGCGGGACGCCGTGAATGCCGGTCTCGCCGATTGCCCCGGTCCAGGCCGGCCGCCGCTCGGCGGACGCCTCCGCGAGCCCGCCCTCTTCGGCCAGCCGCTCGTGCAACGGCTTCGAGCGGCGGAAGATGCTCACTACGCCCGAAAGGATCTAGCCCTGGGGCTCGATCAACCCATACCCGCCGTCTCGGCGGCGGTAGATGACGTTGACGTCACCGGACTCGTCGCTCCGGAAGACGAAGAAGTCGTGCCCGACCAGCTCGAGCTGCAGCGCCGCTTCCTCGGCGCTCATCGGCTTCACCGAGAACTGTTTCGTCTTCACGATCTGCGGAC
>DATFTK010000139.1:0-8169 GCA_035262005.1 Gaiellaceae bacterium | reverse complement strand
CCGCTCTCGGCCGAGATGTGCGGCGGTGACGCGAGGCGAAGTGTCTGGGCGACGTTCGACGCGATCAGACTGCTCTCAGCGAGCGTCTGAACGGCTGGGTTCGCCGGCTTCACGAGCACACGCGCGTCTGCGCGATAGCGGTCGGACTGCAGGAGCGTCCAGATCCCGCCGGCGGCGAGCCCGGCCAGCACGCAGCCGACGACGAGCGCGATGCGCCTCACTCGGTCCGGCGCAGCGCGGGGAACAGGATGACGTCGCGGATGGTGTCACGCTCCGTGAGCACCATTGCGAGGCGGTCCATCCCGATCCCGCAGCCGCCTGTCGGCGGCATCCCGTACGACATCGCCTCGACGAAGTCCGGGTCGCCCTCCTCCGCGTCGGTCGCTCCCGCGGCACGCTCGGCGGCCTGCATCTCGAAGCGCTCCGCCTGTTCGACGCTGTCGTTCAGCTCGCTGAACGCGTTTGCGAACTCCATTCCGCTGACGACGCACTCGAAGCGCTCGACGAGCGCCGGGTCCTCGTCGGTCTTGCGCGCGAAAGGTGACGTCTCGATCGGCCAGTCGTAGACGAACGCCGGCTGGATCAGCTGCGGCTCGACGAAGTGCGCATACGCGTGGTCGACGAGCTGCGACCACGTCTTGTCCGCCCCGGTGTCGACGCCGGCTGCGTCGAGCTTCGCGCGCAGCTCCTCGGGATCGCGCGACCACGCGTCCGCCTCCGCCAGTGCGTCGACAAAGCGTACGCGCCGCCACGGCGGCGCAAGGTCGACCTCGTGGCCGCGAAAAGTCACCGTCGTCCGCCCGATCGCGCTCTCCGCCGCACGCGCGACGAGTGTCTCCGTCCGCTCCATCGTGTCCATGTAGTCGGCATACGCCTCGTACCACTCGAGCTGCGTGAACTCCGGGGAGTGCTTGTACGACACGCCCTCGTTGCGGAAGTCCTTCGACAGCTCGTAGACTCGCTCAAGCCCGCCGACGATCAGTCGCTTCAGGTAGAGCTCGTCGGCGATGCGCAGGTAGACGTCCGCATCGAGGTAGTGCGAGTGCGTGGCGAACGGCTCGGCGAACGCGCCGCCGTAGCGCGGCTGCAGGATCGGCGTCTCCACCTCGAGGAAACCCTCGCCGTCGAGGTAGCCGCGGATGGCCGAGACCATGCGCGTGCGGATGATGGCGTCGCGGCGCGAGTCCTCGTTCATCAGCAGGTCGAGGTAGCGCCGCCGGTAGCGCACTTCCGTGTCCGTGAGACCGTGGAACGTGTCGGGCAACGGCGTCCGGATCTTCCCGAGCAGGACGAGCTCGTCGACGGCGATCGACGGCTCGCCGCGCCGCGCTTTCGCCGGCTTCCCGGTCAGGCCGACGATGTCGCCGAGGTCGACGTCGACCTCACCGGTGCGCGACGTGTCGCACAGCAGCTGGATGCGGCCGCTGCGGTCGACCAGGTCGAGGAAGACGAGCTTGCCCAGCTCCCGCCGGCCGAGGACGCGGCCGGCAGCGCGCACGACGGCGTCCGCCTCGGCGCCGTTCTCGAGCGGCTCGGCGAGAACTCGGATATCGGCTAGGGGGACGGTGCCGGGGAACCGCTTCGGCGTCACGAGTAAAGCCTAGGCGCCGCCTCGGCGGCGCCGCATCGAGGGCGTGCAGGCTCCGCCTGCGCGCCCGACTGGCGCACATCGGTTGGCAACCCTTCCGAGCGAGCTACAAGCCCGCAAGCCTGAGCAGTGCTCTGAACGGAGTGTGCCGCCGGTAGAGATCGACGCGGCGCAGCGCGTACTGGTCGTCGCCGTCGGAGGTGAGCCCGTAGGCGCGCTCGTAGCCCGCCGCCCGAACTGCGCTGCGCACACGCTCGTCGTGCTCGCCGTACGGATACGCGAAGTCAGGACAGGGCCGGCCGAGCTCGTCTTCGATCTGCCGTTTCGATTCCACCAGCTCTCGGCGCAGCTCCTCGTCGGAGAGCCGCGTCAGATGCGCGTGCGTCACGCCGTGCGAGCCGACGTCGATCTCGCGCAACTCGTCCCACGTCAACGTCGCGAGCTGCTGCGGATCATCGCCCTCGAGCTCGGAGATGCCCAGTGGCGCGCCGTCACGGGCGTAGCCGGTGCAGACGAAGACCTGCACGGGAATGCCCATTCGCCGGAGCTCCGGGAAGACCACGGCCGCGCTGCGAAACGCATCGTCGAAGCTCGCGCGCACCCGCCGAAAGCGCTCGAGCAGTCGCACCTGCCGCAGCAGCAGGTCGGGCGTGATCGAGAGACGGTGCTCCCACGTCGGCGAGACCGCGTGGTAACAGAGCACCGTCTCGGTCACTGAGGTCCTTCATCCGCCGCCGAGGCGAGCGTTGCTCGCCTCGCGTAGCGCGCCGGTGTCAGGCTGCCTTGATCTCGAGGATCTTGAACCTCAGCGTGCCGCGCGGCGCCGAGACCTCGACGGTCTCGCCCTTCTTGTGGCCCATGATGGCCTTGCCGACGGGCGACTCGTTCGAGAGCTTGTTGGCGGCCGGGTCGGCCTCCGCAGAGCCGACGATGTGGTACTCGATCGTCTCCCTGGCGGCGACGTCCCGCAGCTTCACCTTCGAGCCGACGGAGACGATGTCCTTGGCGATGTCCTTCTTCGAGATGACACGCGCGTCGCGCAGCCGCTCCTCGAGCGTGGCAATGCGGTGCTCGAGCAGCATCTGCTCGTTCTTGGCGTCGTCGTATTCGGCGTTTTCCGCGATGTCCCCGAACTCCCGGGCAACGCGGATCCTCTCCGCGACCTCGCGGCGCTTGACGGTTGAGAGCTCCTCTATCTCCTGCTTCAGCTTCTCGTAGCCCTCGGGTGTGAGGATGACTTCCTTCACTGTGAGTCCCCTTCTTACGAAAAAACGCGGCGCTAAAGGCGCCGTCGCGGGCGGGAATAGTAGCTATCCCGCCGGGGACCGTCAACAGGGTCCGCAGCTACCATTTCCCGCTCTATGCAGGTAGATCTTCGCGAGCCCTGGTGGATCCAGGACGTCCGGATCCCAACCCGCCTGGTGCTGGCGCCGATGGCCGGGGTGAGCGTCCAGGCCTTCCGCCGCCAGGGCCGCCGCTACGGCGCGGGTCTCGTCTGCTCGGAGATGGTCAGCTGCGCGGGGCTCGAGCACCGCAACGAGCGGACCCTGGGGTACCTGCGGGTCGCGCGGGACGAGCACCCGCTCGCGATTCAGATCTTCGGCTCGGAACCGGCAGTCATGGGCGAGGCCGCACGAATGGTCGCGGCCGCCGGGGCGGACATCGTCGACATCAACTTCGGCTGCCCGGTCCGGAAGGTGACCAAGACGGGCGCCGGCGCGACATTGCTCGACGATTCCGACCGGGCCTGCGCGATCGTCGAAGCTGTCGCGAAGGCGGCGGACGTACCGGTCTCCGTGAAGATGCGCCGCGGGCTCGAGAACGGGTCGCGCACGTGCCTCGAGATCGGCCCGCGACTGGTGGACGCCGGCGCGGCGACGCTGACGCTCCATCCACGCTCCGCGCGCCAGATGTATACGGGCGAGGCGGAGCACACGCTCACGGCAGACCTCGTGGAGCTCGTCGACGTCCCCGTGATCGCGTCCGGCGACATCACCTCGAGCGCACGGGCGCAGGCCGTTCTCGCTACGACCGGCGCCGCCGCGGTCATGGTCGGCCGCGGAGCGCAGGGCAACCCCTGGGCGCTAGGCGAAATCGTCGACGGGAAGGCGGCCGAGCCTTCGCGCGAAGAGGTCGCCGCGGAGCTGATCGTGTTCATCCGCGAGACGGTTCGCGAGCTCGGCGAGCGGCGCGCGTCAGGCTTCCTGAAGAAGTTCTACGGCTGGTACCTCGGGCGCGGGCGCTTCCCCCGTCCGTTCAAGCAGGAGCTCGTGCAGCTCGAGTCGACGGAGGAGGTCGTCACGCGCCTGCTCGTCGCCGCACCGAGAGCCGTCGAGCTGGTGGAACGGCTCGAGTCCGAGTTGCCGGACCCCGCCGACGACATCCTGCTGGACTCGATGCCGATCTCGATCTACGGCGGCGGCTAGCCGCGGGGCAGCGCGAGCAGGTCCGCCCACTACATTGAGCACATGAAGCTGCTCGTGGCGTCCCCCTGGGCCGAACGGGTCGGGGGCGCCGAGAGCGTCCTCTACTCGTTCCTTCGCACAGTCGATCGTGAGCGAGTCGAACCGCTGGCGGTCTTCCTCGCCGAAGGCGGATTCGAGGCTGACGTGGCGGGTCTCGGGCTGCGGACGGCAATCGTTCCCACCACGCGCTTGCGTCGTGGAGGAAGCGCTCCCAGTGCGATCCACCGCCTGCGATCGATCATCCGACGCGAGCGTCCGGATGTCGTCCTGGGTTGGGGCCCGAAACCTCAGGTCTACCTCGGCCCCGC
Source organism: Gaiellaceae bacterium (assembly GCA_035262005.1). Taxonomy (GTDB): domain Bacteria; phylum Actinomycetota; class Thermoleophilia; order Gaiellales; family Gaiellaceae; genus 3-1-20CM-4-69-9. The sequence goes on along the minus strand of DATFTK010000139.1, from coordinate 3,808 downwards.
CTCCGCGCTCGCCGGGGCGCGCCGGCGTTGCGTCTGGTGCGCGACCGAACTGCCGCAGGCAGCCGTCCACCGAGTGGCGCAGACCCTCCCAGCGGCCGCGATCGTCTGCGCGTCCGAGTTCGTCGCACGTGCGCACGAGACCGCCCGGCCACGGCGCCGCATCGTCGTCTCCCATCCGGGGCTCCCGGAGCCGCCGCGGCCGCCCGAGCAGAGGACCCAGGCATTACGCGATCAACTCGGCATCCCGGCTTCGTCGGCGGTCGTCGGCGCGGTCGGGCGGCTCGTGCCCGTAAAGCGCTTGGATCGAGTGCTTCGGGTCACCGCTGCGCTTCGCGCGCAGGGCCTCGATGTCCACGCGCTGCTCGTCGGCGGTGACGTCCACGGTTTCGCGTCCGAGCACGAGCCCTACCTGCGCAACCTGGCGGCTGACCTCCGTCTCGACGGCGCAGTCACGTTCACGGGCCACGTCGACGACGTCGCTCTGTACGTCTCGATGATGGACGTGTTCGTGACGGCGGCGCCGGACGAGGGATTCGGTGCCGCGGTCGTCGAGGCGCTCGCACTCGGCGTTCCGGTCGTCGCCGTCGACGTCGGCGGGCCAACCGAGATCGTCGAGCACGACCAATCGGGTCTCATCGTTCCGGACGGCTCGTCCGATGACTTGATTGCGGCGGTGCGAAAAGTGCTTGCGGAGCCGGGACTGCGTGACCGTTTGAGCCAGGGTGCTCGCAGGCGCTACGAGAGCTGCTTCACCGCCGAGCAGGGCGCTCGGCGCCTGACGGTCGTGCTCGAGGAGGTCGCAAGACGTGCGGGATAGCGGTACGCGGATCGGTCAGCGGGTGAGCGTCGTCCGTAACGCGCTCAGCGCCTACGGGAACCAGGCGCTGCTCGCGCTCACGGTGCTCGCGATCACGCCGATCCTCTATCGCCACCTCGGTGCCGGCGGCTTCGGAACCTGGAGCGTGATCCTCACGTTCGCGACCGTTTATACGCTCGTCGAGGTCGGGTTCGGCCGGGGCATCTCGAAGTTGACGGCGGAATACCTCGCCGCCTCCCGTCGCAGAGAGTTGGACGAGACCGTCGGTGTGGGCGTGTCGACACTCGGCGTCGTGGGCATCGCGTGTGCTGCGAGCGCAGTCGCCGTCGGGTTCCTGGCCGACGGGCTTGCGCCCGCATCGCTCTCGCACGACTTCACAGTCGGCATGTCGGTGCTGGCGGTGGAGCGGCTCCTGTACTTCCCGCTGGGCTCGTACTACGCGGCGCTGCAGGGCCACCAGCGCTTCGACCTACAGAACCTGATCAGCTCGATCAACACCGTCGTTTTCTCGGCAGGCGCCCTGTTGACGGTGTTCGTCGGCGGCGGAGTCGTCGGGCTGGCCGTGGCCTTCTCGGTCGCGCACATCCTGCAAGGCGTTCTTGCTCTCGTCTTTCTCCGGCGGGTCGACCCGGCGCTGTCCCTGCGGCCACGGCTCGGCTCACGGGCCGAACGGCGACGACTCGTCAGCCTGAGCTCCTACGTGATGTTCGCCGAGAGCATGACCTTCATCAGCCAGCGGATGGACACCGTCGTCATCGCGTCGGTCCGGAGCGCTGCGGCCGCCGGCCCGTACGCAGCCCTGCTGAAACTTCAGACCGGCCTGCAGAGTCTCACGCTGCCGGTCATCTATCAGCTGATGCCGATGGCCTCCGGGCTCTGGGCGCGGGACGACCGACGGGAGCTGCAGAACCGTCTTGCGCTCGCCACGCGGGCGACGTTGCAGGTGACACTCCCGGTCGCGGCCGTGTTCGCGGTCTTCGCCGGTGACATCGTCGATCTCTGGCTGGGCAAGGGCGCGCCGGACAGTGCCACGAGCATTCTCGTCGTGCTGATGATCGCCCAGGTGTTCGTGTTGCTGGGCGCCCCGGCCGAGCAGGTCCTCGTCGGCATCGGTCGCGTCCGCACCGTCGGCTTGCTGTCCATGGTCGAAGGCCCGCTCAACCTCGCGGTCTCGATCGTGCTCGTCAGGGCATACGGCGCCGTCGGCGCGTGCCTCGGGACGCTGGCGACGAGCGGCGTCATCGCGCCGCTCAAGCTGCCTCTGGCCGGCCGGGCGCTAGGCGCATCGACCCGCAAACTGCTCGTCGGGAGCATCGTTCCCGCCGTCGTCAGCAGTCTGCCGACGCTCGGCATCATCGTCGCGATCCGGCTGCTCGTCGGACCGGGCGACGGTCGCTTGATCTTCGGCGGCTGCGCGGGGCTCGGGCTGGCCCTCGCAGTTGCAGTCGTTCAGATCGGCCCTCAGCGTCTGCTCGCGCTGCTGCGCGTGCGCGCGACGCCTTCGCCCCAGGCGGCGATTGAGGCCTGAACGTGCTGAAACGGGAACCGCACACGGCGAGCTGCGCGTGAGCGGAACGCGTTGCGCCTGGATGACGAGGCACGTCTCTCGGCGCGGATGCCGTCAGCTCGAGACTGCTGGGCGTAGCGCTGGAAGGCGTAGTACGCGGGCTTCTTTGCGAAGTCGGTCGTCATGAGGCCGAACTGCGCCTCCATCGAGGTCGGATCGTCGTGCGACCACCAGTTGTTGCGCAGGTTGTAATAGAAGAGCACCTGAACCCAAGGATCCGAGGCCGTCAGTTCGAACGCCCGCGTCACCAGCGCGGCCTGGCGGTCGGGGGTCACTCCGGGCTGCCAGCCGCTCGCATCGTCGGCGGTGTTCAATCCGAACTCGGTGATCCAGATCGGCTTCGTGTCCCCGTGGGAGACCTCGTCGGCGCGGGCACCGCTGAAGCCGTTCGGCCACGTCGACAAGGCGGTGAAGATCGACGCGTCCGGGTAGTCGTGGATCCCGAGGACGTCGAAAGATCCTTTCGCGCCTGCGGCATACATCCGCGAGAGAAAGCTGTTCGGCCGCCCGTAGTCCCACGACAGGCCACCGGAGACCACCGTCGCGTCGGGATCGACGGACTTCACGGCCTGGTAGCCGCTCTTGAGCAGCCTGACGTAGGCGGTTGCGTCCGGCCCCGGGCTCCAGAAGCGAGCGATGTCCGGCTCGTTCCAGATCTCGTACGCGTCGACGACGCCCTTGTAGCGCGAGGCGACGTACCGCATGAAGCCGGCGAAGTCGGCCATGTTCCTCGGCACGTTCCCGTCGCCGGAGCCGTCCGTCCCCGCGGCCCAGCCCGGTGCGTTGTAGACGTCGACGAGGAGGTGGATGCCCTGCGCGTGCGAGAGGGCGACGGCACGATCGGTGCGCTCGACCTCCCAGGGGTTGTACTTTCCGGGCGCGCTCTCCCAGGCGTTCCACTGGATGCTCAGGCGCGCCCAGCGCGCTCCGAGATCGTGGATTGCCGCGACGGTCTTGTCCTGGTCGGCACTCGAGATGCCCCAGGTCAGGTCGGTGACCACGCCGGTCGCCGCCGCCGGCGCCGTGCCCGCGAACGCAAGGGCGGCGAGCACAGACACAGCAGCCGCAACGAGTCCTCGGGAAGCCGCACGGCCCACGGTTCGAGGCTTCGGGCAGAGCGAGACGGCCGCTTACCGAATTCCCTCGAAAGGGGTACCGCGCGCGAGGGAAGGCCCCGACCAGGCACGTCAGTAAGGTGAGTTTCCTGCATGCAAGGGTCACCTGAGGAACCGGACGTGACGATCGTGGTCGTCGCACATTCGGTGCGCGATGAGCTCGAGCAGTGCCTGGGCTCGATCGCCGGGCGGGCCGGCGTCTACGTGCACACGGTGCTCGTCGACAACGCGTCGACCGACGACACGGTCGAGTGGGCTCGGCGCGCTCACCCTGAGGTCGAGGTCGTGGCGCTCCATCGGAACCTCGGC
>DATFTK010000138.1:0-4497 GCA_035262005.1 Gaiellaceae bacterium | reverse complement strand
CGCTCACTGATGTGTTTCCGAAGATCGATCCCGCGCAGAAGTACCAGTTCGGGGGTTCGAACACGCTCGCGGCGCAGATCACCCAGGGCGCGCCTGCCGACGTGTTCGCCTCCGCGAACACGACGCTGCCGCAGCAGTTGTCCTCCAAGGGCCTGTGCTCGAAGCCGGTGGTCTTCACCCGCAACACGCTCGTCGTCGTCGTGCCCAAGGCGAATCCCGCCGGGATCCGGAGCGTCTACAACCTGGCCAAGCCGGGCGTGAAGCTGGTCGTCGCGGGGCCGGGCGTGCCGGTGGGGAGCTACACGCTCCAGATCCTCAAGAACATGAACCTCTCCGGCTCGGTGTTGAGGAACGTCGTCAGCAGAGAGACCGACGTGCGCGAGGTGCTCGCAAAGGTCGCGCTCGGCGAAGCGGACGCCGGCTTCGTCTACTCGACCGATGCCAAGACCGTCGCCGGCAAGGTGACCGTGGTCAAAGTGCCGGCCTGGGCGCAGCCGAAGGTGCAGTACGGCATCTGCGTCGTCACGAAGAGCGGAGACAAGACCGACGCTCAGATGTTCGTCAAGAAGGTGGTGAGCAAGCGTGGCCAGGCGCGGATGCTCCAGTACGGCTTCCTGCCGCGCGTGAAAAAGAAGAGGTAACGCCCGCGATGAAGCGGACGCTCCTCTCGTGCCTCATCACGGCGGTCGCGATCGTGACGCTGCTGTTCCTGGCTCTGCCGGTCATCGCGATCTTCGCCCACACGACGCCGGCCCATTTGGTCGACCAGCTCTCGAACCCTGTCGTGCGTGACGCGTTCGTCGTCAGCCTGAAGACGAGCGTGATCGCGCAAGCGCTGATCGTGCTCTTCGGCACCCCGACCGCTTATCTCTTGGCGACGCGCAGGTTTCCGGGCCATGCCGTCGCGGTGACGCTCGTGGAGTTGCCGCTGGTGTTGCCGCCGGCGGTAGCGGGGATCGCCCTCCTAGCTGCCTTCGGCCGGCTCGGCCTGCTCGGCTCGACCCTCGACGCTCTCGGCATCACGCTCCCCTTCACGCAGACTGCGGTGACGATCGCCGTCGCGTACGTTGCGAGCCCGCTCTACGTCCGGCAGGCGATCGCAGCGTTCGAGGCGACCGATCCGAACCTGACGGCGGCGTCGCGGACGCTCGGCGCCGGCCCGACGCGAACGTTCTTTCGCGTCGTCCTCCCACTCGCACAGGGTGGCCTGATCGCCGGGCTCGCGCTGTCGTTCGCGCGCGGGCTCGGGGAGTTCGGGGCGACGATCATGTTCGCAGGCAGCCTGCAGCGTGTCACTCAGACACTGCCGCTCGCGATCTACGCCGAGTTCGACCAGAACTTCGACGCGACGCTTGCGATGTCAGGTGTCCTCGTCCTAATCAGCGTCGCCCTTCTCCTCGGCCTCAGAATTGGACTGACATGGCAGCGCTCGCCCTCGAAAAGATCGTTGTACCTCTTCGGACCTTCAGCCTCCGGCTGACGCTCGACGTCGATTCGGCGATCGCGCTGGTCGGCCCCTCCGGTGCGGGAAAGACGACGGTCCTGCGTTCGATCGCCGGGCTCTCCCGGCCCGAGTCGGGTCGGATCACCTCGAACGGCGAGGTCTGGTTCGATGGGGCGAGGGACATCTCGCTCGCGCCCGACCGTCGGCGAGTCGGCCTCGTCTTCCAGGACTACGCACTCTTCCCGCATCTCTCGGTCCGCCAGAACATCGAGTACGCGCGGCGCCACGAGGCCGACGAGTATCTCGACCGCTTCGCGATCCGCCACCTGGAGCGAGCCCGGCCGCCCGATCTCTCCGGCGGCGAGCGCCAGCGGGTCGCGCTCGCCCGGGCGCTCGCCCGCGAACCGGACGTGCTGCTCCTCGACGAACCGCTCTCGGCACTCGACGCGCACACCAAGGCCGGCGTCCGCGCCGAGCTCCACGACTTGCTCCGCGGTCTCGGCATCCCCGTCCTGCTCGTCACCCACGACTTCGAGGACGCGGCCGCGCTCGCAGATCGCGTCGGTGTGATCGTGGACGGGGAGCTTCGACAGATCGCCACCCCGACCGAGCTCGTCGCGGCGCCGAACGACCCGTTCGTCGCGTCGTTCACCGGCGCGAACCTGTTGAACGGGTACGGCGAGCGGGCCGACGGGCTCACCCGCGTCCGGCTTCTCGACGGCACAGTGGTCACCACCGCCGATGACGCCTACGGCGATGTCGTGCTCGCGATCTATCCGTGGGACATCACGATCTCGAAGGCGGCACCCCACGACTCCACGATGAATCTGATCAACGCGCCGATTCGCGGGATCGCGGAGATCGGCAACCGGATCCGCATCACGATCGGCCCCGTCAGCGCCGAGATCACGGCCGAATCCCTCGAGCGTCTCGGGCTGCAGGTGGGGCAGCCCGCCTATGCATCGTTCAAGGCCACCGGAACCCGCGTCGTCGCCAACGGCCGCTCGCTACCGGGGTCGGCAGATGACAGCTGACCGCAGCTGGCCGTGGCCGGACGGGCTGGATGCTCTAGCCGCGGCGGCCGAGCACCATCGCAACCTCTTCGAGAACGAGTTCGTGCGCGTCCTCGAGACGCATATCCCGGCCGGCGCCCAGACGGCCGTGCACACGCACCGTTGGCCGAACGTGCAGCACGTGCTGTCCACGACCGAGTTCGTTCGACGCGACGGCGGCGGCGAAGTCGTTTTCGACACTCGGGCAGGCGGTCATCGGCCCGAAGTGAGCGAGACGCTGTGGTCGGAGCCGCTGCCTCCGCACTCGATCGAGAACGTCGGCGGCAACGAGTTGCGCGTCCTCATGGTCGAGCTGAAAACAGCCCGGCTGTAACGCTTTCGGACGTCGCGCGACTAGAGGCTGTGACGATCCGCCTCGGAGCAGCAGTTCTTCTCTGCGTCGCGCTGCCGGCGGTCGCACCTGCTGCGACACTCGGTCCCCGCGCGACTGTCACGGTCAAGACCTCGGCCTTCGGTCCCGTCTTGTTCGACGGCCGCGGCTACGTCCTCTACGCGTTCACGCGGGATCCACGCGGAGCGAGCGTTTGTCGCGGCGCGTGCGCTCGCGCCTGGCCGCCGTACGTCGTCAAGTCGGCTCCGCGTGCAGGCGCCGGTGTTGCCGCGCACCGGATCGGGACGACGAAACGCACCGATGGTTCCGTCCAGGTCACGTACGCCGGACGGCCGCTCTACTACTACGTCGGCGATCGGCGACCCGGCCAGATCCTCTGCCAGAACGTCACCGAGTTCGGCGGTGTGTGGCGTGTCGTGCGGGCGTCGGGACGCCTCGTCGGTCGATAGCTGTAACGAAACGCCGGCGCGCAGGACTTGAACAGCACGCAAACGTCAAGGAGGAAGTCTCGATGCAGCACGTGTTCATCCAGACCAACGAAGCCGACGCGAATCGCGTGTTCGCGTTCGTGCGTGACGAGGACGGTCGGTTGTCGGAGCCGGTCGTCGTGGAGACGGGCGGACGCGGAGACGGCGTCGCGCATCTGACGTCGCAGGGCTCCGTCGTGCTCACCTCCGACGGCCGCCGCCTGCTCGTAGCCAACGCAGGCAGCGACGACATCAGCGTTCTGAGCGTCGCCGAGAAGCCCGAGGTGGTTGCCGTCGTAGCGTCGGGTGGATCGGCTCCGAAGAGCGTCGCCGAGCGCGCCGGGCTCGTCTATGCGCTCAACACCGGCGCCTGCTCGCTCGCCGGCTTCCGGCTGTCCGACGACGGCCTGACGGAGCTCGCAGGATCGCGGCGCGAGTTCGGCGCCGGCGCCGACCCAGCCCAGGTCGGGTTCACCCCCGACGGCACCTGCCTCGTCGTCACTGATCGCGGGCTGAACGCCATCTTGGTCTTTCCCGTGGGACAGGACGGGTTGCTCGGCGAGCCTCGCGAGACGGCATCCGCGGGGCCGACGCCGTACGGGTTCACCTTCGCCGGCGGCGGCACGCTCGTCGTCACCGAGGCGTTCGGCGCTGCAAAGGGCAAGGCCGCCGCGTCGTCGTATCGGGTCGACGGGAGCGGGGCGGACGTCGTGACGAGCTCGGTCGGCAACGGCCGCAGCGAGATCTGCTGGGCAGTCGCATCGCCGGACGGCCGGTACGTGTTCATGACGAACTTCGGAGACGGCGCCGTTTCGACGTACAGCGTCTCGTCCGGAGGTGAGCTCTTCCTCGAGAACGCCGTCGCGGCCGTCGGGGTCGAGGGCCGGCCGGGGCTTCGCGACGAGGATCTCAGCGGCGACGGGAGATTCCTGTATGCGATCGACGCGGACGGCGGCCGCATCTTCGGATGGCGAGTGGAGCAAGGCGCGCTCGAGCAAGTCGGGGCGTGGAACGGCCTGCCGGAGACGGTTGCCGGCCTCGCTGCGAGCTGAGCCGTACACGTGGCAGCGGCGCTTCCGCGCGTCGCTGCCACGGCGTTACAGTCGCGCAGTGCAGCACGCGCTCTCGCAGGAAGACGCGCGACTGGTCGAAGGGTTGCGCGCCGGCGACGAGGCTGCGTTC
>DATFTK010000137.1:0-4402 GCA_035262005.1 Gaiellaceae bacterium | reverse complement strand
AGCATGGGCGCGCCGGGATGGCCGTCGGTGATGTTCCGCCGCAGCTTCTCACCGGCGATGTAGTACGGGCCTTCCGTCTGCTCGGGCGTGAGGATGCACGAGAGCGATTCGGCCTCGGAGCCGCGCGGCCGCTCGAGGCCGGCGAAGCCGAGCGCGGCGACGACGGCGCCGCCGAGCAACGTCTTTCTCGTCATTGCGGACACGGAACCAGTCCTTCGTGAATTGCGGCTGAGATGGGGCTAAGAGGTGGCTAAGAGTGTGATGCGAGAAAGGCGAGGACGCGAGCCCACGCATCCTCCGACGCCGCCGCATAGTCCGCTTGCTTGCGGTCGAAGAAGCTGTGCGGGGCGCCGTCGTACGTGACCAGCTCGTGCTCGACGCCGGCCGCCTCGAGGGCGCGCTCGAACGCCGCGTTGTCCTCGGCCGTGATGTTCTGATCCGCTCCCGCCTGCAGCGCGAGGATCGGCGCTGTCAGCTCAGCGGCACGCCCGGCCGGTTCAGTCGGACGGCCGTAGAAGCCGACCGCGCCTGCGAGCCCGCGCTGTTCGGCCGCCGCGAGCCACGACTGGCGCCCGCCGAAGCAGAACCCGACCGTGAAGATCTCGTCCGCGCCTCGCCCGCGGAGATACGCGATACAGGCGGCGACGTCGGCCTGCACCGTCTCCGTGCTCGTCTGCTCGACATGGGGCCTGTACTCGAAGTCGTCGCCACGCTTGGACGCGCCGGCCGTGCGGCCGAAGAAGTCGAAGGCAACGGCGAGGTACCCGCGCTCGGCAAACCTCAGCGCCAGCTCCTCGTAGAAGCGGTAGAGCCCGCGAACGTCGGGAAGGATGACCACGCCGACGCTCGCAGGCTCCTCGGGCGCAGCTGCGAAGGCAGCGAAGACGTTTCCGTCAGCAGCCTGAAGAGTCAGTTCCCGATGTGAGACGGCAGCCCCGCGGATGACCGGGATCGGGGGCGACGAGTCGAGATCGAAGCACATCGGCGGGGAGCCTAAAGACGCCGGATGGCCGAAGGTGCGAGTAGGGGTAGCCGCACTGCGCAGCCCCGCTAAGCGGGCCTACCGTGGCTCTTGTGAGCGTGGCGCCCCTCAGTCGGACTGCATCCTCTCCCCATCGCGGCTCGATCGAGGTCGCCACGCTCGTGGCGCTCTACGCGATCTACGAGGTGGTACGCGGACAGGGGCACGCCACCGTCTCGGTTGCCCGCGAGCACACGCACTGGATCGTCGATCTCGAGCGGAGCCTGCACGTCTTCGGGGAGCGCACCGTCCAGCACGCCGTGGACACGCTGCCGGCCGTGCCGACGCTGCTCGGCGTCGCGTACATCGTGCTGCATTTCGCCGGGACGACAGGCTTCCTCGTCTGGGTGTACCGCGCGCACCGGGAGCGCTTCCCGCTCGTGCGGAACACGATCATCGGGGCGACGGGGATCGCACTCGTCCTCTACGTCCTCTTCCCGGTCGCGCCGCCGCGACTCGCGCAGCTCGGGTTCGCGGACACCGTCTCGCACGATGCCAAGGTGAACCTCAGCTCGAGCCTGCTCAGCAGCCTCTACAACCCCTTCGCGGCCGTGCCGAGCCTGCACTTCGGCTACGCACTGCTCGTCGGCGTGACGGTTGCAACCCTGGCCCGCAGGCGGAGCGTGCGCGTCGTCGCCGCCGTCTACCCGGCGGTAATGCTGCTCGTCATCGTCGCGACCGGCAACCACTTCTTCTTCGACGCTGCCGCCGGCGCGCTCGCGATCGGCATCGGCTACCTCATCGCGAGCCGTTTCGATTACGCCACGCGCGTACCGCGGACACGAACTGCTGCGGGATCCGTCGTCGCGACGTCCTGAGCGCCTCGCGGAGCACGGCGTCGGCGTCGGCGAAGACGCCCGGCCCGTGCCCGCAGAGAATCACGTCCGGGTGGACGTCGAGCCGGGGCGGCCGTAGGCGCAGCAGCGGATGCACCGCCAGCCGCTCGTCGCCGGCGCGAAAGTAGCGGGCGGTTCCGAGCGCATCGCCGCAGACGAGGACACGCTCGTCGCCCCACCAGAGCGCCACTTCGTGACGGCTGATCGAGATGAAGGCGAACGGCGGTATCGGCGTCCGTGGCAGGACGACGTGCCGGACGCCCAGCCGCTCCGCGATCCCGGCACAGTCACGGTTGTGCCGGTCGAGCAGCTGCAGCACGCCGACGACGCTCTGCAACTCGTCGACGCGAGGATTGTCCACGGGATCGACGAGCCAGGTGTCCTGCGCCGTGAGGAGCGCGTGCGACGAGCGCTCCAGGAACTCGCCTTCGACCCACTCGACTACAGGCGCCACGACGCGACCCACCGGTCGAAATGCGGGAACCCGTTCGCACGGGCCTCCTCGATCAGCTCGTCGACGTCGAACGGGATGCGGCGGAACTCGACGGCCAACGTCTCGTCGTCGACGAGCGCGTACTCGCACCAGCGGCTCACGCCGATCGCGCCGACGCAGAACCAGAGCGTGCGTCCGTAGCGGCGGAGCCACTGTTGGTGGACATGGCCCGCGGCGACGGCGTCGGCAGCCACGGGTGTGATCCGATCGCTGTCCGGAAGTACGACGTCCTCGTTCGAGAAGGGCGTTGCATGACAGCAGACGACGCGTCCGGTCAGGACGGTCGGCTCGAACCCGGCGAGAAACCCGAGCCCCGCTTCGCCCAGCTGCCCACGCGACCATTCAGCCGTCTCCACGACCCGCTCGTCGACCTGCTCGCCGCCGAAGTCGAGCGCGACCAGGATGTGGTCCGAGTTCCCATAGACGCACTGACATCCCAGCTCCTGCAGCAGCTCGACGCACTCGCGTGGCTGGGGCCCGCCCTGCGCGACGTCACCGAGTGAGACGATCAGATCCGGCTCGTGCTCCTCCAGGTCGGCGAGGGCAGCGCGGAACGCGACGGCGTTGCCGTGCATGTCCGAGAGAAGGGCGACGCGCATACCGGCACACCGTACGCGGCGAGGGCGGCAGCGACTGCCGGATCCTCGACATAGAGCCGCGCCGGATACGCGTGGGACGCGCGCCAGCCGCCCTCCGTCTCGAGCACGTGACCCCAGAGACGAACCTCGCCGAGGATGCGGCAGACGGTGCCGGCCTCGTCGCGCCCGCGTGCATACGACAGCGCGTCGACGGCGTCGCGTGCGGCGTGGAGGCCGCAATTACACTCGGGGCCGGGCACCGGATGCACTGGGATCGGCAGTGCGAACGAATCGTCGTCGCGCCTGCATTCGGCCAGCGCGGGACGGCCGTGCGCCCAGGCGAGGTCGTGCAGGACCGAGCCGAGTCGCAGCCCGGCAGGAGTCTCCGTCACGACCCAGGCGCGCCAGCCCGTCACGACGAGGCTGCTTTCGCGAAGTGTTCGCCCGGTCTCCATCAGCGGGCCCTCGCCAGCCGTCTGTCGGCGGGCTGGATCACTTCGTCGACGAGCCCGTAAGAAACCGCCTCGTCCGGCGTCATGAACCGGTCGCGGTCGATGTCCTTCATCACCTGCTCGAGCGGCTGGCCCGAGTGGCGGGAGATGATCTCCGCCATCCGGCCGGTCATCTCGAGGATCTCCTTGGCGGCGATCTGGATGTCGGCCGGCGACCCGCGGAAGCCGCCGGAGCCCTGGTGGATCATCACCTTCGCGTTCGGGAGCGCATAGCGCTTTCCGCGCGCGCCGCCGGAGAGAATCATCGCCGCGGCGGACATGCCCATTCCAGTGCAGATCGTCTGCACGTCGGGGCGCACGTACTGCATCGCGTCGTAGATCGCCATGCCCGCGTACGACGAGCCGCCGGGCGAGTTGATGTAGAGCGAGATGTCCTTGTCGGGATCCTCGGCCTCGAGGAAGAGGAGCTGTGCCGTGATCACGTTGGCAATCCCGTCCTCCACCTCCTGGCCCAGGAAGACGATCCGCTCGCGCAGCAGCCGCGAGTAGATGTCGAAGGAGCGTTCGTAGCGGCCGTCCTGCTCGACGACCATCGGTATCAGCGGCATCGAGAGCCTCCTGTATCGTGCAACCTGTTGGTTGCGCCAGAGTATACGCAACCTAACGGTTGCGGATTGGAGGAGTCATGGAAGTGACGCGCGAGATCGTGTTTCCCGTCCCGCCCGACGAGGTCTGGGAGGCGCTGACCGACCCCGAGCAGCTCGAGGAGTGGTTCGCGAACGACGTCGAGTTGGATCCCACCGAGGGCGGCGAGGGCGTCTTCCGCTGGGACGATGGCGAGGAGCGGCACGCGACCGTCGTGGAGGCGAGACCGACCGAGCGTCTCGTCCTCGACTGGGATGACGAGGGCACTGTGGAGCTCACGCTCGAAGAGGTCGAGGAAGGGACGCGGCTACTCGTGCGCGAGTCGACGCCCCAGTTCGCGACGGCGCTCGCGTTGCGCGCGCTGGCCCTGAGCTACG
>DATFTK010000136.1:0-3636 GCA_035262005.1 Gaiellaceae bacterium | reverse complement strand
GCAGGTCGAGTCGAAGGCGGGCCAGGTCGCGGACGCGCTCCGCCGCATCGGCGGCATCGCGGATCCGCCGCTGGAGCCGATCCTCCCGGCCGGCGACGTCTTCCACTACCGCAACAAGCTCGAGTACTCGTTCACGCAGCTCGAGGGCGGCCCCGCGCTCGGTTTCCACAAGGCGGGTCGCTGGGACGAGGTGTTGGAGATCGAGAACTGCTGGCTGACGACCGACCTCGGCAACGCGATCCGCAACGCCGTCCGCGACTGGGCGCGCGCCGACAGGCTCGTGGCGTACTCGCAGGAGGACCACACGGGCTACCTCCGTCATCTCGTCGTGCGGGAAGGGCGTAACACGGGCCAGGCGCTCGTGCAGTTGGTGACGGCTTCCGGCGAGAAGTTCGACACCGGCGGGTTCGTCGATGTGCTGCGCGCGTTCCCGGAGGTCCGCTCCATCCACTGGTCGGAGAACGAGTCGCCCGCGGAGGTCACGAACCTACCGACCCAACTGCTCTGGGGCGACGAGGCGATCGAGGAGGAGCTGTGCGGACTGCGCTTCCGCGTGCGGCCGAACGCGTTCTTGCAGACGAATACCTTGATGGCCGAGCGGCTGTACGGCCTTGCGCGCGAGTTCGCGGCGCTCACCGGCGACGAGACTGTGTACGACCTCTACTGCGGCATCGGGACGATCGGCCTGATGCTCGCGCGCGACGCGCTGACGGTGTGGGGGATCGACGTCTCTGAGGAGTCGATCGCGTGCGCGCTCGAGAACGCCGGTGTCAACGGGATCGGCAACGCGGCCTTCTTCGCCGGGAACGTCGGGCAGTCGTTGCAGGAGCTGCACGAGCGCAGCGGTGAGCCGGATGTCGTGGTCGTCGACCCCCCGCGTGCCGGCCTCGCCGGCAAGGCCTTGAAGCGACTGGGCGAGATCGGCGCGCGGCGGATCGTCTACGTCAGCTGCAACCCGACGACGCTCGCCGGCGACGTGAAGCGGCTCGCGGACGACTACGGCTACGCGCTGTTGCGCGCGAGGCCGGTCGACATGTTCCCGCACACGCCGCACGTCGAGACAGTCGCGCTGCTGGAACGAACTTCAGGGGTCTGACCCTTTGGGGTCAGACCCCAGCCTTTCGCGCTGCTGGAACGAACTTCAGGGGTCTGACCCCTTCGGGGTCAGACCCCAGCCTTTCGAGCTGCGCAACTCACGCCAGATCAGGTCGGCGTTGACGGCGAGGAAGGCGATCGCCAGCAGCGGCAGCGCCGGGAGGCCGCCCTTCCAGACCGATGCGATTGCGAGCGTCGCCCCGAAGGACGCTGTCATCGCGAACCAGGTCGGTCCCGGCCGCAAGCCGAAGCGCGCGGCCGCCGCGAGGAACAGCGAGAAGAACAGCAGGTCGGGCAGTCCCAGATTCGCGGCCGACGCCTCGCCCGGTATGGGGAACGCGATCGAAAAAGTCGTGAAGACGTGCTCGTGGTGCTTGACGATCTCGTTCGTCGGCCCACGCGGCGAGAACACGGAGAACGCGTCGACGAACGGGATGATGCACGCGACGAGCACGACCCAGCTCAGCTGCTCGAAGTACGCGAGGAACGCGAAGCCGACGAACGCGACGGCGAAGAGCTTGCAGAAGTTCTCCGGCGTCCCCCAGCCGGCTTCGTGGAACGCCCACGCGAGCACGGCCAGCCCGACGGCGGCCGGCACCAGCCCGCGTGCGGTTCGCAGCGGCAGGACGAGCCAGATGAGGGCCAGGACTGCGGGGATCAGGACGAACGCCAGGAAGGCGACGTCCCACCACTTCGACGCGCTCCAGAGCCGGTCGTGGAACGCGTAGTAGAGCCCGAGCGCCGCCAGCAGCCCTAGTAGGGCGGCAGCTCGGCCCACCAGCTGCCGAGAGGCTTGAATGCGTTCCAAAATTGGGTCTTCGCGGGCGCCTCGTCGAGCGAGGCGTCGATGTCGGGCACGACGAGCGCTTGGATCGTCGCAGTAAAGCGTTGCAGCTCGCCGGGTTTGTACTCGACCGGATCGGCGAGCGGAAACTCGAGCGAGTTGAGGAACTCGACCGAGTCCTCGCCCATCGCGACGATCAGCTTCGGCTGCACGATGTGCAGCTCGCGCGTCAGGAACGCACGCGATTCGTCCTCGCTGCCGTCGGCGAACTTCAGGCAGTTGGTGCCGTAGACCGCCATCGGGTCGACGTGCAGGCGCTGGAGCGACTTGAGAATGGCCTGGCCGGCGCGTCCGTAGAAGGCGACGCCTTCTTGAACCTCTGCTGCCTGCGGCCGGTACTTGAGCAGCATCACGTCTGCGAGCGGGTGCCCCGAGCCGACGACCGGCACCCGGTTTCCGCCCGCCTGGGCGATCTCGTGCGCGAGCTCGTTGCTCTCGACGATCGCCTTTTGGAGGTACTTCTCGTAGATCTCGTCGGTCGCTGGCACCGGCCTAGGACCTTTCTCCTCTAGCGGACTCGTTCCTTGGCCTGGGCCATCCACTTCAGCGACTGGAGGTACACGAGCGACCGGGGCCGCCGCAGCACCTGTGCCGAGCGCAGGCTGAGCAGGAACTCGTCCCGGCCCTCGAACGCGCGCATCCGCAGCGCGCCGGTGCCGACACCCTGCAGGACATGTGCGTCGGAGCCGGCTCCTGGGGTCAGGTTGTACTTTCGCGCGAAGCGCAGGGCCTCCTCGTTGTACGCCTCGAACAGCAGGCGCGCGTTGTAGACCTCGAACACGTCGATATCCGCGAGGTGGCGCTGCAACGTGGCCGGGTCGGGGATCGAGTGCATGCGGTCGAACGGGTGGGGGAGGTAGACCAGCCCGTTCTGCTCCTTGATCGCGGCCACCGTCTCGTCGAACGACATGCCGCCGGGGATCTCCTCGCGCAGGAAGAGGCCGATCACCTCGCCCTGGCCGTCGGTCTTGATCTCCTCACCGGGAATGACGATCAGGTCGTGGTCGCGTGCGAGCTCGACCGTCTCGAGCGCGCCGCCGAAGACGTTGTGGTCGGTCACGGCGATCGCGCCGAGGCCGTTCGCCTCCGCGTACATGATCAAGTCGGCGGGATCGACGGCGCAGTCGTGCGACCAGTTGGTGTGCATGTGCAGGTCGGCGAGGATCCACGGACGGTTGCGGAGCGGATCGTCGCTGCCGGCCGGCGCGTGTCGGCGCCGCTCGAGCGACCGGTAGAGCTCGTCCAGCTCTCGCGCGACGATCGCGAAGCTCTGCCCCTCGGCGTCAGCGCGGGCGCGCGACTGCTTGCGCTCGCGGTACTCGGCGTTCTCGGCGAGCCGCGCGGCCTCGGCGCCGGCCAGCTCCGGCTGCTCGCGCACGCCGGGCGGCGCGGCGATCGCGCAGCCGGAGGCGGACGCTTCGAGCTCGACGCGCCGCAGGCCGTCGACGGCCGGGACGAAGATGCCTGCGTCTGCGAGCAGCGGCGCGCGCGACGCGCCCTCGCGTGCGGTACGCACGTGCACGCGGTCGCGCAGGGCGCGCGGAATCGTCGGACGACCCGTCAGCGGCTTCGTCCGCAGCACGACGAGCTCCCAGTCGGGCAGCTCGGCCAGTTCGCGCAGCACGCCGCGGAGCAGTGGGCGCTCCGTCGGACGCCACTCGACGACCATCACGTTCCGTTTCGGGCCCGGCCGGAAA
>DATFTK010000135.1:0-9948 GCA_035262005.1 Gaiellaceae bacterium | reverse complement strand
CTACGCCTGCGCCACCTTCGCCACCGCCTTCTCGACCGACTTCGCCTTCTTCGCGTTGTGCCGCTTCGCCACGGGGCTGGGCATCGGCGGCGAGTACGCGGCCATCAACTCGGCCATCGACGAGCTGATTCCGGCGCGGGTGCGCGGCTGGGTCGCGCTCGCGATCAACGGCAACTGGTGGTTCGGCACGGCCTTCGCACCGTTCCTCTCGTATCCGCCGCGACGCACAGCCGGACGAACGTGAACTACGGCTACCTGCTCGGCGCGGGCCTGATGATCGGCGCCGGCCCGGTCGCGGCCTTCCTCGCGGTGGCGGCAGAGCGGAAGTCGCTCGAGGACGTCGCGCGGCCGCTTACCGTCGCACGAGCCCGCGCGCAGGGCTCACGCGTCGCGCCTGCTCGGGCAAACTGAGCTTGTGCTCTCTGCCGTGTTCTCCGGCCGGTACGACCGGCTCATCTGGTGTGGCGTCGCAATCGCGGCCGCGATCGTGCTCACGCGCATCCTTCGCCTGATCGTCGCGAGGCTCGAGGCGCGCCATCCGGGGGAGGAGCGCGAACTCGCGCGACTGCGCCGCGGCGAGACGGCGCTGGCGCTGATCGCGACCGCCATCCCCTACGTCGCCGCGATCGCGGTGATCATCATCGTGGCGAGCGCGTTTCTGCCAGGGACCGCCGCTGCGCTCGGCGGGTCGGCCCTCATCCTGGTGCTCGTCGGCTTCGGCGCTCAGCGCTTCCTGATGGATGTCATCGCCGGGACGCTGATCGCGTTCGAGAGGTGGTACGGCATCGGCGACTTCGTGCGCCTCGAGCCGGCTCAAGTGGCAGGCATCGTCGAGCAGCTCAGCCTCCGCACGACGGTGATCCGCTCACTCAACGGTGACCGGACGTACGTGCCGAACTCCCAGATCATCGCCGCCAGCAGGAGCCCCGGCGGCTATCGGCGCTACAGCATCGAGCTGCTGACCACCGACCCGGAAGAGGCGCGCAACGCGATCGAGCAGGTCGGCCGGCGGGCCCCGGTCGGCGAGGCCAGGTTCCTGCGTGCGCCGCGCGTGGTCGAGGAGCGGGAGCTCGGCGAGGGAACCTGGCTGGTGCGCGGCCAGGCAGACGTCGCACCCACCATGGAGTGGCTGGCGGAGAACCTCCTGCCCGCCCGTCTCAAGGCGTCACTCTCGGACGAGGCGCTGCTGGCCGACCCGATCGTGTACACGATCGACGAGGGCACGTTCTCGCGCTACCAGCGGCGGGTTCTCGTCCGCTAGCTCATGCGGACGAGAGAGTTCGGGCGCAGGTCGACCTAGCATGTTGGGTTAAACGGCCGCCCGGGCGAAGCCCGCGCGGCCTCCATGCGGCGCCGCCGAGTCGGCGCCTAGAGCTCTTCCGGCGGGAGGAAGAGCGCCGTCACGTCGAGGACCCTGGAGGCCGTCGTCACCCCGCGGACGCGACTAGAGCGCGAAGTCGTGCCGCAGGCGATCCGGTCTATCGGTCGATAGTCGCCTCTCACTCTCTCCTCCGCAACCGTTGTGACACCAGATCGTTACCGCATCGACTCGGCCGAAGCGACGACGATCGGCCGGCGCGATGAGTCAACGTGAGTTCGAGCGGCTCGCCGAGGACGCCCTGCCGATGAGGCTGGCGGCGGCGGCGAACCGCCTCGACAAGGAGTTCGACGGCATCTACGAGCGCGACGCGATCGAGGCCGCGCTCGAGGAGTCCGCCGAGGCGCTCAGCCCGAACGGGGTGACGCCGTACGTCCATATCCTCGCCGAACGGTTCACGCGCGAGCGGCTCACCGCACTGGCATATGCGGAAGGACGACTGGCCAAGACAGCTCCGCAAATCGTCTTCGTGAGCCTGACCGGCGGTGGGCGCGCTCAGATCGGCGCGGCCCTGCTCGCCCGTCGTCTCGGGTCGGCGGTCGACGTCCACTGCGCGGGCTCGGACCCATCCGCCGAGATCGACGAGAACGTGAAGGCCGCACTGAGCGAGGTCGGAATCGACATCAGCGAGGGATTCACGAGGCCACTGACCAGCGAGGTGCTCGCCGGCGCCGACGTCGTGGTCACGATGGGCCGCAGTGTCGGCGAGGTCGAGATTCCCGCCACGACTCGGCACCTGGACTGGCGTGTGGGGGATCCCGCCGGCGCCGACCTCGACGAGGTCCGTCACGTCCGCGACGAAATCGAAGGACGCGTCGATGTGCTCGCGGAAGAGCTGACCGGCGGTTCTCAGCCTATTTGACGAGCGAGAGCATGCGGAACATCGGCAGGTACATCGCGATCACGATCACGCCGACCATGCAACCCACGAGGATCATCATCAACGGCTCGACGATCGACGTCAGCGACTGGATCGCCGCGTCGACCTCGTCCTCGTAGAAGTCCGCGATCTTCCCGAGCATCTTCTCGAGCTCTCCCGTCTCCTCGCCAATCTTCACCATCTGGCTGACCATGGGCGGGAAGATGTCGTTGTCGACGAGCGGCTGCGCGATCGGCACGCCTTCGTGCACTTTCGCGCGCACGTCGGCGAGCGCGCTCTCGACGCGCCAGTTGCCGGACGTCTGACCGGTGATCTCGAGCGCCTGGATGATGTCGACTCCCGCCGCGACCAGCGTCGACAGCGTGCGCGAGAAGCGCGCCATCGTCACCTTGAGGACGACCGGTCCGATCTTCGGCACGCGAAGCTTGAAGCGGTCCCACTGCTTGCGACCCGACTCACTCTTCTTCCACTTGAAGAAGCCGAAGATCATCCCGCCGACCGCCGGAAAGATGATGTACCACTTGTGCTTGAGCAGGTTCGACACGTCGACGACGTACTGCGTCAGCTTCGGGAGGTCGCCGCCGAGCTGCGAGAAGATGTGGACGAAGACCGGCACGAGGAAGAGCAGCAGCCCGATCAGCACAACCGTCGCGAAACAGAGGACCATCAGCGGATAGAGCATCGCGCCTTTCACACGCCGCTTGATCTGCGTCGCTTTCTCGATGTGGAGCGCGACGCGGTCGAGCACCTCGTCGAGGATGCCGGCCGCCTCGCCGGCCTCCACCATCGAGACGAAGAGGCGTTCGAAGACTTTCGGGTGCCGCTGCATCGCCTGAGAGAGCAGCAGCCCGCCCTCGACGTCGGCGCGCAGCTCGCGCACGATCGACGCGAAGTACGCATCCTCGGTCTGCTCTTCGAGGATGACGAGCGCCTGCACGACGTTGAGGCCGGCCTCGATCATCGTCGCGAACTGGCGCGAGAAGATCTGCAACGTCTTCGGCTTGACCTTCTTGAAGACGTTGCGCGCGCTGTCGTCCCCGGCCGAGGGCAGCTCCTCGAGCTTGCTCGCGAGCAGGCCGCGCACGCGCAACTGCTCTCGTGCCCCGGCCAGGTCCGGCGCATGAAGCTCGCCGTCGAGCTCGATGCCCTGCGCATTGATGGCGGAGTACGAGTAGGCAGCCACAGACGAGTTCCCTCGATTGGCTATCGGCAGGGGGGTTGAGCCTCTAAAGGGGGATGCCGATAGGCCTTACATGCGGCGCGCGCGCGAGGAGAGCGGCTTCGGCCTGCTCGAGCTGCTGATGGCGATGCTGATGCTGAACGTCGGCATCCTCGCGATCGTTGCTGCGTTCTCGTCGGGGAACGCCGCGTTGGCGCGGGCGAGTCGTGTCTCGACGGCGACGGCGCTCGCGGACAAGCAGATGGAGATCTATCGCGGCGCGGACTACGACAACATTGAGTTCACCACCGCCGAATGGAACTCTGCGCTCGGAGACTCGGTCTACACCGGCGACACCGTCTACCAGCAGAACATGGCGAGCCCGCAGGCGCCCAAGGCGCTTGTCGGCACGGTCACGACATGCCCGACGGCCGTCTCGGCCCAGGCGTGCGATCCGAGCTTCATCGTGACGGGCGCGGATCATCGCAACTATCGCGTCGACACCTATCTCTACTTCGACACGCCGACGAGCTTCGGGAACCAGCTGAAGACGATCACCGTCGTCGTCCGCGACGGTGACGTGACGTCGAAGACGTACGCACGAGACACGTCGACGTTCGACCCCTCGGTGGGGTAGTCGGGTCTGACCCCGCAGGCGTCTGGCCCAAGCCTTTCTCCCGCCGCGGCCGATGCAAATGCTGGGGTCATGCCCCTTTGGGGCCAGACCCCTAGGGAGAAGACGGGGGCGGAACCGTGACCGTCGTCGAAGTGGTCGAGGTCGCTGCCGGCGGAGCCGCAACGGGCGTGCCCACCGGCTTCAAGATCAGCTTGTAGCGGGTTCCGTCGGCGGTGTTCATCAGCGTCACCGGCTTGTTCTCCTGCAGCGTCACCGTCGGGGCGCCGTTCGCGTACGAGCCGCCGACGATCGAAACCCTTGCCGTGTGCGCTGTCACCGAGACGAGATGGAAGAGGGGCTGGATCGACGGGTCCGTCGAGCTCGCAGCGGGGAAGTCGTTGCCGACGGCGACGGAGTAGAGCGTCCCGTTCACCGAGATGACGGCGGTACCGGGCGTCGGTGCGCTGGCGCTGCCGCCCGGGGAGGAGCTGCTCGCGCCGCTGTTCCTACGGCCCGAGCTGCGCTTCGAGCCGGAGCCGCCCGAGGGCGTTCCCGAGGAAGAGGTGGAAGCGGTGGGGCTGTCGCTTAGCTGCTGCGCGAACGGGTCCTTGCTGGCGAAGAGGCTGAACGAGGACAGCTGACCGTCCGCGACTTTCGGCGAGGGGGAGTACGCAAGCGACGAGCCGGTTGACGAGGTCGACCCGGGTGTCTCGCTGCCGCTGAGAGACGGCGCGGCGAGGCTCGGGGTTCCGGTCGTCGTCGTCGTGCGCTCGTTCCAGGAGACGTTCGCCTGGGAGGCGGGCGGATGCAGCTGCTTCCACAGTTTCGGCCCCTCGAACGCGACAACTCCGAGGAACACGACGCCGAGGACAGCGGCGAGGATCTTCTGCTTCTTCTGCTTTGCCTTCAGGCTGTCGACCCGCTTGTTCGCCATTTACGGAGCCCCTGTCGCCGATGCGCTGCTGGAAGGCGTCGTGGTTGTCTCGCCGGTGGTGGTGGTCGTCGTGGACGGAGGCGTCGCGGCGGGCGCCGCCGCAGGCGCCGAGGAGTAGACGAACGCGTCGATCACGAGCGTCGCCTGGATCTGCGGAAACTTCTTCGGGCTCTCGTTGAACGCGAGCGTGTCGACGGAGAACAGCCGGCCCGTGGCGTCGAGGCGGCCGGCGTGCACAGTCACGAGCGAGCGCAGCCGGTAAAGGAAATCGGCGAGGTTGTAGAAGTTGCCGTTGAAGGTGACCGAGATGGGGAGCACGGAGTAGCTGCCGACGGCGGCAATCGCCTGCGGCGAGATCGAGTCGAAGCTGATGCCCGTGTCGCGTGCGAGCTGGCTGAGCTCGAGGACGACGTCGGGCATGTCCGTCTTCGTCGGCATTGCCTTGGCGAGGCGGTAGACGTCGGCAACCTCGATCTTCGGCGCCGAACGCGCCGCGGCCACCTGCTGGTGATAGGCGTCGATCTTCTCCTGCACGTCCTGCGACTGGCGCTTCAGGCTGCTGACCTTCCCGGACTGCGGATGGACGAGGAGGAACCACGCCGCGAGGCCGAATACCAGCAAGCCGGCGACGACTACGCCGATCTGAGCGTTCTGCGAGAGCTTGCCTTTCACGTGCCGCCCCCGGTCGCCGGCGCGATGTCGGCTGCGATGTTGAACTCGACGACCGGCTGGTTGCCGACCTTCGAGCGCGTCGAGCTGATCAGCTGGACGTTCGTCAGGTCGGGGATGACCTGCAGGCGCGAAAGGAGCCGGGCGACACCGTCGTGCGAGTACGTGCGCCCCGCGATCGTGAACATCGACGGCACCGTGCTTCCTCCGGTGCTCGAGGCGTTCGTCGCGGGCGAGATCGGCGACTTCGCGGTCAGCGAGGTGAGCCAGACGTCGTCAGGCAGGACGAGCGAGAACTCGCGGAAGACGCGGTCCCACGAGACGCGGCTCGACATCGCAGTCGTCAGCGCGCCCACGCGCGCGCTCTGCTCGCCGGCGAGCTGCTGCTGAGCAGAGCTCGGCCCGGGCGGTGGCGGCGGCAACGCCTCGAACTGCCGGTTGAGGTCGTCGAGGTTGCGCCTTGCGGCGGCGACCTTGCCACTGCCCATCATGAACATGGCGCCAAGGACCGCGACGACGAGCAGTCCGGTGCAACCGCCGACCAGGACCGGCAGGCTCTCCTTTCTGACCTTGCGCTGACCGTGGTCGCGCGGGAGGAGGTTGACCGCACGCATCGCTAGTCCTCGATCCCGAGGCCGATGGCGACGGCCAGCGAGCCGACCTGCTCCGCCTCGCCGACCTTCTTCGAGACCTTCATGCGGCCGAGCGGGTCACCGACGCGCACGCGGACGCCGATCAGGCGCTCGAGCTCGCTGGACAGCCCGGCAAGGTGCGCAGTCCCGCCGGTGAGGACGATCTCGCCGATGCCGAGCGATCCCGGCTGGTTCTGGTAGTACTGGAGCGAGGAGACGAGCTCTCGCGCGAAGGTCTGGATCGCGCGGCGCATCGCGTCCCGTGCCTTCTGTGCCTGCTCTGCGGTGAGCCCTTCGGGAACCATCTCGTCCGTCAGCGCAAGCGCACGCTTGACGGAGTCGACCTCCGACGGCGCTGCGTCGAGCGCGCGCGCGATCGCGACGTTGAGCGCGGAGCCGCCCCACTCGAGCACACGCGTGAACTCGCAGATGCGCCCGTCGGAGACGGCGAAGGTCGAGCGGTCGTGTCCGATCGCGACGGCGACGAGCGCAGCGTCTGCCTCGGCGTCGTCGAGCGGAGCCTGCAGGGCACGCAGGAGCGCGAATGCCTCGAGGTCGATCCCCACGAGCGAGATGCCCGCCTTCTTGCACGCCTCGACGTAGCGGTCGATCAGGTCGCGGTACGCGACGACGAGCAGCACGCGCTTCGTCGGCTGGCCGTCCTCGCTCGTTCCGTCCCCGAGCACCTGGTAATCGAGGACGGCCTCGTCGATCGGGATCGGCAGCGTCTCTTGTGCGCGGAACCGGATCGCGTTCGTCAACTGCTTGTCGTCGTCGATGCCGGCGATGTCGAACGTGCGCACACCGATGCGGTTGTTGGCGATGCCGAGCCGGACGCCCTTCTTGGGAAGGTTGTTCTTGGCGAAGAAGTCTTTGAGGGCCTCGGCGAGCGCGTCGGGGTCCCGGAGCTCACCGCCGACGACGATGCCCGGCTCGAGCGGTGTCCGCGCGATCTGAAGCAGCTCCGCCGAGCCGTTGTTCGCGACGCGCGCGGCGGCGAGCTGTGAGGCGCCGATCTTGAGGCCGGTGATCCGCTTGGCGCCCCGGCTGCCGCGCGCAGCCTTGACCTTCGGCTGCTTCGGAGCCTTCACCTTCTTCTGCTTCTTCTCCTTCGGTTGCTTCGGCGGCTTCGGTGCACGCTCGGCCTTCGGCGCCTTCTCCTTCTTCTTGCCGCCGATCTCCGTCTTCCAGAACGGGACCTTCTTGTCGGGATCCGGCGCGGGCTCAGGCGTGTCCGCGACCGCGTCAGCCTTCTGCTTAGGCGCCTTGCCCTTCTTCTTGCCGCCGATCTCCTTCTTCCAGAACGGGACCTTCTTCTCTTCCTGCTCCTGGTTCTCCGCGGCCGGCAACTCATCCACCGTCACCGGCGCAGGCGTTGCGCTCCACGTCTGCGTCGGCGGCGCGACCTCGGGCTGAGCGCTCCACACCTGCGCAGAAGGCTCCGCCTCGACCGGCTCGGGAACGACGGCAACCGGTTCCGGCGCGGCAGGCTCGCTCGCAACGGGCTCTTGCGGACCTGGCTCAGGGACAGTCCCTCCGACAGGTCCCGAATCGTCAGCGACCGCCGCAGGCTCGTCAGCGACCGGCTCGAGCTCGCTCTTCCGGCCGAACGAGACCGCGCGCGTCCACGCCGGCTCCTCGTCCGCTACTGGCTCCTCCGGACCCGGCTCGGGGACAGTCCCCTCGACAGGTCCCAAATCGTCAGCGACCGGCTCGGGGTCGGCCTTCCGGCCGAACGAGACCGCACGCGTCCACGTCTCCTCCTCCGCCGCAACCGGCTCCTCCGGACCCGCCTCGGGGACAGTCCCCTCGACAGGTCCCAAATCGTCAGCGACCGGCTCGGGGTCGGCCTTACGGCCGAACGAGACCGCGCGCGTCCACGTCTCCTCCTCCGCCGCAACCGGCTCCTGCGGACCCGGCTCGGGGACAGTCCCCTCGATAGGTCCCAAATCGTCGGCGACCGGCTCGGGGTCGGCCTTACGGCCGAACGAGACCGCGCGCGTCCACGCCGGTTCCTCGGCCGCGACAGTTTCGTCGGCCACCGGCTCGTCGGCGACCGGCTCCGCCTTCTTTTTCCGTCCGAAGCTGAGCTCTTTCTTCCAGATCGAGGTCGGCTCGTCGCCGTCGCCCGCCTGCCTCTCGGGCTCCTCGTTCTCCTTGCGCTTGCGCCCGAAGGAGATCTCCTTCTTCCAGATCGACTCGTCGCCCATTCCTAGCTCCCTGCAACGCGCAGGCTGGCGCCGAGCGACGGCGGCTCATCCGCAAGCGCCGCGTTGAGATCCGCCGGTCGCTCGACCGGAAACCCCGAGCGCTCGAGCAACCCAATCAGCTGGGACGGCCGGCTCGAACGCGACAACCCCAGCTCGAGGTCGACGACGCGACGCATGATCAGGTCGCCAAGCGACTGCTCCATCGTCTGCATGCCGCGGCCCGTGTTCGTCTGCATCACGGAGTAGATCTGCTCGACCTTTCCCTGCCGAATCAGGTTCCGGACGGCGTCGTCCGGCAGCAGGATCTCGAGCGCGGGAACCCGGCCCATCTTGTCGGCCGTCGGGAGCAGCGCCTGTGTGACGACGCCCTGCAGCGAGTTGGCGATCTGGATGCGGACCTGCTCCTGCTGCTCCGCCGGAAAGACGTCGATGATGCGATCGATCGTCGACGGTGCGCTCTGCGTGTGCAGCGTGCCGAACACGAGGTGACCGGTCTCCGCCGCAGTCAGCGCGGTGGAGATCGTTTCGAGGTCGCGCATCTCGCCGACGAGGATCACGTCCGGGTCCTGGCGCAGTGCCGCGCGCAGCGCGTCGGCGAAACTCGTCGCGTCGGGACCGATCTCGCGCTGGTTGACGATGCAGCGCTTGTGCCGGTGGAGGAACTCGATCGGATCCTCGATCGTGAGGATGTGCTCCGACCGGTTCCGGTTGATCTCGTCGATGATCGCTGCGAGCGTCGTCGACTTACCGGAGCCCGTCGGCCCGGTGACGAGGACGAGCCCGCGCGGTTTTTCCGCCAGGACGTGCAGCGACTCCGGAATGCCGAGCTCCTCCAGCGTCTTCAGCTCCGTCGGAATGAGGCGGAACGCGGCGCCGATCGACTCGCGCTGGAAGTAGACGTTGACACGGAAGCGCGCGAGCCCGGGCAGCGAATACGAGAAGTCGAGCTGACGGTTCAGCTCGAAGTGCTTCTGCTGCTCGCTCGACAGGATGCGGTACAGCAACTGCTGCGTCTCCTCGGGCGTGAGCGCGTCATAACCCTCGAGCCGCTCCATGTCTCCACGCACGCGAATAGCAGGGGGCGTCCCCGTCGTCACATGCAAGTCGGAGGCATTCGCCTCCACCATGCGTTCGAGCAGCTCATCGATTGAGTTGGCCGCGGGCATAACTCGAACGAGTCATCGGCATGCCCAGGTGCTTCCTTTACACGGTTCGCGGCGCAGTTTTCAAATGTCCGGGAATCACCCGTCCGAGGGTTACCCGCCGTGGGGGATACGACCGATCAACAGCGGGCCACTTCGTTCGTTCGTATCCATGGAAGGAGCACGCGGAATGACCAGCAAGATCCGGCAGCGGCTGGCCGGTGAGGAAAGCGGCTTCACCCTCATCGAGCTCCTCGTTGTCATCATCATTCTCGGCATCCTGCTCGCCATCGCGGTTCCCTCGTACCTGAGCTTCCGCGACCGCGCG
>DATFTK010000134.1:0-13393 GCA_035262005.1 Gaiellaceae bacterium | reverse complement strand
TGATCGTCGCGCGCGGGCCGGCGCCCGTGAACGTCGCCATCGACTATGCGCGGCAGATCCTCGCAGCGCTGCGCTTTGCGCACCGCCACGGGATCGTGCACCGCGACATCAAGCCGCACAACGTGCTGGTCGACGCCGAAGGGCGCCTGAAGGTGACGGACTTCGGCATCGCGCGCGCGGGCACGAGCCAGATGACCGAGGCGGGCTCGATCATCGGCACGGCGCAGTACCTGTCGCCCGAGCAGGCGAAGGGTGCGCCGGTCGACCAGACCTCCGACCTCTACTCCGTCGGCGTCGTGCTCTACGAGCTCCTGACCGGCGTCGTCCCGTTCACGGGCGACACCCCGGTCGAGATCGCGATGAAGCACCTCTCCAGCACGCCGGAGCCGCCGTCGGCGAGACGCGCGGAGATACCACGCGGCCTGGACCAGATCGTGCTGCGCGCGCTCGCCAAGGATCCGGCCGACCGTTACCAGAGTGCCGAGGAGATGGACGCCGATCTCGCGCGTGTCGCGAGCGGCGCTGCCGTCTCGCCCGCGACCGAGGAGGCGGCGACGGCGATCATCTCGCGCCCGCCGCCGACTGCGGTGACCGCGATCACGCCGCCGCGCGACGCGGTCCCGTACGCACCGCCCCCCGCGTACTACGACTACGACGAGCGGCGCCGTCGTGCGATCTGGCCGTGGATCGTCGCCCTGCTCTTCGTCCTCGCGGCGATCGTCGGCGGCTACTTCCTCTACAACCAGGTCCAGACGCAGCTCACGAACTCGAAGGTCGCGGTGGCGAACTACGTCGGCCTGCGGGAGATCGACGCGGTCAAGCAAATTCGCGACAAGGGGCTGCGCGTCCAGGTGGTCCGCCAGTACAGCGCGACCACGCCCGAGACCTACGTGTTCAAGCAGGACCCGCAGCCCGGGGAGAAGATCGAGAAGGGCAACTACGTCACGGTCTTCTCGTCGGCGGGCGCTCCCAAGACAGACGTGCCGAGTGTCGTCGGCGAGCCACTCGACCAGGCGTTATCCGACCTTCGCGCGGCGAACCTGAAGTGGAAGATCCAGCACGTCGACAACAACGCCCCGCAGGGCCAGGTCATCTCGCAGTCGCCGAAGTCGGGCGCCCGCGTCGATCAGGGCTCGAGCGTCACGCTGAAGGTCTCGAACGGCCCGAAGCCGGTGATCGTGCCCAGCGTCGTCGGCTCGACGTTCGAGAGCGCCAACTCGGCGCTTCTCGGCGCGGGATTCGCCGTGCGGCGCAAGGATGTCGACAACAACGCGCCGAAGGACACGGTCATCGCGCAGAGCCCCGACGCCGGGACGTATCAGCCGCCGGGCACGGCAGTGACGTTGACCGTCTCGCGCGGGCCGAAGACCTCGACGGTCCCGGACGTGACGAGCCTGTCGCAGGCCGACGCAGTCGCGCAGCTGCAAGCCTCCGGCTTCAAGGTGAAAGTCGTCACGCAGCCCGTCAACGATCCGAATCAGGACGGGATCGTGCAGACCCAGGATCCGACGGGGCAGGCGCCGCCCGGGACGCAGGTGACGATCGCCGTCGGCAAGTTCTCGGGCAGCACCACGACCGAGCCCGGCCCTCCCTAATGCCGCGACTCCGGGTCGCAGTCCTCGCCGGCGGCCGCTCCTCCGAGCACGAGATCTCCCTTGCGTCGGCACGCTCGGTGCTCGAGTCCCTCGATCCGGAGCAGTACGACGTCGTCACGGTCGCGATCGGGCGCGACGGACGGTGGGCACTCGGCTCCGGCGACGGCACCGTTGCCGAGACCCTGCCCGTTCCCGCCGCGAACGCGCCGGCGACCCTCGGGTCCGTGGACGTCGTGCTCCCCATCCTTCACGGGCCGTTCGGCGAGGACGGCACCGTGCAGGGACTGCTCGAGCTCGCCGGCGTGGCCTACGTCGGCGCCGGTGTCGCCGCTTCGGCACTGTGCATGGACAAGGACCTGTTCAAAAAGGTCCTACGCGACAGCGGTATCCCGGTCGCACGGCACGTGGCGCTCCGGTCCGGGGACGCCGTCGAGAACCCGTTCGGGTACCCGTGTTTCGTCAAGCCCGCGCGGCTCGGCTCTTCGGTCGGGATCAGCAAGGTGCACGACGAGGGCGAGCTCGGACCGGCGGTCGAGCTCGCTTTTCGGCACGACGAGAAGGTGCTGATCGAGGAGTTCCTCGACGGGATCGAGGTCGAGGTGGGCGTGCTCGGGAACTTCGCGCCGGTCGCGTCGCTTCCCGGGCAGATCGTCCCCCTTGGGCACGAGTGGTACGACTACTCGTCCAAGTACGACGAGGGCGGGATGGATCTGATCGTTCCGCCGGAGCTCCCCGCCGGCGTGCTCGAGCGGGTGCAGACGACGGCGGTCGAGGCGTTTCGCGTCAGTGAGTGCGAGGGGATGGCCCGGGCCGACTGCTTCGTGGTCGACGGCGGCCGGGTGGTCGTGAACGAGCTCAACACGATCCCAGGCTTCACTGCGACGAGCGTGTACGCGAAGCTCTTCGAGGCGTCCGGGATTCCGTACCAGGAGCTGCTGCGGCGGCTGATCGACCTCGCCCTCGAGCGCCAGCAGCGCCGCGCGAAGCTGCAGTACTAGCTGCTGAAGGCGCGGACCTCGTTCACGTGCGCAACCTGTGAGTTCGACGGGAGCCTCGTGATCCAGATGACGTAGTAGCGCTTCGGCCCGCTCGACGAGATGTCGAACGACGTCGTCGCACCGACGGCCTTCGATGCAGAAACCCCCTCAGGCGTCGCGCCCTCGGTGTTCGTCGCCTCGATCTGCGCCGTGAAGCCCGGCGTGTCGGTCACGATCGTCATGCGCGTGAGCTGGACGGGCGTCCCGGCGTCGACGACGACACCGACGCCGGGCTTGTTGAGTGACGGCGCATCGTTGTAGTGCTCGGTCGACCAGTACGTTGCCTCGTCGCCGTCGGTGACATTGGGAGCGGCGGCCGAGTTCTCCACCTTGTTGTCGCCGAACGGGTCGTACGACGTGAGACCTGT
Organism: Gaiellaceae bacterium; assembly: GCA_035262005.1. GTDB lineage: Bacteria > Actinomycetota > Thermoleophilia > Gaiellales > Gaiellaceae > 3-1-20CM-4-69-9. The sequence continues at coordinate 10,393 of DATFTK010000134.1, read as the reverse complement.
CAGCTGCACACGTGTGTTCGCAGGCGGCGGGCTGTTGTTGTTGGTTCCCGGCACTGCCAGCAGACCGATCACGATCGCCGCGATCGCGAGCAGCGCCAGCACGCCGATCACCAGCGGCCAGCGCGAAACCTTGCGGCGGCGCTTTGGCGCGCGCGTTCGCGACGGGACGATCATCGTCGCGTCGCCGTCCTCGCCGCGGTCCAGCTCGGCGAGGCACGCCTGGAGCTCGGCGGCGAACTCGTCCATCGTCGGAAAGCGGTGCACCGGATCCTTCTCCAGCGCGCGGTCGACCGCGGCCGCAACGCGCAAGGGGATGTCGCCCCGGACGTCGAGCAGGCTCGGCGCCGGCTCGTGCATGTGCTTCATCGCGACGACGACGAAGCTCTCCCCGGGAAACGGCACCTCGCCGGCCAGCAGCTCGTAGAGGACGGCGCCGAGCGCGTAGATGTCGCTGTGGGCGTCGACGCGCCGGCCGCTCGCCTGCTCGGGCGCGATGTAGTTCGACGTGCCGAGCACAGTTCCCGTCTGCGTCATACCGTCGACGTCGACCGTGCGCGCGATCCCGAAGTCCGTCACCTTCGCGCGTCCGTCGCCGTTGAGCAGGATGTTCTGCGGCTTCACGTCGCGGTGGATCAGTCCCTGCTCGTGCGCGAAGGCGAGCCCTCGCGCGACCTCGAGCGCGATCTCGAGTGCCTCGCGCACGTCGAGCCTGCCCTTGCGAACGACGTGCTCCTTCAGGTTCTCCCCGTCGATGTACTCGAAGACGATGTACTGGCGCCCGTCCTCCTCGCCGCGGTCGATCACGGTGACGATGTTCGGGTGCTGAAGCTGCGCGACGGAGCGGGCCTCGCGTTTGAACCGCTCGACGAAGTCGTCGTCGGCGCTGTACTGCTCGTGCAGGATCTTGAGCGCGACGTGCCGCTCGAGCAGGGCATCCCGCGCCTTGTACACGCTCGACATCCCGCCGTGCCCGACGAGCTCTTCGACTTCGTATCGCCCCGCGATCGTCTCCCCGACCACGGACGAAACGCTACCCGGGGCTCGCGCGGCGTACGCGCCGCAGGCGCGCGCCCAGCCACAGGCCGCCGCACCAGATGACGTAGAGCAGCAGGACGAGGCCGATGCCGAACCACAGCGGCGGGCTCGTGCTCCCGTCACCGGGGCGGGCGGCCGCCGTCGCGACGATCCAGGCGAAGGCGAGCACGGCGCCGATGACGAGGACGCGGGCGCGCCCGAGCCCGAATGCGCCGAGCGCGAACGGCACCAGGCAGGCGGTTATCGCGATCACGAACCCGGCCATCCCGGGCTCTATCGGCGTCTAGCCCGAGAGTGCTGAGTCGAGGGCGTCTTCCCAGACGCCGAGCGCCTCGTCGAGCTGCGCATCCGAGATGACAAGCGGGACGAGGACGCGGATGCAGTTCGAGTAGATCCCTGACTTGAGGAGGAGCAGGCCCCGCTCGGCGGCCGCCTCGACGATCTTCGTGGCGAGCTCCGGGGCGGGCCGCTTCGTGGCGGGATCGTCGACGAGCTCGATCGCGAGCATTGCCCCGAGGCCGCGGACGTCGCCGATCTCCGGGAACCGCCGCTGCCAGGAGAGCATCCGCTCGCGGATCGCGTCGCCGATCAGCGCCGCGCGCTCGACGAGGCCGTCCTCCTCGAAGACGTCGAGGACGGCGAGCGCCGCTGTCTGCGCGACCGGATTGCCCACGTAGGTGCCGCCGATCGCGGAGTCGCCCGGGGCGTCCATGATCTCCGCGCGCCCGAGCACGCCCGACAGAGGAAGGCCGGCCGCGATCGACTTCGCGACGCAGATGAGATCCGGCTCGACGTCGTAGTGCTCGATCCCCCAGAGCCGGCCGGTGCGGCCGAAACCCGTCTGCACCTCGTCGACGATTAGGACGATGCCGTTGTCGCTACAGATCCTGCGCACACCGGCGAGGAACTCCGGCGGCGCCACGACGAAGCCGCCCTCGCCCTGGACCGGCTCGATCACGATCGCCGCGACACTCTCGGCGGCGACCTGGGTCACGAGCGCACGTTCGAGGTCCGCGAGCGCCTCGGCCGCGCTCGGGCCGCGGTAGTCCTGCGCGAACGGGAGCCGGTACACATCCGGCGCGAACGGGCCGAGCCCGGCCTTGTACGGATGGGTCTTCGACGTCAGCGAGAGCGACAGCAGCGTCCGGCCGTGGAAGCCGCCCTCGAAAGCGATCACGGCCGAGCGCTTCGTGTACGCGCGGGAGAACTTGACCGCGTTCTCGACCGCTTCGGTGCCCGCATTGAAGAACGCTGCCTTGACCGGGCCGGCGATCGGCACTGTCGCGACGAGCCGCTCGGCCAGCGTGACGTAGACCTCGTACGGGACGATCGTGAAGTCGGTGTGCAGAAAGCGAGCAGCCTGCTCCTGCACCACTTCGGTCACCCGCGGGTTCGCGTGACCGACGTTGAGGCAGCCGACACCGCCGGTGAAGTCGAGGAACGTGTTCCCGTCGACGTCCGTCAGCGTCGCGCCCTCGCCGCGGTCGATGACGACCGGGATGTAGATCGAGAGCGGGTCGGCGACGACCTGCGCCTTGCGCTGCAGGATCTCCTGCGAGCGTGGGCCGGGGATCGCCGTGCGGAGCTCGATTGCCTTCGTCGCGGCCATCACCGCCCACGATAACGGAGCCGTCGGGCGCCCTGCATAGATGAATAACTCACTTACAGGGTCTGACCCCGAACGGGTCTGACCCCGGCCTTTGGGGCTTAGAACGGCTTCGTCGAGAGCGCTCTGACCGTATAGACGCCGGTGGCGTTCCAGAGCATGAAGCCCTTCACGTGCTCGAGCCTGGCCGCCTGGATCTGGTCCTGGACGTCCGCCAGGGTGTAGGGGCGGCCGAGGGAGAAGTCCTGCAGCCACGGAACGAGCATCGTCTTGTGGCCCTCCACCTTGGTGCGGAAGTCGCGCAGCGAGTAGGCGACGGTCGTCCCCGGCCGGTCGTCGGGGTTGATGATGTTGTACTCGCCGGGGACGTAGTGCGACGGGTACACCATCGGATAAATCGTGTCGACGAGCGGTGCGATCCGCGCCGGGAACTGGCCGATGCCGAGGTTGCGCGTCGCCGAGAGCCCGAACACGTCGACGGAAAGACGGACGCCGAGCGGGTGCAGGCGTGAGCGCGCGTACTTGAGAAAAGCCGGGATCGTCCATCCCATCGGCTGCGTGTGGGCGCCGGGGTAGCGGATCTGCGAGAGGTCGCCGTCGCTGGGGAAGCGGACGTAGTCGAACTGGATCTCGTCGAACCCGAGCTTAGCGGCCTGGACGGCGATGTCGACGTTGTACTTCCACACGCGCTTGTCGTACTCGTTCGTCCAGCCGAGGCCGCCGTTGGTCAGCCAGCGCGAGCCGTCGGCGCGGCGGATCGCGAGCTGCGGAGCCCTCTCGGACAGGAGGGGATCCTCGAAGGTGACGATGCGGCCGATCAGATACAGGCCGGCGGCGTGGATCCTTGCGACGGCGTGCTCCGGGTTGTAGTAGCGCATGCCGGAGCCGATCTGGCGCGCAAGCTGCACGTTCACAGGCCAGCCGACCTGGCCGTTCTCGTCCTTGACGTCGAGCTCGATTGCGTTCAGGCCGCTGTTCTTCATTGCGACGTACTGCTCGAGCTTGCCCGGGATGCCGGCGAGCGCCATCGTCACGTGCACGCCGCGAACTTCCTTCGGGAGCGGCCGCGGTTGCAGGCCGCTCGTCCGCTCTGGCTTCGGGGCGGAGCGCGCCGAGGCCCGGATGGGATTGTGCCCGGTGATGTGGGTCGCGATCACGCCGCCGATCACGCCGGCCGCGATGAGGGCGAGCAGCGCGCCGGCGAAGCGGAGGCGGCGTTTGTCTCGACGCTGCCGCGCCTCGGCGCGCCGCACCTTGTAACGCGCGTTCGGGTCGACCGGCTGGAGGACGCTGGGAGGGGTCCTCGGCGGCCTGGGTGGCCTGGCCTGCGGCAAGGTGTGAAAAACTAACAGCCCAGTGGTCCTCTCGGATCGGACGATTGCGCGCCTCCTGGGTGAGGGCCGGATCGAGATCGAGCCGTACGACGACTCGCTCCTGCAGCCGTCGAGCGTCGACGTGCGCGTCGACCGCTACTTCAGGGTCTTCCACAACAACCGCTACCCGTACATCGACGTGCGCGAGGAGCAGGAAGACCTCACCGAGCTCGTCGAGGTCGAGGAGGACACACCCTTCGTCCTGCATCCTGGTGAGTTCGTGCTCGGGTCGACGCTCGAGCGTGTGCGGCTACCCGACGATCTCGTCGCGAGGCTGGAAGGAAAGTCGTCACTCGGCCGCTTGGGGCTCCTGATCCACTCGACGGCGGGGTTCATCGACCCGGGCTGGGACGGCCACGTCACGCTCGAGCTGTCGAACGTCGCCAACCTTCCCGTGACGATCTATCCGGGGATGAAGATCGGCCAGATCTCGTTCGTCCAGCTCAGCGAGCCCGCCGAGACGCCGTACGGCACGGGCGAGATCGGCTCGAAGTACCAGGGACAGCGGGGGCCGACCCCGTCGCGTTACTGGCAGAACTTCCAGCGCGAGCCGGCCGGTTGATTCTCGTCACCGGGGGCGCTGGGTTCGTGGGCGGCCACGTCGTTCACGAGCTGCGCGGCCGCGACCTCCAGGTGCGCTGCCTCGTGCGTGAGCCGCACAAGGCTTCGAAGCTGGCGGCCTGGGGGTGCGAGCTCGCCCAGGGCGACATGACCGACCCGGCTGCCCTGCGCCGTGCGGTCGAGGGCGCCGACACTGTCGTCCACCTCGTGGCGATCCGCCAAGGGCGCGAGCAGGACTTCCAGCGGATCATGGTGGAAGGCACCCGCGACCTGCTCGCCGCCGCCCGCGACGGCGGCGTCCGCCGTTGGGTGCAGATGAGCGCGCTCGGGACGAGCGAGGAGACCAAGGACCTCGTCCCCTACTACCGCGCGAAGTGGGAGACGGAGGAGCTCGTTCGCGGCTCCGGCATCCCGTACGTGATCTTCCGGCCGAGCTTCGTCTTCGCCCGCGACGGCGGGATCCTGCCGACCTTCGTGAAGCTTGCGCGGCTCTCGCCGATCACGCCGATCACCGGCAGCGGGCGGCAGCGGATCCAGCCGATCTGGGCCGACGACCTGGCGACCTACTTCGGCGAGGCCGTCACGCGCGAAGGCGTCACGGGCAACCTGTACGAGCTCGGCGGTCCTGACGCCGTCACCTGGAACGAGTTCTGGGCGCGGCTCAAGCGCACTCTCGGCCAGCGGCGACCGAGCGTGCACGTGCCGATGGTGCTCATGCGCGCGAATGCGCTTGTCACGGAGCGGCTGCCGGGGAACATTCCGCTGACGCGCGACCTGCTCAAGATGCTCGTGTACGGCGACAACGTCGCCTCGAACGACGACGCCGTGCGGACGTTCCAGCTCGCCCGGATCACGCTCGACGACCAATTGCGCCGAGCACTCTGAAAAGACGGGGGCCGCCTGACGGCGGCCCCGATCCGGTTACCAGCGATGGATTAGTAGAGGCGGTTCCTGCCTCGGCCCGAGATATGAATGGCCGGGCGGCGCGTAACGCGTCGTCCCCCACGCTGGCTAGGCGATTCCCCGTAGGTCCCGGGGACGCACCTCTACCCGCTGGTACCTCCACTGCCCGTACTGGAAATCTCCACTCTCGGACCACCTCCTTTCCGCGGTTATCCGCAGGGTATCAGGCGTCGCGGAGCACAACGCTGAGCTCGAGGCCGCGGTCGAGCGGGACGGTCACCGAGAGGAGGCTCGGGTCGCTCTGGCGCGCCTGTGCGTACGCGCCGAGGGTGGCCTGGTGCGAGAGGATGTTGTCGGCGACGACGAGCGCCCCCGGCTCGAGCTTCGGTCGTGCGAGCGCGAACAGTTCCTCGTAGTCATCCTTCTCCGCGTCGAGGAACACGACGTCGAACACGTCCTCGATCGTCGGCAGGAGCTCCTTCGCGTCGCCTTCGACGAGCTCCGTCCATTCCTCGAGCCCCGCGTCCGCGAGGTTCTGGCGCCACGCCTCGATTTTGCGCGGGTCGTGCTCGACAGAGAGGACGCGTCCGCCGAGGTAGCGAACGCCGGCCGCGAGCCAGATCGTCGAGTAGCCGCGCGAGCCGCCGAGCTCGAGCACCTCGCAGTCGGTCTGGGGCGCGACGAGCGAGAAGAGGAAGCGCCCGGTCGTCGGTTCGACCGCGCGCGACCGCTCGGCCGCCGGACGGCCCGCGGCCCGCTCGGCGGCGTCCTCTTCCTCGAGGCGCGCGAGCACTCTGCGCACCCGATCATCGAGCAACGGCGTCGATCTCCCTCTGCACGTCCTCGCGGACGAAGCAGTCCACGAGGTGGTCGTTGACGACGCCACATTCCTGCATCGCGGCGTAGACCGTCGTGGGGCCGACGAAGCGGAAGCCGGCGCGCTTCAGCGCCTTCGACAACGCGAGCGACTCGGGCGTCGTCGCCTGCCAGTCGCTGCTGCCGCGCGGGGGGCGGTGCTTCTGCGGCCGATGTGACCAGACGACCTCGTCGAGCGGCGTGCCCTGTTCGCGTAGCGCGAGGGTGCCGCGGGCGTTGGCGATCGTGGCCTCGATCTTGCCGCGATGCCGCACGATCCCGGCGTCGCCGAGCAGGCGCTCGACGTCACGTTCGCCGTAGCGAGCCACGACCTCAGGATCGAAGTTCGCGAACGCCGTGCGGAAGTTGTCCCGTTTGCGCAGGATCGTCAGCCAGGACAGGCCCGACTGGAAGCCTTCGAGGCAGAGCGCCTCGAGCACGCCGCGCTCGTCCGTGACGGGCCGTCCCCACTCCTGATCGTGGTATGCGTTGTACTCGGGATCCGAAGTCCTCCAGCAGCGTTTCGGCTCGGTCACACCTGCACCTTGACCATCCCGTCGACGACGCGCACCGGGAAGGTGGCGACGGTCTCGACGGCAGGGAGCGTCAGCGCGCGGCCGGTGCGGATGTCGATGCTCGCGCCGTGACGCGGGCAGATCGCGACACCTTCGTCACACTCGAACTCGCCCTCGCAGAGCGGGCCGTCGTCGTGCGAGCAGCGGTCCTCGAGCGCGTAGTACTCGCCGTTCAGGTTGTAGACGCCGACCGCGAGGGAGCCCGCGTAGACGATGCGCACGGAGCATGAGGGCAGCTCCTCGACCGGGCAGACGTCGAGCTCCGGCACGCGCTACTTCAGCTCGAGATCGGAGGAAGCGCCGGCCCACTCCTCCGGCAGCGGCGTCCCCTTCGCCTTGTGAAGCGCGAGCTTCAGCGTCGACAGCCCGAGCAGTGCGCACTTGAGGCGTACCGGCGTCAAGGGGATGCCGATCTCGTCCAGCAGCTCCTCTCGCGGGAGCGTCGCCACCTCCTCGGCGCTGCGGCCCTGCACGAGCTCGGTGAGCATCGACGTCGCCGCCTGCGAGATCGCGCAGCCGCGGCCGGAGAACTTCACCTCGTCGATCGTGTCTCCGTCGTCGCCGAAGGCGACGTAGATCGAGACCTCGTCGCCGCACAGCGGGTTCTGGCCTTCGGCCTCCGCGTCGGCGTGCTCGATCAGCCCGTGCCCACGCGGGTTCTTGTAGTGATCGAGGATCACCTCGCGGTACAGCTGGTCGAATTCGCTCATGCCGCTAGAAGCTTATGGGCCTTGTGCAGGCCTTCGGCGAGGCGGTCGATCTCCTCGGGGATCGTGTACAGGTAGAAGCTCGCCCGGTTCGTCGCGGCGACGCCGAGCTTTGCCATCAGCGGCTGGCAGCAGTGATGGCCGGCGCGGATCGCGACGCCTTCCATGTCGAGGATCTGCGCCACATCGTGCGGGTGGACGCCCTCGAGGTTGAACGAGACGATCCCGGCGCGGCGCTCCGGCGCCGGTCCGTACGCGACCAGGCCCGGGACGTCGTCGAGCTTCCCGAGCGCGTAGACGAGCAGCTCGCGCTCGTGGTCCTCGATCGCGCCCATCCCGATGTCCGTCAGGTAGTCGACGGCAGCTCCGAAGCCGACCGCCTCGGCGATCGGCTGCGTCCCCGCCTCGAACTTGAACGGGATCTGGCCCCAGGTCGTCTCCTCGAGCTTGACGGAGCGGATCATGTGGCCGCCGAGGTTGAACGGTGACATCGCCTCGAGCAGTTCTGCCCGCCCCCAGAGCGCGCCCACGCTCGTCGGGCCGCACATCTTGTGCGACGAGAAGGCGAGGAAGTCGCAGCCCAACTCCTGCACGTCGATGGCGTGGTGCGGAGCAGCCTGCGCTGCGTCGACGACCATGATCGCGCCCTGCTCGTGTGCCCACTCTGCGAGCTTCTCGATCGGGTTGATCGTCCCGAGCGCGTTCGACACGAGGTTGTTCGCGACGACCTTGACGTTGCCCGCCTGCGCGATCTCGTCGAGCGCGTCGAGCTGCAGCTCGCCGTGGTCGTCGAGCGGAATCGCCCTGAAGTCCGCGCCGGTCCGCTTGGCGATGTACTGCCAGGGGACGAAGTTGGAGTGGTGCTCGAGCTCGGTGACGACGACGACGTCGCCTGGGCCGAGGTTGTCGAGCCCCCAGGCGTACGCAACGAGGTTGATGCTCTCCGTCGCGCCGTGGGTGAAGACCACCTCGCGCGCTGCTGGCGCGTTGACGAAGCGAGCGACCTTGTCGCGTGCGCCTTCGTACTCGGCCGTCGCGATCTCCGACAGGGTGTAGACGCCGCGATGGACGTTCGCGTACTCGGTCTCGTAGAAGGTGCGCAGCTTGTCGAGCACCTGCCGCGGCTTGTGCGCGCTCACGGCGGAGTCGAGGTAGGCGAGCGGCTTGCCTCTGATCTGCTGCTCGAAGATCGGGAAGTCGGCGCGCAGCTTGCGCGCATCGAGCTTCGACTCGGTCTTTACAGCCACCAGCTCACTGTACCCGGGGGACTACGGGCGAAATCGGAGGGTCGCCTGCTTGGCGGAGACCTTGGTGAGGGTGACGCGCCAGGAGAGGGGGATGCGGTAGGTCTCCCCCTTCACGATGTACGGCCGGGCTTTCTTCGTCGGCCTGAGGATCAGGATCGCCGACTGGTCGTACGGCGCCGAGTGGTTGTCGGCGTCGACGAAGCGGAAGACGACGCCGCGGAACGGCTTCGCCCGGTACTCGATCCACCAGGCGCCGCGCGCCGTGTCGACGACGAGTGCCTGGGGGAGCTTCGTCCTCGCGGTCGGCGGCGCCAGGACGTAGCTCTTCGGCGACGTTACGTGCGCCGGCGCGGCGATCCACCCGAGCAGCGACTTTTCGTAGGCGCTGTAGTCGAGCGATCCCGAGCCCATCGGGCTCAAGGTGTCGCCCGTGTCCTCGAGCGAGCAGCGAAGGTAGTCGATGCAGTCGGCGCCCATCGCGTGGCCCAGCCCGAACGTGTGGCCGAGCTCATGGGCGAGCAGGTCCACCGTCGGCTGGCGCGTGAGCATCACCTGATGGCCGAATGTCGCGCCGAAGAAGCCGCAGCGCGCGTCCGGCAGCTCGTAGATGACGGTGTCGTAGTGGGCCGCGTCGAAGCCGGCGCCGGCCGCTGCCTTTCGGGCCGGCGCGAAGATGGAGTCAACGGTCGCATTGCTGGCGCCGCAGCCGGGGGTCGAGGTCAGCCCCGTGAGCCAGGGCGTGACGTCCGCGTCGAGGCGAACTTGGCCGAGCGAAGCGCGCTGGAGGAACTGATTCGCCTGCGCGAACGTGCGCTGCACCTCCGCGACGGGATACGGCTTCGAGCCCGTCGACGCGAGCACGACGAGCACACGCTGGTCTGCCTTGGGAGCGGCGCCGGCCGAGGGCAGGATGACAGCTGCCGACAGGGCGACCACCGCGAGCAGCGGGGCTCGGCGCACGGCCCGGAGTATGAGCCTTTGAGCGGGTTGTTGCTAGCCCTGTGGGATACGCGCCTCGAGCGCGCTCGCGAGCGCCTCGCGGACGGGCTCGAGCTCGACCCGCGCGAGCACGTCCTCGAAGAACCCGCGCACGATCAGCCGCTCGGCCTCCCCGCGCGAGAGGCCGCGGGCCATCAGGTAGAAGAGCTGCTCGCGGTCGACACGGCCGACGGTCGCGCCGTGGGTGCAGCGCACGTCGTTCGCGAGGATCTCGAGCCCCGGGATCGGAACGGCGTGCGTCGTCGGCGACAGCATCAGGTTGCGGTTCTCCTGGTACGCGTTCGTCTTCTGCGCGTCCGGCTCCACGCGGATCATCCCCCGCCAGACCGCCGTCGAATGGTCGCGCAGCGCGCCCTTGAAGGCGAAATCGGAGGTCGTGCTCGGCGCGATATGCTCCTGGAAGGTGTCGTAATCCAGATGCTGGTCGCCGTCGGTGAAGTAGGCGCCGGTCACGCGCGAGGTCGCACCTTCGCCGGCCAGGTCGTTCTGGATCCGCACCTTGCCTCGCTTGGAGCCGAAGCCGCCGGCGACC
>DATFTK010000133.1:0-7226 GCA_035262005.1 Gaiellaceae bacterium | reverse complement strand
CCCAGCCTTTCGTTCTACGGAATCCCGATCCGGCCGAGCGGCCAGTAGGTGAAGAAGACCTTGCCGATGATCGCGCTGCGGGGGACGAGCCCCCACACGCGCGAGTCGCACGAGTGGGCTCGGTTGTCGCCCTCCATCAGGTACATGTCCTTCGGGACCCGGGTCAGCGTCCCGACCGGCGGAATGTCGCGCATCGTCTTCGTATCCATGTCCCGCCGGTCGGCCTGCACGTAGGGCTCCGAGAGACGCTTCCCGTCGATGTAGGTGTAGCCGTCGCGTTCCGACCAGACATCGCCGGGCAGCCCGATCACGCGCTTCACGAAGATGCCGCCGACACAGGCGACCGCGGCCGCCCTCGGCGCGTGGAAGACGATGATCTCACCGCGACGCGGATCGCGGAAGTGGTAGATGAACCGGTTCGCGAGCACGCGGTCCGGCCGACCGCCTTCGCAACCCGGCTCTGGCCGTGCGCAATGCAGCGTCGGCTCCATCGACGGGGATGGGATCCGGTACGGATTGACGACCCACGCCTTGACGGCGAGCACGACCGCGACCGCGACAACGATCGTGACGACCCACTCGACGACGCGTCGCCGCACGAGGCTCAGGCGACTGCGGGCTGGAGCTCGCGACCGATCAGCGCGACCGTGTCGAGATCGCGATGCGCGAGGTGCTGCAGCATCACGCGCTCGAAGCCGAGCTCCTCGATCTCCTTCAGTTTCTGGATCACCTGCTCGACGGTCCCGACGGGGCCGCTCCGCGCATAGCGCTCGAGGACGGTCTTCGGGTCGCGACCGAAGCGCTCGCCGATCCGCTGGGCGGACTGTTGCACCTCGCGCTCGTTTCGCCCGACCACGATCGGCGCCATCAGCGAGTAGCGCAGCGTCGCAGGGTCGCGCCCTCCGCGATCGCATGCCTCGTCGAGCCGTTGCTTTCGCTCGCGCGCGTCGTCGAACGTCCCGAAGACGCAGTTGTACTCGTCCGCGAAGCGGACGGCCGGGTCGGCTGTCCCGGGCTTCGCGCTGCCGCCGACGAGAATCGGGAGCCCCGGCCGCTCGAGCCCGGGTGCGCTCTGCAAGCGATAGTGCTTGCCCTCGAAGTCGACGGTGTCCTTGCGCAAGAGGTCGTGCACGATCTCGAGCTGCTCGGCGAAGCGCGAGAGGCGCTCTCGAGTCGGCGGAAACTCGAAGCCGTACGCCTCGTGTTCGCGCGCCATCCAGCCTGCGCCCATCCCGAGCACGACCCGCCCGCCGGAGATCTCGTCCGCGGTCGCGGCGTTCCGGGCGAGCAATGACGGCTGACGGAATGTCACCGGCGAGACGAGCGTCCCCAGCTGCAGCTTCGTCGTCCGCTCGGCGAGCCCGGAGAGCGTCGCCCACGCGTCGAGGACGGGGCGCGACTCCTCGAAGCCCGAGATGTAGTGGTCGGAGCGGAAGAGCGCCTCGACACGGTGCTCCTCGCAGGCGTCGGCAAGCGCCGCCCAGTCATCCCAGGTGACGCCCTCCTGGCCCTCGATCATCACGGCAAGGCGCACGAGGCGCAAGCCTATTCATGGCCCGAACCGGCATGCCTAGGAAGGGCCGCCCGAGGCGCCGCTAGCATCGGCGCATGGCCGTCGCCTCGCCGGAGCAGTACCTCGCCGACCTCAACCCGCCCCAGCGCGAGGCCGTCCTCGCGACGGAAGGGCCTCTCCTCGTCATCGCGGGAGCCGGCTCTGGCAAGACGCGCGTCCTCACGTACCGCGTCGCGCACCTGATCAACGCCGTCGGCGCGAAGCCGAACGAGATTCTGGCCATCACGTTCACGAACAAGGCCGCGGGCGAGATGCGGGAGCGGCTCCAGCGGCTGCTGGGCCCGACGGGGCGCGGGCTCTGGATCCTCACGTTCCACTCGGCATGCGGCCGGATCCTCCGCCGCGAGGCGCAGCGGCTCGGCTACCGCTCGAACTTCACCATCTACGACCAGGCCGACCAGATCCGCCTCGTCAAGCAATGCCTGGAGGAGCTCGAACGCGATCCGAAGCGCTTCACGCCGCGCGGCATTCACAACCAGATCTCGCACGCGAAGAACCAGCTCGTCTCGCCCGCGGAGTACGCCGAGCGGGTCCAGTCCTTCTACGACCAGACGGTCGCGGACGTCTACCAGCTCTACCAGCGCCGCCTGTTCGCGTCGAACGCCGTCGACTTCGACGACCTCTTAATGCTCACCGTCGACGTGCTCGAGCGCTTCCCGGAGGCGCTCGAGAAGTGGCAGACCGCGTTTCGCTACATCCTCGTCGACGAGTACCAGGACACGAATCACGCGCAGTACCGGCTGCTGCAGCTCTTGGCCCAACCGGACATGAACGTTTGCGCCGTGGGCGATCCGGACCAGTCCATCTACGCCTTCCGAGGCGCCGACATCAACAACATCCTCGACTTCGAGCGCGACTTCCTCGGCACGCGCACGATCGCCCTGGAGCAGAACTACCGCTCGACCAACCACATTCTCGACGCGGCCAACCACGTGATCACGAACAACCGCGAGCGCAAGCCGAAGGAGCTGTGGTCCGACCTCGGCGACGGCGAGCCGGTGCGCGTGCTCGAGGTCGAGGACGAGCACGCCGAAGCGCGCTTCGTCGCCGCCGGCATCGCCGCGCTGGTCGAGGAGGGCTACTCCGGCGACGAGATCGCCGTCTTCTACCGGACGAACGCACAGTCGCGCGTGCTCGAGGACGTGCTCGTCCGCCAGGGAGTCTCGTACCAGGTGATCGGCGGGCCGCGCTTCTATGAGCGTGCGGAGATCAAGGACGCGATCGCCTACCTGCAGGCAATCGACAACCCGTACGACGCAGTCTCGTTGCAGCGCATCGCCAACCGTCCGCGGCGCGGCATCGGCGACTCGAGCCTCGCGCGCCTACAAACCTGGGCGGACGCGCACGGGCGCTCGCTGTGGGAAGCAATGGAGTTCGCGGAGGAGGCCGGCGTGGGCGCGGCGCCGCAGCGGGCGGTCGCGAGCTTCCGCGACGTCATGCAGTCGCTCCAGTCCGGGGCACTGGAGCTGCCGGTGTCGGAGCTGGTCGAGCGCACGCTCGAGCGCAGCGGCTACACGGAGGCGCTCGAGGCGGAGCGAACGATCGAGGCCCAGGGCCGGCTCGAGAACCTGCAGGAGCTCGTCGGCGTCGCGCGCGAGTACCAAGAGAACGCCGACGAGCCGTCGCTGTCCCACTTCCTCCAGGAGATCTCGCTCTACTCCGACCAGGACGCGATCCGCGAGCAAGAGAGCCTCGTCACCCTGATGACGCTCCACAACGCCAAAGGGCTCGAATTCCGCGCGGTGTACCTGATCGGGATGGAAGAGGGCATCTTCCCGCACGCACGTTCGATCGAGGAGCAAGGGATCGAGGAGGAGCGGCGGCTGTGTTACGTCGGCATGACGCGAGCGCGAGAGCTGCTGACGCTGACGCACGCGTCGTCGCGGTCGCTCTGGGGCGCGCGCGGCTACAACCTGCCGTCGCGCTTCCTCGACGAGCTGCCGCCCGGCGTCGAACGCGAGCGCCTGCGGCCGACCTCGTGGTCCTCGTACGGCGCGCATGCCCAGGGCGTTGCACCGCGCGAGGACGTGCCGACGCTCTCGACCGGCGACTCCGTCCGTCACGGGACGCTGGGGGAGGGCGTGGTCACGCAGATCGAAGCTGGAGGCGTCGTCACCGTCCGCTTCGCGGACGGCAGCGAGCGGCGCCTGATGCTCGACTATGCGCCGCTGGAACGGATCTCGTGACGCTCGAGATTCGCAACCCCGCGCAGGACGAGCTGCGGGCGGCAATGGAGTCCACGCACGTGGTGTTTGCCGAGCCGTTGAGCGACGATCACTTCGCGCGCACGACGAAGGTGTTACCGCGCGAGCGGTTCTACGCCGCGTACGAGAACGGCCTGCCGGTCGGGACGGCGGCGGACTTCGACTTCCGCGTCGCCATCCCCGGCGGCGAGCTGCCGGCAGCCGGTGTCACGTGGGTCGGCGTGCTTCCGAGCCACCGCCGGCGCGGGATCCTCACCCAGTTGATGCGCCGCGAGCTCGACGACATCCGCGAGCGAGGCGAGCCGCTCGCCATCCTGTGGGCGTCCGAGGCGGCGATCTACGGGCGGTTCGGCTACGGCATCGCCGCCCCGATCGCCCACATGAACGCCGACCGCACGCGCTTCGCCCTCCGCGACGATCCGGGACCGCAGGGACGCGCCCAGATCGTGCCGCTCGAGGACGCGCTCGCTCCATGCCGGGAGGTGTACGACAAGGTTCGCCTGACCATTCCTGGGTTCACGTACCGTCCGGATGAGTGGTGGACGAGCTCGCGGCTCGCGGATCCGGAGGAGTGGCGTCGCGGCGCGAGCCCCAAGTACGCCGCCGTCGTGGAGATCGACGGCGAGCCCGCCGCGTACGCTCTGTACCGAATCAAGCCGAGCTGGGAGCAGGGCTTCTCGCAGAGCGAGGTGCGACTCGTCGAGGCGCTCGCAGTCGGCCCGACCGCGGAGCGTGAGCTCTGGCGCTTCGTCTTCGGCATCGACCTGATCGCGCGAGTCGAGGGACGAATCGATCCCGCGTCGCCGCTCTTCCTCATGGTTGTCGATCCACGCAGCCTGCAGCTCCGACTCTCGGAGGGTCTCTGGCTGCGTCTCGTCGACCTCGGCCCCGCGCTCGCCGCGCGGTCGTACGCCGCGGACGACGAGATCGTGCTGGACGTGCGGGACGAGTTCTGCCCGTGGAACGCGGGCCGCTGGCGTGTCGGCGCGTCGGGCGTCGAGCGCGCCGACGGAGACGTCGACCTCGCCCTCGACGTCGCCGATCTGGCCTCCGTGTATCTTGGCGCGTTCACGTTCAGCCGCCTGGCCGCGGCGGAGCGCGTGCAGGAGGTGCAGGCCGGCGCGCTCGCTCGTGCGGATGCCCTGTTCCGCACGGCGCGGCCGCCGTATTGCCCCGAAGACTTCTGATGTCGTTCGACGTTCGCACGGTCAAGGATCTCGACGAGTTCACCTCGGCGATCTTCGCGATCGGCCAGTACTTCGGCATGACGCCGACCGAGGAGCGGATGCAGCGGTTCCTCGACCAGATCGGAAGCGAGCGCATGCACGCGGCGTGGGAGAACGGCACCATCGTCGGCGGCGCCGGCGCGTTCGCGTTCGAGCTCTCTGTGCCGGGCGGCGACCTCCGGACCGCCGGTGTCACCGTCGTCGGCGTGTATCCGACGCACCGACGACGCGGCGTCCTGCGCTCGCTGATGCGCGCGCAGCTGGACGCGGCCCATGAACGTGGCGAGCCGCTCGCAGCGCTGTGGGCATCGGAGGAGACCATCTACGGGCGCTACGGCTACGGGCTCGCATCCTTCTGCGGCGAGATCAAGCTCGCGCACGAGTACACGTCCTTCGCGCTTCCGTTCGAGCCGGAGGGGACGATCCGGTTCCTGGAGCCCGACGAGGCGCGCGAGGTGGTCCCCGCCGTCTACGAGCGCGTGCGCGCGCTCTGGCCGGGAATGTTCTCGCGCGACGACTTGTGGTGGGAGCAGCGGGAGCTCAACGATCCCGAGGACCGTCGCGAGGGCGCGGGCCCGAAGCGCTGGGTTGCATACGAACGCGACGGCGCCGTCGACGCCTACGCCGCGTACAGGCACAAGCCCGGGTGGGATGAAGGCTCGACCGTCGCGGAGCTGCGCGTTGTCGAGGCGCTCGCGGCGACGCCGACCGCCGAGCGAGACCTGTGGGGCTACCTGCTGTCGATCGACTGGAAAGCCACCGTGCAGGCGTCCCTGCTGCCGCCGGACCACGCGCTGTTCTTGCTCCTCGCGACGCCGCGGCGGCTGCGTTACCGCATGGGCGACGGGCTGTGGGTGCGGCTCGTGGACGTCGGTACAGCGCTGTCGGGCCGGCAATACGCAGCCGACGAATCGGTCGTTTTCGAGGTGCACGACGAGTTCTGCCCCTGGAACGAGGGGCGTTGGAAGCTCGAGGGAGGTACGGCGCAGCGCACCGAGGACGACAGCGATATCGAGCTCTCGGCGCAGTCGCTCGGCTCCGCCTATCTCGGCGGGGTCTCGTTCGCGGCGCTCGCGCGAGCCGGTCGCGCCGAGGAGCTGACGGACGGCGCGCTCGTGCGCGCGGACGCGCTGTTTCGATGGGATCGGCATCCCTGGTGCCCCGAAATCTTCTGATCGCCGCCGTGTGCGCCGCGCTCGCCTTCCCGGCGACGGCGGCTGCGTACACGAACGCCGGCTGGCAGCTCTCGCTGCAGTGGCCCGCGCAGGGGGCGGTCACGTCCCCGTTCGGGCGAGACGGCTACCGCTGGCACCCGGGGCTCGATATCGGGATCCTCAGTTCGCTCGACGTCCGTGCCGCCGCGGACGGTGTCGTCGTGCTCGCCGGTGAGATGCCGGGGTTCGACGGCTACGGCTCGATCGTCGCGGTCGAGCATCGGTCCGGCTACATGACGCTGTACGCGCACCTGTCCCAGCCGCTCGCGCATCCGGGCCAGCGCGTGCAGACCGGCGAGCTGATCGGCATCGCGGGCTGTAGCGGCTGGTGCACAGGCACACACCTCCACTTCGAAGTCCGCCACGACGGCCTCCCGATCGATCCCACTCTCCTGATGGTGGGCTAGACTGGCCGTTCCCCGGGGCGGTTAGCTCAGTTGGGAGAGCACCAGCTCGACAAGCTGGGGGTCACTGGTTCGAGCCCAGTACCGCCCATCAGGAAAGCCCCGCATATCGGGGCTTTTTCTTTGGCCGGCTGCACACGGGCGCGGCGTCCGATGCCAAAGACACCCCTCCTGGCCCAGCGTTCGAAAAGCCAGAGCGGGAAAGCGGGCAGCGCCGCAGACCCTCCACCAGCGGCCGACCCCACAGTCAACGGAAAAGCCGGCTCAGGTGCGGAGCTGCCCAAAGCACGACGGTACGGTCCGTTTGGCGCGTTCGCTTGACATGACTTGGTCAAGTGGATTGACCCGTTCATGCCAAACGAAAGGGATCGCACCCCCAGCAATGTGGGGCGGTCATGCGGCCCAGGTTTGGACTGATCCCGGGAAGGCTCGTCGTCGCGTTGTTCGCAGCGGTGCTGGCTGGCTTGCTCTCTCCCTTGAGCACGGCTGGCAAAGGCGTTCATCCGTTCTCTCGGACGGTCAAGGCAAGCGGCGCTGCGTTCCGGGCAGCAGCTGGCCCGTCAAGTTCCTAGTGGCCGTCGCGCGTAAGCCGTGGGGGGAGGAGT
>DATFTK010000132.1:0-3528 GCA_035262005.1 Gaiellaceae bacterium | reverse complement strand
GACCTCAACGACCTGCTCGCGGCCCAGGTAACGCTCTACTCGGCGCAGAGCGCGGAGCACGAGCTACGGCTCGACGCGTCCGAGGAGCCGCTCGTCGTCTACGCCGACCGGGACCGGCTCGCCCAGGTGGTCGGAAACCTCCTCTCCAACGCGATCAAGTACTCGCCCGAAGGCGGCGTCGTCGAGGTGAGCGCCGCGCTCGTCGGCGACGAGGCGTGGACGTGGGTGCGGGACGAGGGGCTCGGTATCCCCGGGGAGCACCAGGCGCGCATCTTCACCAAGTTCTTCCGTGGCGACGTCGGTCGCGCGCGCGGGATCAGCGGTACCGGGCTGGGGCTCGTGCTGGCGCAGCAGATCGTCGAGGCGCACGGCGGTGAGATCGGCTTCACCAGCGTCGAGGGCGAGGGCTCGACCTTCTGGCTGCAGCTCCCCGCTGCGGCAGCCGGACGAAGCCTGCTAGCAGCCCGCGACGACCTGGAGACCGGTCACGGGGTGTAGCTCGGCGCCGTTTGGCGCGGTGCCGCGGAGCGGCTGCTTCGTGGTCCAGAAGCCGATCCCACGGACGAGCATGATGCCGCCGAACGACTGCCACGACGAATCCGGCCTGCCGCACTTCGCGAACTGGCGCCAGGCCGCTGCGATCCCGGCGCGGTCACGCGTCCTCGCCGAGAGGCAGTCCGGCGACGGGATGACGGCGTTCATATAGAAGTTGTCGTCGTAGAGAACCAGCCGGATCGACCCGGTCTCGTCCAGCCGGTACTTGGTGATCTGGGCGTAGACCCCCCAGATCTGGCGCTGAAACGGCGTCGTCCGTCGGCTGAGCGTGCGGCCGGGACCGCGCCTCGAGAGGATGTCGCCGACGGTCGTCGAGGCCGGGGCCACATGGACCTTTCTGCGCTGCGGGTCGCTGAAGGTCTTCAAACGCCACGTCGAGCCGCCGCACTGAGCAGCGCTCGGAGCGGACAAATGAGTTCCCGCGGCAGCGGCAGCAGCCGCCCCGGCCGCAAGAAAAATCAGGGCGAAGGTTCCTACGCGTTTCATCTACCTGGCAGTCAGGAATCGTACGCTTCGTGTCCACCACGGTCTACTCTGGGAAGCGCGCGGGCGTGGCGGAACTGGCAAACGCGCTGGGTTTAGGTCCCAGTGGGGCGGAAGTCCCTTACAGGTTCAAGTCCTGTCGCCCGCACTGGGCCAACCGGCGAATCTGGCCGACCGCGTGGCGCAGGGCGGCCTCGTCGAACAAGTAGGGCGTTGCGTTCGCCATGTGGTGCGCCGGCCGGTCGAGGTCGTCCGAGCCGTCGGCCCCGTTGAGCGCGTAGCGCAGCGGGATCTCATGCGCGACGACCAGGATCGTCGGCTCCGCCCGCCCCAACAGCCACTCGAAGGCGTCGGCGTATCGGCTCGCGGCGTCGTCGAGCGACTCGCCGCCGGGGAAGGGATCGCGGCGCGTGTGGGCCCGCTTCCAGACGTGGTACTCCTCGAGCGTTTGTCCTTCGAGGTCGCCGACGTCGATGTCGTCGAGCTCCGGCACCTCCTCGAACGGCACGTCACGACCGCCGAGCGCGAGCTCCGCGGTCTCGCGTGTGCGCGAGAACCGTGTGTGCACGCAGAGCTCGAACGGCACGTGCGCGATCTGCTGACCGAGAAGGCGGGCCTCGTCACGCCCCTTCGTCGTCAGGTGGACGGGGACTTCGGGGTTGCCGTTGACCCGGTTCTCGAGATTGAGCGTCGACTCGCCGTGACGGGCGATCACGTAGAGCTGCACAGGACGGAGGCTACAAACCGTTTGGTTCAATGGCCGGATGAGCGCTCAGGTCGAGGAGCTGGCGGACAACAAGGTCCGACTCACGGTCGACGTCCCGAAGGCGGACGTCCACCACGCCGTCGAGCACGCCGCGTCGGATCTCGCCGAGAGCGTCAAGATCCCCGGCTTCCGCAAGGGGAAGGTGCCGATGCCCGTGCTCTTGTCGCGCATCGGGAAGGAGCGGCTCTACAGCGAGGCGATCGAGAGCCACATCGCCGGCTGGTACGGCAACGCCGTCGCGCGTGCGCGCATCCGCCCGGCCGAGCAGCCCGAGCTCGACTACGAGCTGCCGGCGACGGACGATCAGGACTGGCGCTTCACTGCGACCGTCAGCGTCCTGCCCACGCCGGCGGTGGCTGACTGGACGAAGCTGCAGGTCCCCTACGCCGAGCCCGAGGTGCCGGGGGACTACGTCGACCACGAGCTGAACGTCCTCCGCTCGACGATCGCAGAACTGTCGCCGGTCGAGGACCGGCCCGCTCAGCAGGGCGACACCGTCGTCATCGACCTCCTTGCAGGCGACGGCGGGCAACGCGACTACGTCGTCGAGCTCGGCTCCGGCCGCCTGCTGCCCGAGCTGGAGGAGCAGCTCGTCGGCATGAGCGCCGGCGAGACGAAGGCCGTCGAGCTCGACCGTGCCGGGGAGGCCGAGCCGGCGCCGGTCGAGGTGACGATGAAAGAAATCAAGGAGAAGGTCCTGCCGCCGCTCGACGACGAGCTCGCCCGCTCCGCCACCGAGTTCGACACCCTCGAAGCGCTGCGCGCCGACATCGAGCAGCGCATCCGCGAGCAGCTCGACGCGGAGGCCGACGAGGCGTTCCGGCGCGCGACGCTCGACGAGCTGGTCGCGGCGTCGAACGTCCGGGTCGACGGGCCGATCGTCGACGCGCGGACGCGCACGCTGCTCCGTGAGCTCGACGGCGTCCTCCGCCGAAGCGGCGGCTCGCTCGATACCTATCTCCAGCTCTCCGGCGAGCCTGCCGACGCGCTGGTCGCCCGCCTGCGCGAGCAGGCTGCCTCGTCGGTCGCCGGCGAGATGCTGCTCGAGGCCGCTGCCGACCAGCTCGGCATTACCGTGGGCGACGATGAGGTCGACCAATCGTTCCGCGACCGCTTCGACGAGGCCGACAAGGTGATCGAGCAGGCCCACGAGGCCGGTGTGTACGAGAGCGAGCGCGAGGCGATGCGGCTTGCGCGCGCGTTGGACCGGATCGCTGCCGACGTCGAGCGCATTCCGCCGGAGCAGGCCGCCGCGCGCGAGGCAATCTGGACACCCGAAAAGGAAAAGCCCAAGACAGAGACGAAACTGTGGACCCCAGGGAGTTAGGAGTGGAGCCTTACATGAGTCCGTTGATTCCGATGGTCATCGAGCAGACCTCGCGCGGCGAGCGTTCGTTCGACATCTACTCGCGTCTGCTCAACGAGCGGATCATTTTCCTCGGCACGCCGATCGACGACCAGATCGCGAACCTGATCGTCGCGCAGCTGATTCACCTCGAGTCCGAGGACCCCGAGAAGGACATTCAGATCTACATCAACTCCCCGGGCGGCCAGGTGTACTCCGGCCTTGCGATCTACGACACGATGCAGTACATCAAGCCCGACATCCAGACGACGTGCGTCGGGATTGCGATGTCGATGGGCGCGATCATCCTCGCAGGCGGAACGAAAGGAAAGCGCGTCGCCCTGCCGAACGCCAAGATCCTCATCCACCAGGTCTCGGG
>DATFTK010000131.1:0-2975 GCA_035262005.1 Gaiellaceae bacterium | reverse complement strand
CTCTCCGCCGGCGGCTACCACCATCACATCGGCCTGAACACCTGGGAGTCGAAGGGCGGCCCGCCGCCGCCGCGTGGCACGACCGGGCTGTACCACGTCGCGATCCGTTACCCGGACCGGAAGACGCTGGCGCGGGCGGTCCAGGCGGTGATCGACGCGGGAGTCCCGCTCAGCGGCGCGAGCGACCACGGCGTCAGCGAGGCGATCTACTTCCACGACCCGGACGAGAACGGGATCGAGCTCTACCGCGACCGGCCGCGCGAGCAGTGGCCGGAGGAGATGTTCACCGCGCCGCTCGACCTGCAGGCACTGCTGGCGGAAGCATGAACCCGAGCCGGCGACGCCTCGTGACCGTCCTCGGCCTCGTCGCGGTCTCGCTCTTCTGCGTCGCCCTCGTGCTCGTGCGCTACGCCGAGAGCGGTAGCACCAATTTCTTCGGGCTGATCTGGAACCTGTTCCTCGCGTGGATCCCGTTCATGCTGGCGGTGGTCGTCTACGACCGCTGGCGGCGACACGGGCTGGGCCCGGCCCTGCTCGTGCTCGGTGCGCTCTGGCTCCTGTTCTTCCCGAACGCGCCGTACATCGTGACCGACTTCGTGCACCTCGAGCGTACGGCCGATGCGCCGTACTGGTACGACGCGGTGACCGTGTCCGCGTTTGCGTGGACGGGCGTGCTGATCGGCTTTGCGTCGCTCTTCCTGATGCAGACGGTCGTGCGCCAGTGGCGCGGCGTCGCGAGCGGCTGGGTGTTTGCGGCCGTCGCGCTCGCGCTCGGGTCGCTCGGGATCTACCTCGGCCGCTTCCTGCGGCTGAACAGCTGGGACGCGGTCGAGCACCCGCGCGTGCTGCCGAGCATCCTCCACGCCGTCGCCCGTGATCCGTTTGCGTACAGGGAGGCGATCGGCGTGACCGTGCTGTTCACGCTTGCGCTCGGCTTCGCGTACCTCTTGCTGTACAGCTTCGCCGTCGTCGGGCGCGAGCTCGACGTCGAGCGCTAGTGCGCGTTCGCAAGAAGCATTCGGGACTGACCGTCAATGTGGTCGCCGGGACGCACGTCGTCTTCTTCGGCCTCGACCTGACTGCGAGCAAGCGTCCCGGTTTCCGCGGTTTCGGCTTCAAGCGCTTCGACCACATAGAGGGCGACACGATCTGGCTGCAGGGGCTGAAGACGTTTCAGCAGACCGAGCCGTATCCGGCGCCCGGCGAGCGCTTCTCCACGCTGCACCATCCGATCCAGGGGTTCCAGTGGGCGGACTACAGCGCGAGCCCCGGCACGCCCTACACCTACAGGGTGGTCGCGCTCTACGGCGATCCGACAGACCTGAAGCAACGCATCGCCGTCGACGTGGAGGTCTCGACCGAGCATGAAGTCGGAGCGGTGCACTCGGCGTTCTTCAACCGCGGCTCGGTCGCGACGCAGGAGTACGCGCGCCGCTTCCAGAACGAGCCGCCGAACGTCGCCGGCCCGGGCGCGTATCAGTGGCTGTCCCGTGGCCTGCTCGAGGCGTTCGTCGCGTTCCTCCGCCGCGCGGGTGCGGGCTGGGAGGTGCACGGCGCCTGTTACGAGTTCCAATGGCCCGAGGCCCTCGCCGCGATCAGGGCCGCGCACGAGCGTGGCGCGACGGTGAACGTCATCTACGACGACATGGGCCCCGGACCGGCGAACGAGGCAGCGATCACGTCTGCGCACATCCGCTCGCTCTGCCGCGGCCGCGTGCACGGCAAGCTGATGCACCACAAGTTCTTCGTCCTGAGCGAACACGGCACGCCGAGGGCCGTGTGGACGGGCTCGACCAACCTGACCGAGAACGGCATCTTCGGCCACGCGAACGTCGGCCACATCGTCGAGGACGCGTCGGTTGCGCAGGCGTTCCGCGATGACTGGGACCGGCTTGCCGCCGATCCCCCGGTGCGCGCCGCCTATCGCAACGCGAACGAGCAGGCGAGCCCTGTGCCGCCGCAACCGTGGAAGGCGCCGACGACGACGGTCTTCTCGCCACGCGGAACTGAGCTCGACGCCCTGCAGTGGTACGCGGAGATCGCGGCGAGCGCGAAGCAATGCCTCTTCATGACCTTTGCGTTCGGCATGCAGGAGAAGTTCCGGGCTGTCTACGCGCAGGACGACGACATTCTGCGGATGGCGCTGATGGAAAAGGAATGGGGGAATCCGAAGACAAAGGCGGCGGAGACGGCGGCGATCCAGCAGCTCCGTAAGCGTCGCAACGTCGTCGTCGCGGTCGGGAACCGAATCGTCACCGACAGCTTCGACCGCTGGCTGGCCGAACTCCAGCAGATCGACCCGGACGTCCACGTCTACTGGGTGCACACGAAGTTCATGCTCGTCGACCCGCTCGGCCCACGGCCGGTCGTCGTCACCGGCAGTGCGAACTTCAGCAAAGCGAGCACCGACACGAACGACGAGAACATGCTGGTCATCCGTGGCGACACGCGCATCGCCGACATCTACGTCGGCGAGTACCTGCGGCTGTACACGCACTACGCGTTCCGCGAGTCCGTGAAGATCTACCTGGAGAAGAAGCAGGCGGGGACGCCGGAGGACTGGAGGCCGCAGTTCCTCGTCGACGACGACTCGTGGATGGCGCCGTACTTCGACCCCCACGACCGCTCCGCCCGTGACACGCGGCGCAAGTATTTCGGCGGTCCGATGGCGGTGCCCGCGACGCCGCACTAGCGACGATTAGCGGCCGGTTAGAGCCGCGTTCCACGATCGTCGCGATCGAAAGGAGACAGATGAACGTACGACGACGTGCCGTGGCGGCTGTCGTCTTTGCAGCTGCGGCGGTTCTAGCAAGCTCAGCCACCGCTTCGGTCGGTCCGGCCACACGGACCGTGCAGTCCGGACCGCTCACCGTGGGCTGGAGCGCGACGAATCCCGAGGAGATCGTCGACATCTCGTACAACGGCTCACCCAACCTGACGAACTCGTGGCCGCTCTTCTACTGCGATCGCGGCGA
>DATFTK010000130.1:0-3462 GCA_035262005.1 Gaiellaceae bacterium | reverse complement strand
ATGGAGCGGATCGGTCGCCACATGGGCGTACACGGTCGGCTTGCGGCCCTCCGTCACACGACGCGCCCACCGCTCGTAGTCGCATCCTGGCTCGAGCGCGTTTCCGGGAAAGTCGAGGTGGTACTGGTACAGACCCTGAGAAAGGTCCTTCGCGGTCGGCCCGATCTTGACGAGATCGTTCGTGCTCCAGGGCCCCCTGAGCGCCACCGTCGGCTCGCCGAAGAGCGCATTGACGTCCATCGGCTGGTAGGGCTCGCCCGGACCGCACTCCTTCTTTTGTGTGACGAGCCTGACGACCGGCGCATAGCGGTCGGCGAGAGCTTTCTCGTCGCCGAGCCCGCCGAGCGCGACGGCCGGCGCGGCCAGCGCGGCGGCGGCCAGCAGACAGACCGACGCAGTGCGCGTCACCGGGGTCGGCGCCCCGGCAGGTGCTCGTGCGTCGACGCGGGATAGTTCGCAGCCGAAATGGATTCGTGTCGCTGACCACAGAGCAGCCGGTCCCCGCACCGCTGCGGCGAGTGACGTGGGGGACGGTGCTTCAAGTCGCCCTGCTCACGCCGGCTGCGATCGCGGTCCTGAGATTCGTC
The DNA here is from genome assembly GCA_035262005.1 of Gaiellaceae bacterium. Classification (GTDB taxonomy): domain Bacteria; phylum Actinomycetota; class Thermoleophilia; order Gaiellales; family Gaiellaceae; genus 3-1-20CM-4-69-9. Next base: position 2,875 of record DATFTK010000130.1, on the reverse strand, counting down.
GGGAACGTCGACTTCGACGCCGTGCGAGACGATCTCGGGGACGCGGACTGGACCTGGGTGAGCCTCGCCTTCGTCGCCGCCCAGCTCCCGCGGATCACCCAGGCGCTCGCGTCGCTGGGCTCGATCGCGGCCGACGTTCGCTTCGGCCCGCTCTATGTGCTTCAGCTCGCAACGTCGTACTTGAACCTCGCGCTCCCATCGAATCTGGCGAGGATGACGGTATTCGTTCGCTTCTTCCAGCGCCAGGGACTCCCTGGAGCTTCGGCGGTGACCGCAGGCGCGATCGACTCCTTCGCCGGCAACGTGTTGGCTGTGGGCTTCGTCGCATTTCGCTGGCTGCAGCGAAACGGCTACCTCTAGTCGCCGGCAAGAAACGTGCCCGTCGCCGCACGGGTCAACCGCAGGAGCTGCCGCGGGCCGAGGCCGAGCACGTGCCGGGACGACCCCGCTTCGAGCCACACCGTCTGCAACGAGAGCAGCGACCGGTCGACGAGGACCTGCGCTCCCTGGAACGGAAACGGCCGGGCAGCGGCGGGCCGGAGCTCGCCGCAGCCGGCACGACGCGCAAGGCTGCCGCGATCGATCTCGCTGTCGTCAGGAACGACGGCGACGATCGCATTCCCGTAGCACTCGAACGCCTCCGCGCGGACGCGCGGGCCCGGCGGCGAGTCAACGCCCTTCGGAAGCTCCTCCAGCCGGCCTTGCGCCTCGGATTGCCGCAGAAACTCGGCGATCCGTTCGACCGGCTCGGGCCACATCACCGCAACGAGATGAAGCGGGCGTCCTCGAACTCGCCGTGGAGCCGGTCGACGAGCTCGGAGGGCGCGGGCGTGTCGATCGACAGCGCCATCAGCGCCTGCCCCCCGCGGCGCGTGCGTGACACCGTCATGTTCGCGATGTTCACGCCTGCGTCGCCGAACAGCGTGCCGACGCGCCCGATCACGCCCGGGACGTCGTCGTAGCGGAAGAAGACGAGCAAGGGTGCGAGCTCCATGTCCAGCTCGAAGCCGAGCGCGCTGACGAGCCATTGCCGGTCGTCCTTGCCGATCGTCGTGCCGGCGACGGGAAACGTGCGGCCCGACGACACGGCCTCGACACGCACGAGGTTCGTGAAGTCACGTGACGCGCGCCGCCGCTCCTCGCGCACTTCCACTCCACGCTCAGCCGCAATCACCGGCGCGTTGACGTAGTTCACCGGTTGGTCGGAGCGCCCCTGGAAGGCGCCGTTCAGCGCCGCGACCGTCAGCAGCCGCGTGTCGTACTGCGCGAGCGAGCCGAAGTACGTCAGCCGCAGCTCCTCCACGCGACCTTCTGCGAGCTCCAGAGCCAGCCGGCCGAGCTTCGCCGCGAGCGGAATGTAGGCGCCGAGCACCTCGAGGTCTTCCGCACCGATGACCGGGATGTTGACGGCGTTCGTAACGAGGCCGCCGTCGAGCGCCGCCGCGACCTGCTCGGCGATGATCACGCCGGCGCGGTCCTGCGCCTCCTCGGTTGACGCGGCCAGATGGGGCGTGACGACGACGTTGTCGTGCTCGAGCAGCGGCCCCGAGTACGGCTCCGACGAGAAGACGTCGAGGGCGGCGCCCGCGACCTTGCCCGAGGCGAGCGCGTCGAGCAGGGCGTCCTCGTCGACGAGCTCGCCGCGCGCCGCGTTCACGAGCCGCACGCCGTCGCGCATCTTCGCGAAGGCCTGCGCGTCCACGCTCCGCCGCGTCTCGTCGGTGAGGGGCAGGTGCAGCGTCAGGAATTCGGCGGCCGCGTAGATGTCGTCCAGGTGCTCGACCCGCTCGACGCCGAGCTCGCGAAAGCGGTCCGGCGCCACGAACGGGTCGTAGGCGAGGACGCGCATGCCGAGCCCAGCCGCGCGACGCGCGACCTGCTGCCCGATCCGTCCGAAGCCGAGCACGCCGAGTGCCTTGTCGGCGAGCTCGATGCCGCCGTATTTCTTCCGGTCCCAGCGCCCCTGCTTCAGCGCGGCGTGCGCCTGCGGGATGTTGCGTGCGAGCGCCGTCAGCAGCCCGACCGTGTGTTCGGCCGCAGAGACGACAGTCGACTCGGGTGCGTTCGCGACGACGATGCCGCGTCGGGTTGCAGCCTCGACGTCGACGTTGTCGATGCCGACGCCGGCACGGCCGATGACCTTCAGCCGCTCGCCGCGTGCGATCAGGTCGGCCGTCAGCTTCGTCGCCGAGCGAACGACGATCGCGTCGTAGCGCCCGATCGCCTCGGCGAGGTCTGACTCGCCGTCGACGTCGACGTCGAAGCCGCGCTCGCGCAGGAGGCGGATCCCGGCCTCGGCGATCTCCTCGCGGACGAGAACGGCGGTCAAACGCGCGAGTGCTCGGACCAGGCCTCGAGCGCGCGCGTCACCGCGATGCCCCGCTCGATCTCGGCGCCGGCGTCGACGAGCGCAAGCTCGACGGCGGCGAGTGCGGTGGTGATGTCGAAAACGTCGAACCAGCCGATGTGGCCGATCCGGAAGATCTTGCCCTTCAGTTCGCCCTGGCCGTTCGCGATCGTGATCCCGAAGCGGTCGCGAAGCGTGGAAACGATCGCGGTGGCGTCGACACCCTCCGGTGCGCGGATCGCCGTGACGACGGCGGAGCGCTCCTCGTCCGGAGAGAAGAGCTCGAGCCCCATCGCCTTCGCTCCCTCGCGGCACGCCCGGCCGAGCCGAATGTGCCGGTCGAACGCCGCCTCGAGGCCCTCGTCGAGCAGCATGCCGAGCGCGACATTCAGCGCGCGCACGAGGGAGACGGCAGGCGTGAACGCGCTGTCGAGCTTGGCCTGGCCCGAGCGACTCTTCTCCCAGTCGAAGTAGAAGCGCGGAGACGTGCCGAGTGCCGCGAGGGCGGCCGAGGAGACCGACACCAGG
>DATFTK010000129.1:0-2498 GCA_035262005.1 Gaiellaceae bacterium | reverse complement strand
TTCTTCCAGGTTCAGCTCGACCGGGCGATCGCGCTCGTCGACGACGCCGTGCTCGCCAGCGAGGTCGACGACGAACGAGCGCGCGAGCAGCTCGAGACGGCGCAGGCGGAGCTCGAACGCGTCGACCGCGGCGAGTCGAATGCCGACCGCTGGCAGCTCGAGCAGCGAATCAAGCATGCCGAGAACCAGCTGACGGTCTCGGGGCGCGGCTAAGGGGTCAAACCCGCCGCTTCGTATGCCTCTGCGAAAGGCTGGGGTCAGGCCCCTGCAGGCCAGACCCCATTCCTCCCGCTAGACTGAGAATCCCGGAGAGCTTTGACAGGCAGCTTGGCGACCGGGTTATCAAACGCCTAAAGAGCCCCGCGCGCGTCCAGGCAGGCGCGGTTCTCTTCAGGCAGAACGGAGCAGCTGGAAATGCAGGACGCGCGCACACGACTTGAAGACATCCTTCGCGAGCGCATCGCCGTGCTGGACGGGTCGTGGGGCGTCCTCATCCAGAAGCAGGTGCGAGGGGAGGAGGCGTACCGCGGCGAGCGCTTCAGAGACCATCCGCGCGACGTCGCGGGCGACCCCGACCTGCTGAACATCACGCGGCCGGAGGTGGTGCTCGACATCCACCGCCAGTACTTCGCCGCCGGCGCGGACATCGCCACGACGAACACCTTCACCGCGACGTCGATCGGCCAGGCCGACTACGGACTCGAGTCGCACGTCCGGGAGATGAACCTGCAGGGAGCGCGGCTCGCCCGAGCGGCTGCCGACGAGGTCGACGGCTACGTCGCCGGCTCGGTCGGCCCGCTGAACGTGACGCTCTCGCTGTCGCCGCGCGTCGACGACCCGGCGTTCCGCACTCACACGTTCGACCAGGTGCGCGACGCGTATGCCGATCAGATCGATGCGCTGGCGGAGGGCGGCGTCGACTTCCTGCTGATCGAGACGATCTTCGACACGCTCAACGCGAAGGCCGCGATTGCCGCGGCACGCGACGTCGCGCCGCAGCTGCCGCTCTGGCTCTCGTTCACGGCGATCGACAAGAGCGGACGGAACCTGTCGGGCCAGACCGTCGAGGCGTTCTGGCTCTCGGTCGAGGAGGCCGACCCGTTCATCGTCGGCGTCAACTGCTCCCTCGGCGCGCGCGAGATGCGGCCGTTCGTGGAAGACCTCGCCCGCGTCGCGCCGACGTGGGTCGCGTGCCACCCGAACGCCGGGTTGCCGAACGAGATGGGCGCCCACGACGAGCAGCCGCGCGACACGAGCCGCTACCTGCGCGAGTTCGCCCAGGACGGGCTCGTCAACATCGTCGGCGGCTGCTGCGGCACCACGCCCGAACACGTCAGGGCGATAACAGACTTGGTACGGGGACAGTCCCCGAGACATGTCCCCGGGCCGGAGACGGTCACACGGCTCAGCGGGCTCGAGCCGTTCCGGATCTTCAAGGACTCCACCTTCGTCATGGTCGGCGAGCGCACGAACGTCACCGGCTCGGCGCGCTTCCGCCGCCTGATCGAAGGCGACGACCTCCAGGACGCCGTCGAGGTCGCGCTCGAACAGGTGCGTGGCGGCGCCAACATCCTCGACGTCAACATGGACGCCGACCTGCTCGACTCGGAGCAGGCGATGACCACCTTCCTCAACCTGCTCGCTACCGAGCCCGACGTCGCGCGCATCCCGGTGATGGTCGACAGCTCGCGCTGGTCGGTGCTGGAAGCAGGGCTCAAGTGCCTCCAGGGCAAGGGCGTCGTCAACTCGATCTCGTTGAAGGAGGGGGAGGAGGCGTTCCTCGAGCAGGCTCGGCGGATCAGGCGGTACGGCGCGGCGGTCGTCGTCATGGCCTTCGACGAGCAGGGCCAGGCGGACACCACGGCGCGCAAGGTAGAGATCTGCGAGCGCGCCTACGAGCTGCTGACGGCGGACGGCTGGGCGCCGGAGGACCTCATCTTCGACCCGAACGTCCTCGCAGTCGCGACCGGCATCGAGGAGCACGCAGAGTTCGCGAAGTCATTCATCGAGGCGACGACCCTGATCAAGGAGCGCTGCCCCGGTGCGCGCATCTCCGGTGGCATCTCCAATCTCAGCTTCGCCTTCCGCGGCAACGACGCGGTGCGGGAGGCAATGCACGCGGCCTTCCTCTACCACGCGATCGCCGCGGGCCTCGACATGGGCATCGTCAACGCCGGCCAGCTCGCCGTCTACGAGGACATCGAGCCGGAGCTGCTCGAGCGCGTCGAGGACGTCATCTTCAACCGCCGCGACGACGCGACGGAGCGGCTCGTCGAGTATGCGTCGCGCGTCGCCGGCGAGGGGACCAGGCGCGAGCGTGACCTCTCCTGGCGCGAGGCGCCCGTGTCGGAGCGGCTCTCCTACGCACTCGTCCACGGGATCGTCGACTTCATCGAGGAGGACACGGAGGAGGCGCGCCTGCAGCACGAGCGGCCGCTGGACGTGATCGAGGGTCCGCTGATGAACGGCATGGCGATCGTCGGCGACCTCTTCGGCTC
>DATFTK010000128.1:0-25616 GCA_035262005.1 Gaiellaceae bacterium | reverse complement strand
AGGATTGGCCCGGTGACTTCGCCCGGCTCGGCCGGCGCCTGCGGGCCGTCTGCGGCGAGCGTGCGCTGCGGATCGATCACATCGGCTCGACGGCGGTGCCGGGCCTCGACGCGAAAGACCGCATCGACGTACAGGTCGTGGCCGCGGATCTGGCCGATGCGAATCCGCTCGGCGGCGCAGGCTTCGTCGAGTTCGCTTCCGCGCGCGATCACGAGCCGCCCGGCGCCGAGACCGCCGGCGATGGGTGGCAGAAACGGTTCTTTCAGAACCCGCCCGACGATCGCTCGGCGAACATCCACGTTCGCCTGGATGGACGCCCAAACGCGCGGTACGCACTGCTTTTCCGCGACTACCTGCGCGCGCATCCGCGGGCCGCTGCCGCTTACGCCGACCTGAAGCGACGCCTCGCCGACGAAGTGCGCGGCATCGGCCCTTACACCGAGATCAAGGATGCGGCGTGCGATCTGATCGTCGTCGCGGCCGAGGACTGGGCCGCGGCCACGGGCTGGGTCCCCGGCCAGAGCGACGCCTGATCAGAGCAGCCGTGCGACGAGCGTCTCCTCGCCCGCGGCGGTGACGCGGTACGCGGTTGCACCCTCCCGCGACGTCACCACCTCGCGCAGCTCCGTGCCGACGAAGTGGACGCCGACGGCGTCGTCTGCGGCGACGCCGGGCGCGAAGCCGTCGGCCACGAGCCGGTTGTACACGGGGCGCCGCCGCTCCTCGCCGTCGTAGTGCGGGCACGCGCTCCCGGAGAGAAAACCGAGGCAGTCCATCGGAGCGAGCTGTGGCCCGTACGAGTCGGTGACGCCGTGCTCGAACCAACAGATCATCCCGGCGCTCCAGCCGGCGAGCAGAACCCCTTCCTGCCAGGCCTCGCGCAGGATCTCGTCGAAACCGTGAACCCGCCAGATCGCGAGTGCGTTCGCGGTGTTGCCGCCCGGCACGAGGATGAGGTCCTGCGCCAGCGCGAGCTCGCGGAGGTTCTCCGGCGGCCAGGGGAAGAAGCTGAGGTGGGTCAGATCGGCGCGCCCGCGGAGGCGCTCGTACCAGAGGAGGATCGAGGAGGCACTCTCGGAGCTCGCCGACGGCACGAGCAGGACGCGGCTCCCGCGGGCGAGCCCGAGCACATGCCGGAGCAGCGCATCGTCCGCGTAGCCGCCCATCCCGAGGATCTGCGGCTCGGGCATAACGCGGAGTATTGCAGGGCATTTGTGAGACGATCCGTGCCTTGGCAGGCCATCGCTACGTCTACGACTTCGACGAGCCGTCCGACGGCGGACGCGAGCTGCTCGGCGGCAAGGGGATCGGCCTCGCCGAGATGACGCAGCTCGGGATCCCGGTTCCGGCGGGGTTCACGATCACGACCGACGCCTGCCGCGCGTACATGGCGGGCGGCGGGGAGCTCCCGGCGGGGCTCGAGGAGGAGGTCGAGCGGCACCTGCGCGCGCTCGAGGAGCACACAGGCAAGCGCTTCGGCGATCCCGACGACCCGCTGCTCCTCTCGGTCCGCTCCGGCGCGGCGATCTCGATGCCCGGGATGATGGACACGATCCTCAACGTCGGCCTGAACGACGTCTCGGTCGAAGGGCTCGCGCGCGCGACGGGGAACGAGTGGTTTGCGCACGACTGCTACCGGCGCCTGCTGGAGATGTACGGCGAGACGGTCGACGGCGTCCACTACGAGCGGCTCGGCGCCGACGAGACGCCGCAGCACGCGATCGCCCGGCTGAAGCGGGGCTACCGCGAGAGCACCGGAGGTGACTTCCCGCAGGACCCGCGCGAGCAGCTGCGGCGGGCGATCGTCGCGGTGTTCGACTCTTGGCAGTCGCCGCGCGCGCACGCCTACCGGCGGCTGTACGAGATCTCCGACGATCTCGGGACAGCGGTCAACGTCGTGCAGATGGTCTTCGGCAACAAGGGCGACACGTCGGGGACGGGCGTGGCGTTCACGCGCGACCCGTCCACGGGCGAGCAGGGCGTCTACGGCGAGTTCCTGCCCAACGCACAGGGCGAGGACATCGTCGCCGGCATCCGCACGCCCGAGCCGATCGCGAACATGGGCGAGAAGCTTCCGGGCGCGTTCGACCAGCTGCTCGAGACGATGCGACGGCTCGAGGAGCACTACCGCGACGTGCAGGACACCGAGTTCACCGTCGAGGAGAACACGCTCTATCTCCTGCAGACTCGTTCCGCGAAGCGGACTGCCGCCGCTGCGGTGAAGGCGGCCGTCGACATGGTCGACGAAGGGCTGATCACGCGCGAGGAGGCGATCGCGCGGATCGACCCGCAGCAGCTCGACCAGCTGCTGCATCCGATGCTCGACCCGACGGCGGAGTGGGAGGTGGCCGCGAAGGGTCTGAACGCGTCGCCGGGCGCGGCGTCCGGGAAGATCGTCCTCGACGCCGACAGCGCCGAGCAGCGGGGCAAGGCGGGAGAGAAGGTCATCCTCGTCCGCTGGGAGACGACGCCGGATGACATCCACGGCCTCATCCACGCGGCCGGCGTGCTGACGGCGCACGGCGGCATGACCTCGCACGCCGCGGTGGTCGCGCGCGGGATGGGCAAGCCGTGTGTGGCGGGCTGCGAGGCGCTCTCGATCGACCTCGGTGCGCACACGATCTCGCTCGGCGCGCAGACGCTGTCGGAGGGCGACGTGCTGACGATCGACGGCGGAACGGGCGCGGTGATCGCCGGCGAGGTGCCGCTCGTCCCACCGCAGGTGAACGACGACCTCGAGACGATCCTCGGCTGGGGCGACGAGCACCGTCGGCTCGGCGTCCGGGCGAATGCCGACACGCCGGACGATGCCGGCAAGGCGCGCGAGTTCGGCGCCGAGGGCATCGGTCTCTGCCGGACCGAGCACATGTTCATGGCGGAGGACCGGCTCCCGCTTGTGCGGGAGATGATCCTCGCGGAGGGCACAACCGGCCGCCGCGCGGCGCTCGACAAGCTCCTGCCGATCCAGCAGGGCGACTTCGAGGGGATCTTCGAGGCGATGGCGGGGCTGCCCGTGACGATCCGGCTGCTCGACCCGCCGTTGCACGAGTTCCTCCCGCCGCTCGAGCAGGCGACCGACGAGCACATGCGCCGGCGCATCAAACAGCTGCAGGAGGCGAACCCGATGCTCGGGACGCGCGGCTGCAGGCTCGGCCTGCAGTGGCCGGAGATCTACGAGATGCAGGTTCGTGCGATCATCCGCGCCGCGCGCGCGGTCGCTGCCCGGACCGGCGAGGCGCCGCTGGTCGAGATCATGCATCCCCTCGTCGCCTTCGACGAGGAGCTGCGCCGGTTGCGCGAGCTGACGGTGCAGGTCGCCGAGGAGGAGGCGCCCGAGGTCGAGTACCTCTGCGGCACGATGATCGAGCTCCCGCGGGCCTGCATCCGAGCGGACGAGATCGCACACCACGCGGATTTCTTCTCGTTCGGGACCAACGATCTGACGCAGACGGCGCTCGGCTTCTCGCGCGACGACGCGGAGGGCAAGTTCCTGACCTTCTATCTCGAGGACGGCATCCTCGAGCACAACCCCTTCGAGACGCTCGACGTGCACGGTGTCGGCGAGCTGATGCGCATCGGCGTCGAGCGCGGCCGAGCGACGAAGCCCGGCCTGAAGGCCGGGATCTGCGGCGAGCACGGCGGGGAGCCGAAGTCGGTCGCGTTCTGCCACGAGCTCGGGCTCGACTACGTCAGCTGCTCGCCGTTCCGAGTGCCCCTGGCGCGGCTGGCGGCAGCGCAAGCGGCGCTCGCAGAGGAGGGGTCGCCGGCGTACGCGGCGGCCGGCGGTTGATGCCGAAGTACGCGCTCCTCGTCGACGGCGAACGCGTCACGACGCTCGACGCCTCGGACGCGGTTCGCAGCTGGCTCGTGAAGTACCGCGAGGAGCACGCCGAAGACGACCCCTCGGCGGCGCACGTCCAGATCATCGAGCGCGGCCGGTTCTGGTGGCTCACCGGCGGCAAGCTGGTCGACCGCCTCCGATTCTTCTGACCTGGGAGCAGGTGCGCGCGCGCCGGCTCGCGCGCAGCGCGTTGACGCAGCGCTCCGCGGCGCTCGTCGACGTCGCGCGCCAGACGTGCGGCATCCATGCGCAGGTGCAGGCGTCCGCCGAGCTGCAGCTCGCCGCGCGCGTCGACGGAATCGCGCAGCAGGACGTCCGTGACGCGCTCTGGCGCGAGCGGACGCTCGTGAAGGCGTGGACGTTGCGCGGCACGCTCCATCTTCATCCCGCCGACGAGCTGCCGCTGTGGTTCGCGACGCGCTCGCCGCGCGACGAGCTTCCGCCGTGGCCCGACCCGGCCGGCGTGTTGCACCCCGCGGTCAGCGCCGAGGAGGTTGCCGAGCTGCGTGCAGCCGTCTGGGACGCCGCGGGCGGCGAGCCGCTCCTCCGCGAACAGCTCGTGGACGCGGTCGTTCGGCGCGTCGGGAAGACGCACGAGGCCCGCCTCCGCTCGGGCTTCGCGTTCTTCATCGGCGACCTCTGTCAGGGGCCGCCGCAGGGGAACAAGATCACGCTCGTCCGACCGGACCGTTGGCTGGGGCGTTGGGAGCGCGTCAAGCGCGCAGACGCGCTGCGGGAGATCCTCCGGCGCTTCCTCTGGGCGTACGGCCCCGCTCGTCCCGCCGACTTTCGCGCCTGGTTCGGCTCGGACGTTCCCTTCGAGGACGTCGAAGAGGTCGAGGTCGAGGGCCGTCGCGCGTTCGTCCTCGCCGGAGACACCGGGTTCGCGGAGCCGGAGCGGAGCGTCCGCCTGCTCCCGGAGTACGACGTGTACGTCATGGGCTTCCGGGAGCGCGAGCAGCTCGTGGCGCCGCGCGTGCGGGAGCAGGTGGCCGGACACGGGCGCGGACGGTACGAGGGGCCTGCCGGCGTCAGCTTCCTGCTTGCGGACGGCGTTGCCGCGGGCCTGTGGAGCCGGAAGAAGACCCCCAAGCGGCTCGAGCTCTCCGTTGCTCCGGCGAAGCGCGTCAGCCGGACGGCGTTGAAGCGGGAGGCGGAGCGGTACTCAGCGTTTCTCGGCTTGGAGCTCGAGCTCACGGTCGCCTGACGACCGACCTGCCGGAAATAGGCCATCCGGCCTATTGCAGCCATGTCAGGTGCCTGGCACCGTTTGCCTTGAGTCAGGGGTGAAAGTTCTGAAAGTCAGCGCACTCGCGGCTGCGGCCGCTGCTCTCGCCATCGCCGTCAGCAACGGGGCATCGGCCTCCGCGCACGGCGCGAAAACGTGCCCTGCGGGCTACGTCCATGCGCAGCTCAGCTGGGGCCAGAAGTGCCTGAAGGCCGGCCAGTACTGTCGGATCAAGGGCGATCGCGAGTACCACCGCTACCACTTCCACTGTCACACGGGCCGCCTGAGCCGTTCGGCCGCCGGAGGGAATGCGACCGGTTCGGGCTGCGAGCCGGGCTATTCGCCGTGTCTGCCTCGTGTGGCGGACCTGAACTGCAGCGACATCCCGGCGTCGAAGAAACCGGTCCGCGTCACCGGAAGCGACCCCTATCGGCTCGACGGCGACGAGGACGGCTGGGGCTGCGAGCCCTAGCCCCGTAGCTCGCGGGCGAACGAGCCGCCGCCGACGAGCCGGTCGACGTGGTCGGCGACTCGCTCACGGAGCTTGCGGTCGGATGTGACGACCCAGAGTGGCGGCGTCAGCTCGCGCACGTCCCGCGCGATCCGGTCGTCGGCGCTCTCGGCGCCTTCCCAGACGACGATCACGTCGTGACCGTGGCCGCTGCCCCAGTCGCGCGAGAGCTGCTCCAGTTCTGAGCGGCCCATGTTCGGCCACACCGAACGGCGCACGTTCTCGCCGTCGACGAGGACGGTCGCCAAGCTACGCGTAGCCGCGCGTCTTCCAGTACGCGAGCAGCACCGAGACGACGCCGACCGCGGCGACCGTGATGTAGCCGAGCGTGCCGGCGCGGCTGTACGCGACGGTTCCGCGGCCGAAGCGCGAGAAGCCGAACGCGCAGACGGCGCCCCCGAGCAGCCCGCCGATATGCCCGCCGATCGAGATGTTCGAGACCGAGAACGTAAAGATGAGGTTGAGGACGATCACGCCGAGCGCGCTACCGCCGAAGACGTAGTCGCGGTGCACCGTCTCCATGACCAGCCCGGCGCCGAGGATCCCGAAGATCGCCCCGGAGGCGCCGACCGTCGGCGTCGTCGGGTCGAGCATCAGGGCTCCGGCCGAGCCGGCCAGCCCGGACACCAGGTAGATCGCGAGGAAGCGTCCCGACCCGATGCGCTGCTCGAGCAGCGACCCGAACCACCAGAGCGCGAGCATGTTCAGCAGCAGGTGGAACGGCCCGTAGTGAAGGAAGGCCGCCGTAATCAGGCGCCACCAGTCTCCGTGCGCCACGCCGACGAGGTCGGGGAACGGCACGTGCGCCGGCACGCCGACGAGTGTCTTCCCGACCTTGACACCGTTCGCGATCAGCGCGCCGTTCTGGTAGATCGAGCCCTTCGTCGCGTCGACGCCGCTGCCCTGGGCGAGCTCGGCGATGTAGACGAGGATGTTGACGGCGATCAGCGTGCGAGTCACCTTCGCCCCGACGCCCTCGTAGGCGGCTCGCCGCACGCCGCGGCTGACGCGGTCGACCCCCTGCGCGTGGCCGGAGTGCTCGGGGCAGCGGATTCCTACGGGCGCCATCGTCATGCACTCGGTGCAGATCGGACGGCCGCATTCCGAGCAGGAGAGCCCGGTGACGCGGTCCGGGTGGCGGTAACAGGTCCGTTCGACGGTCGCGGCCATGTCAGAAGTAGCGTAGTTGGATGCCCGTCGACGTCGTCTTCACTCCTGCCCGGACGGCCCCGGCCGGGGTCGGAGTGGTCGTCGACGTCCTTCGCGCGACGTCGACGATCGCGCAGGCGCTCGCGTCCGGCTACGAGCGCGTCCTGTGTGTCGCCGAGATCGAGGACGCCCGCGCATTGCGGAAGGAGCTCCCGGATTCCCTGCTCGGAGGCGAGCGGCAGGCGGTGCGGGTGGAAGGCTTCGACGTCGGTGCGTCGCCCCGTGAGTTCCTCGAGGCGCACGCGCGGACGCTGATCCTCTCGACGACGAACGGCACGCGCGCGATCCTCGAGACGGCGGAACGCTGCGACCGCGTGCTGCTCGGAAGCCTGCTCAACCTGTCGGCCGTCGCCCGCGCCGCGGAGAGCGACGACGCCTCCATCGTCTGCGCGGGCTTCCAGGGCGGCTTCGCGCTCGACGATGCCTATTGCGCCGGGCGGATCGTCCAGCTCGCCGGCGGGGAACGGACTCACGCTGCCAGCGCCTCGGCGCTCCTCGCCGACGCGTTCCCGTCCGCGCTGGACGGTCTCAACGCCCGGACCTACGGGCCGCCCGGCCTCGAGGACGACATCGCGTACTGCGCTCAGGTCGACCTGCTCGACGTCGTTCCCGAACTAACCGGAATGGAGGGGCCGGCTGCAGAAATAATGCGGAGGTGAAGCGGTCATTCGTGGTCGCCGCCCTTGCCGCGCTGCTCGTCGCGGGCAACGCCTCCGGCGCTCCTGTCCGGAAGCCGTGGCTCTGGCAGTGCACGCAGATCCACAACGCCGACCCGCAGTACCGCTGTTACGTCCGCCTGCTGCGACTCGACATCGAGCACTCCGGCGACCCGGCGCGGGAGCTGCCCCGGATCGACAAGCGCGTCCTCGCTGTCGGCGGCCCGCTCGAGGCCGGCTGCCACGTCCTGATGCACGAGGTCGGACGCGACTACGCACGCGACCATCACGTCACCCTGTCGACCCTGCAGCGGTACGTGCCGCGCTCCAACAACCCGAACTGCTCCGCCGGCTTCGGCATGGGGCTCGTGATGTCCCTGGGCCCGCAGATCCTCCGCTCGGGCGGTGCGGCGGCCGTGCACGCGTGCGCCCGGCTGCCGACGCGCTACCGGCAGTACACGTGCGTGCACGGGCTCGGCCACGCGCTGCTACGCGCGTACCACGGCGCGCTCGGCGAGGCCGTCGCGGCCTGCCGAAAGCTCCAGGCACGCTACGCGCCGGACTGTGCGCAAGGCGTGTTCCACGACTACTGGATCTCGCTGCGCGGCGCCGACGGCACGACGCGTCCGGCGAAGGCGGTCTCGTCGCCGCGCATCGTGTGCGACGGACGCTACGGGTACGTGCGGGCGTGCTGGTACCGCTACTTCCTCGAGCGGCCGATCGGGCTGCCGATCCGCAACGCCGCTGACCTGCGCAGCACCTGTCACGGGCTCGCAGGTGTGCAGCGCTTCGGTTGCATCAGCGGCGCGACGCTCGAGCTCTCGAGCGATCCATTCGAGCAGATGCGTGCGTGCCTGCGCCTGCACGGTCTCGACGAGCGCGCATGTGTGCGCGGTGTGGCCGACCAGGCGCTTGCAGGGAAGCCTGCGCGGCAACTTGCCCTGATCCGTATGTGCCGCACGGCGGACTGCTACGAGTGGCTCGGACGGACGCTCGCAGTCGTGACGAACGGCGGCTTTCGCTGCGCCGCGCTCGCTCGCGGGCGCGCTCCCTGCACCAGCGGCGCCGCGCGGATGCGCGACGCCCTCGTCACCTTTTCCTAAGGAAGGGCGCGCAACGGGTCGACCGCTGCTCCGCGAATGCGCACTTCGAAGTGGAGGTGCGGCCCCGTGGCGTCTCCGGTCGCACCGATGAGACCGACGCGGACGCCCTCGCCGATCCAGACTCCGACACGCACGTCGATGCGCGAGAGGTGCGCGTACATCGTGCGTTCGCCGTGCCCGTGCGCGACCGTCACGAGTAGGCCGTAGCCGTCGCGCCAGCCGGACCAGACGACCTCGCCTGAGCGCGCGGCATACGCCGGTGTCCCCAGCGGAGCGGGGAGGTCGATCCCGGTGTGCCAGCGATTGCCCCGCGGCCCGAACGGATCGCCGAGGACGGGCCGTGACAGAGGCCACGCGAGCGGCAGCGGGATCGCGGGCGCTGGCCGTCGGAGTGCGGCGAGCGTCTCGGGGCCGGCGACGCCGTCCGCACGCAGTCCCGCGAACTTCTGGAAGCGCTGCAGTGCCCTGTCGATGTGCGGGCCGAAGACGCCGTCGAATGCGGCGGATGGGAAGCCGTGCTCCGCGAGCTGGAACTGGAGCGACGCGACGTCCCAGCCGGCGTTGCCGCTGTGCAGCGGCCGCTGGCCGAGCCGGTGTCTCGCGAAGTGTCCGAGTGCACGGCGCGTCTTCGGGCCGACCACGCCGTCGACGGTGATGCGCGCGCGGCGCTGCAGCTTACGGATCGCCTTGCTCGTGGACGGGCCCTCGAGGCCGTCGATCGGTCCCTTGTACAGCCCGCGCGTGTGCAGGCCGACCTGGAGGGCAGCAACGGCCGGATCCCACGTCGCCGCTGCCTGCGGGACGACAGTGACGGCGAGGAGCACGACAGGCAGCGCGAGGGACGCCCTGATGCGCATGGGAGGACGGTTTTCGCCGTATTCCTGGCGATCCCTTGACGTCGAACGTGTGTTCGTGTAGAACATACGTTCCCGTGATCGCCTGCATCCTCATCCCCGGCTTCGAGCTGCGCGCCGCGCTCCGAAAGCAGCCGGCTCTCGCCCTGCGCCCGGCGGCGCTCGCCCCGGTCGCCGGAACCGAGCCGCTGCTCGGGCCGGTGACCGCGGAGGCGGAGCGGGTCGGGGTGCGTCCGGGAATGCGTCTCGGCGAGGGCCTCGCGACCTGTCCGCAGCTCGTGCTGGTGGAGCAGGACCCGGCGGCTGCGGAGCAGGCGTGGGAGGAGATCCTGCGCGCGCTCGAGGACTCCGGCTTCGCGGTCGAGCCGTCGGGCGTCGGCTGCGTCTACTTCGAGACGCGCGGCGTGGAGAGGTTGTACGGCGGGCTCGACGCTGCGCTGCGGCGTGCGCTCGCCGCCGTAGGAACTGCCTGGGATCCACGCGCGGGCGCAGCGCAGCGTCGGTTCGCGGCCCTCGCCGCGGCGAATGTCGCGCGTCCCGGGCAGATCTTGGTCGTCTCCGACGAGCGGTTGCAGGACTTCCTCGCGCCGCTGCCGCTTGAGCTCGTGCCGATGGAGCCGCGCCGCCGCGCGGAGCTGCACGAGCTCGGGGTGAAGCAGGTCGGACAGCTTGCTGGGCTCCCGGGTGCAGCCGTGGCCGAACGATTGGGGCCGGACGGCCGGCGCGCCTGGGGCCTGGCGAGAGGCGGCAAGCCCGCGCGTGTGCGCGGGCGCCGTCCGCCGGCGGAGATCGTCGAGGCACTCGAATTCCCGGAGGCCGTCGGCAACGAGCTGACTCTGCGGCGCGCGTTCGCCGCGCTGCTCGAGACGCTGCTCGCGCGGCCGGAGCGCCGCGACCGGTTCATCCGGAAGATCGCGCTGTCCGCACGGCTCGTCGGCGGCGGCTCGTGGCGCCGCTCGCTGACGCTGCGCGACGCCACCACCGAGTTCGCGCGGCTGAAGGCGGCGCTCGGCCCGAAGCTCGCGGAGCTGCCGGCGCCGGTCCTCGAGCTTCGGCTCGAGCTCGTCGAGTTGACCGAGCACGACGGCCAGCAGCTCGAGCTGCTGCCGGCGGCGGGAGGAGAGCTCGACGTGCGTCTGCGTGAAGGCCTGCGCCAGGTGCGAGCGAGCACCGGCTCCGGCTCGGTCAATCAGGTCGTGGAGGTCGCGCCGTGGTCACGCATTCCGGAAGCTCGGGCGCTGTTCGTGCCGCGGGACGACTGCTAAGGCGTCGCTTGCGATGCCAACCAGAAGAGCCAGTGCGCGCTTCGCGCGCGCGGGCGATTAATTACCCGCGGCCGGCGGTCGTCGAGGCGCGTGTCGACGGGACGCCGGTGCAGG
This sequence comes from Gaiellaceae bacterium, assembly GCA_035262005.1. Lineage (GTDB taxonomy): Bacteria > Actinomycetota > Thermoleophilia > Gaiellales > Gaiellaceae > 3-1-20CM-4-69-9. The sequence goes on along the minus strand of DATFTK010000128.1, from coordinate 14,835 downwards.
TCAACCGCCAGGCGGTCGCGGTGTTGCGCGAAGAGTGGCGCGTCGTCGACCGGTGGTGGACGGAGGAGCCGATTGCACGGCGCTACTTCGAGGTCGTGCTCCAGTCAGGGGAGAACGCCGTTGTCTTTCGCGACGAACAGCGCGCTTGTTGGTTCACACAGAGAGGCGCGTAAGGCGGGTCTGACCCCAGCAGTTGGCTCGAGCTGCGGCGGCGAAAGGCTGGGGTCAGACCCCTGCGGGGTCAGATCCCTGCGATGCAGCAAGAATCTCTCGCGCTCGGTCGAGGTCGTCTGCGGCGACGACAACCTCGCGCGCACCACCTGGCAAACCGTCCATCGTTCCGACCCCGAAGTTCGTCGGCCGATGGTCGCACTCGATGTCTTCGGTGCGCAGCAGCCCGCACAGCAGCTCGGCTTCCGCCTCGTTGCGCACGACCGTCAGTTGCACGAGCTCCGTCATCGTTCAGCTCGATTCTCGCAGACGGTCGTGGAAGCCCGTGCTCGGCGCGTGGATGTTGAGCAGCCGGGCGTGCTGGCCGTCACGAGTCGCGAACGCATGCGTGACGCCGATCGGCGCGGCGACGAACGAGCCTGCCGGCAGCCGCAGCCACTCGTCGCCTACGAGGAAGTCGACCTCGCCCTCGAGGACGTAAAACGAGTCGACGTGGTCGTCATGCGAGTGGGGGTCGGGGCCTTCGAAGCCGGGCTCGAGCTCGAACTCGATCAGCGCCAGCTGCTCGCTGCCGGCCTTGATCGTCGCGACGCGGTTGTTCGCGACGAGCCGCTCGCCTTCGCCCGGCCTCCAGAACACGGCCTCGGTCGGCAGCTTGCCGTCTCCGGGCTGGGCGTCGACGCTGTCGAACCCGCCCCTCTCGCCGCGGTTCCGTGCCCGCAGGTGGTCCCCAAAGCCGCCGTCCGGCGTATGGAAGTTGAGGAAGACGGAACGGGATCTCGTGCGGAAGCCGTGCACGACCTCCGGCGGCGCACAGACGAACGCGCCGGGGTCGAGGAGCCTCTCCTCGTCGTGGACGAGGACCGCCAAGCCGCCCTCGAGCACGTAGAACGAGTCAGCGTGGAGCCGGTGGAAGTGCGGCTCGGCGCCCTCGCGCGCGTCGGGGAAGTGCGACTCCGAGACGCAGAGCTGCTCCAACGTCGCCTTGAGCACGATCCGGCCGTCGAAGAGCGCCTCACCCTCGCCGGGTCTCCGCACGATCGCGTCCATCGCGGGCGAGTATGACGATCGAGCTCCAGGCGGAAATGGCGAAACGCGTATGACGATCGAGCTCCAGCCGGAGTTTCCGCATCGCACGCGGAAGAAGGAGCGCGTCGAAAACCGAAAGGCTGGGGTCAGGCCCCCTGCTGGGGCCAGACCCCGCGCCGCGTACGTCGAATTGCATGCGCACTCGTCGTATTCGTTCCTGGACGGCGCGTCGCTGCCGGAGGAACTGGCGGTGCAGGCGGCCGAACTCGGCTATCCGGCGCTCGCACTCACCGACCACGACGGCGTCTACGGCTCGCTCGAGTTCGCACATGCGGCCAAGCACTTCGGCGTGCGTCCGATCACGGGCGCGGAGGTCACGCTCGCCGACCGTTCGCACGTCACGCTGCTCGTCGAGACGCAGCGCGGCTACGCGAACCTCTGCCGGCTGCTGACCACAGCGCACGCGCACACGCGGCCGCCGGGAAAGGAGAGCCAGCCGCCCGCAGAGCCTGCCCTCGACCAGCGCCTGCTCGAGGAGCTGAACGAGGGGCTCGTCTGCCTGTCCGGTTGCGCTCGCCACGGCCTCGCCGTCCGGAATCCCAATGCCGCCGCACGGCTTGCGCACGCATTCGGCCGCGACCGCTTCTTCGTCGAGCTGCAACGCCCGTACGAACGCGGCGACGCGCGCCGCAACGCCGCGCTTCGCCACCTCGCGGAGGAGCTTGGCGTGCCGACGCTCGTCACGGGCGACGTCCACGCGCACCATCCGCGGCGTGCGCCGCTGCAGGACGTCCTCGTCGCCGTCAGCCGGCGCAGCTCCCTCGACGGGTGCGAGGCCGAACGGCGCGGCAACCACGAGTGCGTCCTGCTCCCGCCCGGCGAGATCGTCGAGCGCTTCCCGGAGGACCGCGCCGCCGTCGCGCGCACCGTCGAGCTCGCCGAGCGGCTGCGCTTCGACCTGACGGCGGAGCTCGGCTACCGCTACCCCGACTTCTCCGACAGCCCGGAGCCGGCGATCGTGCAGCTGGCGCACGTCTGCAAGCGCGCCTTCGAGGAGCGCTATCCACGCGGGACCAGGCTGCGCGCCGATGCTCAGGCGCGGCTCGACGAGGAGCTGAAGCTGATCGACGAGCTCGGCCTCGCCGGCTTCTTCCTCCTGCACTGGGACGTGCTCGAGCTCGCACGCGAATGCGCGCTCGAGGTGCGCGGGCGCGATTCGCCGCGGCACGCGCTCCCCCCGGGACGCGGGCGCGGCTCGTCGGTCGGGTCGCTCGTCTGCTACCTGACCGGTCTCTCGCACGTCGATCCCGTCGGCGCGGAGCTCTCGCTCGGCCGCTTTCTCAACCGCGAGCTGAACGCAGTTCCCGACATCGACCTCGACTTCCCACGGGACATCCGCGAGAAGCTGATCGTCGCGGTCACGGAGCGCTACGGCCGAGAGCACGCCGCGCTGGTCGCGTCGTTCGCGACCTACCGGTCGCGCGGCGCGATCCGGGACGTCGGCAAGTCGCTCGGCCTCCCGTATGCGGAGCTCGAGCGCATCGCGCGTGTCTCCGACGGGTGGAACGCCAAGCGCATCGCCGACGAGCTGCAGCTGCTGCCCGACGCCGACCGCAAGCTGCTGTCACCGCGCTGGCGGGCGTTCGCGGAGCTCTGCAGCGAGATCGCGGGCCTACCGCGTCACATCTCGCAGCACCCCGGCGGGATGGTCATCTCGTCGCGGCCGCTCGTCGAGCTCGTGCCGGTACAGCCTGCGGCGATGGCGGGGCGGCAGATGTGCCAGTGGGACAAAGACTCGTGCTCCGATGCAGGCTTCCTCAAGATCGACCTGCTCGGCCTCGGAATGCTGTCCGCCGTCGAGGACTGCGTCGAGCAGATCGCGAGGCTGCGCGGCGAGCCGATCGACCTTTCGCGCATCCCGCTCGACGACAAGGCGGTCTACGGCGACATCCAGCGCGCGGACACCGTCGGTGACTTCCAGATCGAGAGCCGTGCGCAGATGCAGAGCCTGCTGCGCACGCTGCCGGAGAACCTCGACGACCTGACCGTGCAGGTCGCACTCGTCCGGCCGGGCCCGATCCAGGGGAAGGCGGTACACCCGTACATCGAGCACCGGCAGCGCCTGCGCGAGGACCCGGCGTTCGTGCCGCCGGTCGACCACCCGCTGCTCGCGGACTGCCTACGCTCGACGCTCGGCGTCGTCGTCTTCCAAGATCAGGTGCTGGAGGTCGCGATGGCGCTCTCCGGCTTCAGCGTGGGAGAGGCAGAAGGCCTGCGCCGTGCCATGAGCCGCAAGCGCTCGCACGACGCGCTCGAGGCATACCGCGGACGCTTCGTCGCGGGAGCGCTGGGGAACGGCGTCGACGCCGAGACCGCCGACCTTGTCTACGACAAGCTCGTCGGCTTCTCCGGTTTTGGCTTCCCCAAGTCGCATGCCGCGGCCTTCGGGTTACTCGCGTACCAGTCGGCGTGGCTGCGGCACCACCATCCGGCCGAGTTCCTCTGCTCGCTGCTGAACGCACAGCCGATGGGCTTCTATCCGCCTGCGACGCTCGTCCGCGACGGTCAGCGGCGCGGCGTCGAGACCCGGCCGCCCGACGTCAACATCAGCGGCGCGAAGTGCGACGTCGAGGACGGCGCCGTCCGCATCGGGCTGGACTACGTCAACGGCATCGGCGAGGACGACGCCCGCGCGGTCGTCGGCGAGCGTGCGCGCGCGGGCCCGTTCGCGAGCGTCCGTGAGCTCGCACAGCGCACGCAGCTGTCGGAGCACGGCCTCGAGACGCTGGTCGTCTCCGGCGCATGCGACTGCTTCGAGCTGCCTCGACGGCAGCTGCTCTGGCAGCTCGGGCTCGTGCCGAGACCGCAGACTGTGCCGGGGTCGGGCGGCGAGGAGAAGCAGCTCGCGCTGCCGCTCGAGCCGACCGCCGAGACGCCGAAGCTGCCGGAGCCGACCGTGTGGGAGCGCATGCTCGCCGACTACCGCACGACGAACCTGTCGGTCGGCGTGCATCCGCTGGAGCTGCTGCGCGCGCATCTCCCGCACGGCGTGCTCTCGTCGCACGAGCTCGAGACTGCGTCGAACCGCGCCCAGGTGGCGGTTGCCGGAATGGCCGTCGCGCGGCAGCGTCCGTCCACCGCGAACGGCGTCGTCTTCATGCTGATCGAGGACGAATTCGGCACCGTCAACCTGATCGTGCCGCCGACCGTCTACGATCGCTATCGCTCGATCGTCCGCGGCGAGCCGCTCATCCTCGCGCGCGGCCGCTTCGAGCGGATCGAGCGGAATCAGAACGTGCTCGTCCGTTCGCTCGAGACGCTGGGGCCGCTCGCGCGGGAGGTGTCACGAGAGATCGAGGTCGGCGCGAGCCTGCCCGGCGCCCACCACTTCGGCCACCGCTAGTAGCCCGACGGCCGGGAGCGCTGCTCCGGGGTCGCGTGACGCTGGCGGTCGAGATTGAAGGCGCTGTTCACGAGCGCCACGTGCGTGAAAGCCTGCGGGAAGTTGCCGAGCTGCCGGCGGGTCCGCGGATCCCACTCCTCCGCGAGGAGCCCGAGGTCGTTGCGAAGCGACAGCAGGCGCTCGAACAGCTCCTCGGCCTCGTCGAAGCGGCCCTGCAGCGCGAAGTTGTCGACGAGCCAGAACGAGCACGGGATGAACGCCCCCTCCCCGGCGGGGAGCCCGTCGACCCGGTCGTGCTCGTCGTCACCGGCGTAGCGGTAGACGAACCCGTCGCGGTAGAGCTCCCGCTCGATCGCGGCCAGCGTCCCCACCACCCGGCTGTCGTCCGCGGGTAGGAAGCCGACGAGCGGGATGACCAGGAGGCTGGCGTCGAGGCGCTGCGACCCGTACGACTGCGTGAACGAGTTCAGCTCCTGGTCGAATCCGCGTTCGCAGACCTCGCGATGAATCTCGTCCCGGATCTTGCGCCAGCGGTCGACCGGGCCGGTCCGACCGAACTCCTCGACCGCCTTGACCCCGCGATCGAACGCGACCCACGCCATCACCTTCGAGTGAGTGAAGTGCCTGCGCCCGCCGCGCACCTCCCAGATGCCGTCGTCGGGCTCCTTCCAGGCGTTCTCGAGGAAGGCCAGGAGCCGCCGCTGGAGCGACCACGCCTCGACCGAGCGGTCGAGCTCGTGCACCCGCCCCTGGTGCATCGCGTCGAGCACCTCGCCGAAGACGTCGAGCTGGAACTGCGCGCTGGCGGCGTTGCCGGCGCGTACCGGCCGGGATTCCTCGTAGCCCGGGAGCCAGTCCAGCGTCATCTCGGTCAGTCGCCGCTCGCCGCCGACGCCGTACATGATCTGCAGCGCTGCCGGGTCGCCGGCCGCCGCACGGAGGAGCCAGATGCGCCAGGCAGCCGCCTCGTCGAGATAGCCGGCGTTGATGAATGCGAGCAGCACGAGCGTGGCGTCGCGCAGCCAGCAGTACCGGTAGTCCCAGTTTCGCTCGCCGCCGATCTTCTCGGGCAGCGACGTCGTCGGGGCGGCCACGATCCCGCCGGTCGGCCCGTAGGTGAGCGCCTTCAGCACGATCAGCGACTGCTGCACCGCCTCCGTCCACGGTCCGTCGTACTCGCAGGGCTCGACCCATTCGGTCCAGTAGTCGACGGCCTCCTGCAGCGCCTGTTCGGGATCGATCCGCTCCGGCAGCTCCTCGTGCGACGGATACCACGTGAGCGTGAACGGCACACGCTCGCCCTCGCGCACCGTGAACTCGGCGATCGTGCGGTAGTTCTCGCCGCGGTGCTCGATCGGCGTGCGCAGGCACAGAGCATCCGGGCCGGCGACGGCTGCGCGGGTGTCCTTTTCGAGGCGACGCACCCAGGGGAGCGTCGATCCGTAGTCGTAGCGGATCACGAGCTCCGCGTTCATCTCCACCTCGCCGGCGATGCCTTCCACGATGCGGACGATGTCCGGGGCGCTGCCGCGGGGCGGCATGAAGTCGATGACGCGTGCCTTGCCGGCCTCGCACTCCCACTCCGTCTCGAGCACGAGCGTCTTCTTCCGGTAGGCGCGGCCGGTCGACCACGCGTCGCCGCTGGGGGCGATCAGCCAGCGTCCGTGGTCGGTGGTGCCGAGCAGCGCGGCGAAGCACGCACCGGAGTCGAAGCGGGGAAAACACGCCCAGTCGATCGAGCCGTCGCGCCCGACGAGCGCGGCCGTCTGCAGGTCGCTGATCAGGCCGTAGTCCTCGATCCGCGCCATCAGCGGTCTTCGATCTCGAGCGCGAAGCGGCGAAACCGCTTCAGCACGGCGCGGTTGAACAGCGCGATGTATTCGTCAGCCGCGTCGTCGTCGAGCGTCGACGCGAAGTTGTCGCGGAGATCCGCGAGCACCTCGGTGCCGGTCTCGACCAGGTCGACGTAGTCCCCGTAGCGCTCCTCGGCCTCGTCGCGCTCGGCGCGGTTGTACGAGCGCTCTGCCGCGACGCAGTCGTCGATCAGGCCGCGGTGCTCGCGCTCGAACAGGTCGAGCTGGCGGTCGATCAGGTCGCTGAAACGGGGGCGCCGCAGTCTCACGTCAGTTCTCCGTAGAGCGCGAGATGCGCAGCGGCGGCTGCGTCCCAGGTCAGCGTCTCGCGTGCGCGGCGTGCGCCCGCGCGCGCTTCGGCGAGGGCTGTCGAATCGTCGAGCAACTCGCGCGCGGCGGCCGCGAGCGCCTCGACGTCGCCGGCCGCGACGACGCGTCCGGCGTCGAACCGGCGGATCGGCTCGGCAATCCCGCCGACGTCGTAGGCGACGGCCGGCACGCCGGCACCGAGCGCCTGCAGGAGCGCGCCGCTCTGGTCGAGCTCGGGCCGGTACGGAAAGAGCGCCACGGTTGCATCGCCGAGCGCACGTTCGATCTCGCTCTGCGGGAGGTAGCCCAGGCGCCACTCGGCGATTGCGCCTGCGTCGGTGCGGTAGCCGTTGAGCGGCTCGAGCGGATCGCCGGCGACGAGGAGCCGCGCGCCGTCGACGAGCTTGGCCGCGGCGATCGCGTCGGCCAGGCCCTTGTAGGGCCGGATCGTCCCCAGCGAGAGCAGCGTGCGGCCGTCGTCCGTCCGCGGCGGGTCGCTGGGAAAGACCGGGTGCGGGATGACGGTGGCGTCGACTTCGAGCTCCGCCAGCACGGCGCGGCCCGCTTCGCTGTGCACGACGACGCGGTCGAAGCGCGACAGGAGCGTCTGCCAGAGCGAGCGCTTCGCCGCAGTGCGCCGCGGCAGCAGGTCGTGCGCGGTGAAGACGGTGCACACTCGCGGGCGCAGGAGGTACCGGTCGAGCTCCGGTGCGGCGAGCCACTGGAGGTGGAGCACGTCAGGCTTGCGTCGCAGGAGCGCGAGCATGCCGGGCGTGTGCTCGGCAGCCTTGACCGGAAGGCGAAGCCGTGAGCGGCGGAACAGGCGGGACGAGAGGGGGTAGAACAACTCGCTCCGCTCGTAACCGTCAGGGGCGGGAGCGTCGCCGAACCGGAACCGCGACGTCACGAGCTCGACGTCCGCCCCGCCGCGCGCGAGCGCCGCGGCGAGCGCGTGGTCGTACTGCGGCGTGAAGGCTGGGGGATCGGCGAGCACGACGTGCATGGGCAGTACAGTAAGCGCCTGCTCGTCCGGACCTGGAACCTCTTCCACGGCAACACGAAGCCGCCGGGCCGGAGGGCGTACCTGGAGCAGCTGGTCCGGCTCGCGGCCGAGGACGAGCCCGACATCCTTTGCCTGCAGGAGCTGTCGGTGTGGGCGCTCGTCGATCTTCCCGACTGGAGCGGAATGACGGCTGTGACGGACGTCGCCCGCCGGCCGCTACCGCTCCTCGGCGAGCTCGCGCGCACGCTGAGCGGGCTCGACGCGCGGCGGTTCCGCTCGGCGATCACGGGCGAGGCAAACGCCGTTCTGCTGAAGCGGTCGCTCACCGTCGTCGAGCATCGGCGGCTCGTGCTGAATCCGTTTCGCTTCCGCCGTCTTCAGGCGCGGCAGCTCCGGCTCCCGCTGGGCGAGCGGATTCGGTGGGCGAGCGAGCGTCGGGTCCTGCAGGCGCTGCGCGTCCGCGGCGCCGACGGGACCTTCCTCGTCGCGAACGCGCACATCACGGGTCACAAGGACAAGCGGATCCCGGACGCCGAGCTGCTGCGCGCCGCGGTCTTCGTGGACGGCTTCGCGCAACCCGGCGAGCCGGTCCTGCTCTGCGGCGACTTCAATCTCACGGTCGGCAATTCCCGTACGCTCGGCGACCTGATGACGCCGCAGTGGGGCTTCTCGGGTGCGACGCCGAACGGGATCGACCACATCCTCGTACGCGGCTTGCGCGCACAGCCGCCTCTCGTCTGGCCGGTCGAGCGGCGCACCCGCGAGGGTCGGATCCTCTCCGACCACGCGCCGGTGGACGTCGAGGTCGAATGACGTACGACGAGGCACGCGCGCTCTATCCGGTGCTCGCGCGCTTCGCGTATCTCAATGCGGGGACGCTCGGGCCGCTCGCGCAGCCGACGCTCGCTGCGATGGCGGAGCGCGATCGGTTCGACCAGGACCAGGGACGAGGCGGCCGCGCGTGGTTCGACGACATCCTCGCGCTCCGTGCGCGCGTGCGCGGCAAGGTCGCGAAGCTGATCGGAGCCACACCGGAGAACGTCGCGATCACGAGCTCTACCACCGACGGCTGCAATGTCGTCGTCGCGGGCCTCGGACTCGGACCGGGCGACGAGATCGTCACGACGAACTCCGAGCATCCGGGCCTGTTGCTGCCGCTACACGTCTCCGGAGCGAGGGTACGCGTGGCGGACGTCGCGAACCGGCCCACGGCCGAGGCGCTCGAGCGGATCGCCGCCTGCGTCGGGCCCAAGACGCGTCTGCTGGCGCTCTCGCACGTCCTGTGGACGACGGGCCAGGTGATGCCGGTCGACGAGCTCAAGCACGAGACCGGGCTGCCGCTGCTCGTCGACGGCGCGCAGTCGGTGGGAGCGATCCCCGTCGACGTCGGCGAGCTCGACTTCTACACCGTCTCCGGGCAAAAGTGGCTCTGCGGCCCGGAGCCGATCGGTGCGCTCTACGTTCGCGACCCCGAGAGCCTGCGAATCGCGTTTCCCACGTACTGGGCGCAGACGAGCATCGAACCGGACGGGACGTTCGTCCCGAGAGACGACGCGGAGCGGTTCGCGACCGGCTGGACGGCGACCCGGATGCTTGCCGGCTGGGAGACCGCGCTCGACCTGCCGCCGGAGTGGCACTTCGAGCGTGCGGCGGCGATCACCGAGCACTGCCGGACCGAGCTCGCGGCGATCTGCGAGGTCATCGGCGAGCCGGGCCAGGGAACGCTCGTGTCGTTCGCTCCGCCCGGCGACCCGGCCGAGACCGCGGCGCGCCTCTACGAACGCGGGGTCGTCATCCGCGCCGTACCCGGCACCGGCTGGGCGCGCGCGTCATGCGGTTGGTGGACGAGCGAGGACGACATCGACCGCCTTGTCGCCGGGGTCGGCGACTAGGCGTCGGGCAGCGCTGCGAACAGGTCGATGACGGTCCCGTCCGGATCCTCCAGCTGCGCATAGCGCTGGCCCCAGAAGGCATCCCACGGCTCCTTGTGCGGCGAGCCGCCGGCGGCGAGCAGCTCGGCGTACGTGTGGTCGACCTCCTCGGGCGAGTCGCACTTGAACGCGCCGCCCACGGCGTTCCCTCCGGTCGGGCGCTGCCACTCCGGGTCGAACATCTTGATCACGGACTCCGTGTCGAGCATGTAGCGGAAGCCGCCCGGAAGCTGGGCCTCGACGTGGTCCTCGCTCTCCGAGCCCTCGGGAAACTCGAGCCCGAGCTTCCCGTAGAAGGCGAGTGCGCGTGGCATGTCGCTCACCACGATGCCGAGTGCCTCGAAGCGCGGCGTCATGCCGTCACCTCCTCTTCCTGTAGAGCGGCGATCACATTGCGGATGTGCTCGTCGAGGTCGAGCCCGAGCCCCTCGGCGCCCGCGTACACCTCGTCCCGGTGGACGCCGGCCGCGAACGACGGCTGCTTGAGCTTCTTCTTCACCGATTTCGGCTCGAGGCCGTCCAGGCCCGTCGGACGCACCAGCGCAACCGCGTGCACGAAGCCGGAGAGCTCGTCGCAGGCGAACAGCGTCTGCTTCAGTGTCGTGTCGCGCGGCATTTCCAGGTGCTCTGCGTGCGACAGCACGGCGTCGACGACCACATCCGGGTATCCCTCCTCGCGCAGGATCGGCGCTCCGTCCTGCGGATGGCGGTCGAGCGTCGGGTGCATCTCGTAGTCGAAGTCGTGGAGCAGGCCGACCGCCCGCCAGAGCTCTTCGTCCTCGCCGAAGTCCCGGGCGTAGAACCCCATGCACGCCTCGACACCGAGCGCGTGACGCAGCAGCGCGTCGCTCTTCGTGTACTTCGTCAGCGTCTCCCAGGCGCGCTCGCGTGTGACCTCCACGACGCTGGGTAGGCTACCGCGATGTCCCAGACAGCCGTCATCGGACGGGCCGCCGAGTGCTTCGTGATCGAGGGCGGCCGCACGCTCAACGGACGCGTTCGGGCGGCCGGGAACAAGAACGGCGCGCTGCCGATTCTCGCCGCCTGCCTGCTCACGACCGAGCCGGTCACGCTCCGGAATGTCCCGCGGATCGTGGACGTCGAGACGATGCTCGAGCTGCTGGTCGATGTCGGCGCCGACGCCGACTGGACGGGGACGAACGAGGTGCGGGTCCACGCTGCGGATGCGCTGAAGCAGGAGCTCGACGAGGAGCTCTGCAGCCGGATGCGGGCGTCGTTCCTCCTCGCCGGCCCGCTGCTCGCGCGGCTCGGCGCCGTCAGTGCGCCGCCGCCGGGCGGCGACGTCATCGGCCGCCGCCGGCTCGATCCGCACATCCACGCGTTCGCCGAGCTCGGGGCGCGGATCGACGTCGGCCGCCGCTACGAGATGCGCGGGGGCGCGCTGCAGGGCAAGCACATCTTCCTCGACGAGGCCAGCGTGATGGCAACGGAGAACGCCGTCATGGCGGCGGTGCTCACACCGGGGGAGACGGTCATCGGCAACGCCGCCTGCGAGCCGCACGTGCAGGATCTCTGCCGCTTCCTCGGCTCCCTCGGTGCACGCATCGAGGGGATCGAGTCGAACGTCCTCCTGATCGAGGGCGTCCAGGCGCTCGGCGGCGGCGAGTGGGAGATCGGGCCCGACCACATCGAGGTCGGCAGTTTCATCGGGCTGGCGGCGATCACCGGCGGCGACGTCACCATCGAGGGCGTCAGGCACGCAGACCTCGTTTCGATCCTGCATGGGTTCGAAAAGTTCGGCGTGACCGTCGAGCGCGGCGACGACTGCGTCCGCGTCCCGCCGCGCCAAGAGCTCGCTGTCCAGGACGACCTCGGCGGTCACGTGCCGAAGATCGAGGATGGGCCGTGGCCGGCGTTCCCGTCCGACCTGACCTCCGTCGCGCTCACGCTCGCGACGCAGTCGGCGGGAACGATCCTCATGTTCGAGAAGATGTTCGAGAACCGCTTGTTCTTCACCGACAAGCTGGTGGGCATGGGCGCCCGCATCATCCTTTGCGACCCGCATCGCGCGGTCGTCACCGGCCCGTCGAAGCTCCGTGGCCAGCGGATGGAGAGCCCGGACATTCGCGCCGGGATGGCGATGCTGCTCGCCAGCCTCTGCGCCGAGGGCTCCTCGACGATCGGCGCCGTGTATCAGATCGACAAGGGCTACGAGCGGATCGACGAGCGGCTGCGCGCAGTCGGCGCGCAGATCGAGCGCATCGAGAGCTAGGGTCCGTTCGCTATGGCGGCGACCGGCCAGGGGCGCGCAAGCGCACGCGTGACCACGAACGGGCGCGGCGAGACGAACATCGCGACCGGCGTTCCCGTGCTCGACCACCTGCTGACCCTGCTCGCCCAGTACGCGTCGTTCGATCTCGCACTCGAGGTCGAGCCGGGAGATCCCGAGGTCGAGATCACCGCAGCGGCCCGCTCACTCGGCGAGGCGCTCGCCGAGCCGCTCCGCGCGCCCGGGATCCGCGGGCACGGATCCGCGGTGTTGCCGGTCGCCGAGGCGTTGGCGCACGTCACGCTCGAAGCAACCGGGCGCCCGTTGCTCGTGTCCAATGTCGACCTCTCGCAGGCACGGATCGCGGGGCTCGCCGGCGATCTCGCCGCCCGCTTCCTCGAGGAGCTCGCGCAGACGGCGGGACTGACGCTCCACGTCCGGCTCGTCGAGGGCAGCGACTCGCAGCACGTGCTCGAGGCGATCTTCAAAGCGCTCGGCGTCGCGCTCGCACAGGCGCTGAGGCCGCGCAGAAGGGAGGAGGCATGAAGGACGTCATCCGCACCGAATCCGCGCCGGCGCCGTTCCAGGGCGCGCCGTACTCGCAGGCGATCAAAGCGAACGGCCTGGTCTTCGTCTCTGGCCAACTCGCGCTGAGGCCGGACCACGCGGAGATCATCGGCGACGGGATCGCCGAGCAGACGAAGCAGGTGTTCGCGAACCTGCGCGCGATCCTCGAGGCTGCCGGAAGCAGCCTCGACCGCTTGGTGAAGACGACGGTATTCCTCCAGAGCCTCGACGACTTCGCCGGGATGAACGAGGTCTACAAACAGCACGTCGGCGACTCGCCGCCGGCCCGCTCGACCGTCGAGATCGCCAGACTCCCGTCAGGCGCCCTCGTCGAGATCGAGGCCATCGCGTTGGCATAGGCATGGACCGCACGATCGAGGACTTCGTCCGCGGTCTGAACCTCGACGCGTACCTCGTCGGCGGCGCCGTCCGTGACGAGCTGCTCGGGCTCGAGTCGAAGGACGCGGACTTCATCGTTCCTGGTGTCGACTACGAGGGCCTGCGTCGCGCGCTCGGGCCGCACGGGAAGGTCGAGGAGTTCGAGGTGGCCGGGCGTCTGGTCGGCGCGCGGCTCTACCCGCGCGACAAAGCGGTCCGCACCGCGGCGCCCGCGGGAATCGAGTTCGCGCCGCCGCGGGCCGAGCGCAGCACGGGCCCGGGCCGCCACGAGTTCGAGATCGTCGCCGACCCGACGCTCTCGATCGCCGACGACATGGCTCGTCGGGACTTCACCGTCAACGCGATTGCGCGCCGGCTCGAGACTGGTGAGCTCGTCGATCCGTTCGACGGCGCCGAAGACCTGCGCAACCGCGTGCTCCGCGCCGTCTCTCGCCGGAGTTTCGCCGAGGATCCGTTACGAATCGTGCGCGGCCTGCGGCTCGTGTCCCAGCTCGGTCTGGCCCCGGATGAGGCGACGGTGCAACAAATGCGCGACGAAGCGCGCAACGTGCGCCTCGTCTCCGGCGAGCGGCTCGGCGACGAGCTGTCCAAGCTCCTGCTCGGTGCCCAGCCTGCGGCCGCGCTGCGGCTCGCGCGCGACACCGGCGTCCTCAGCGAGCTGCTCCCCGAGCTCGACGCGACGATCGGGTTCGAGCAGAGCAGCGAGCGGCAGCATCTGCCGCTCGACGAGCACACGTTCGAGGTCGTCCAGGGGGCCGCGGACGCGAACGCGAACCTCGCCGTCCGCCTCGCCGCCCTCCTGCACGACGCGGGGAAGCCCGGCCACAACGGCAAGCACGCCGAACGCAGTGCCCGCTTGGCGGGGCAGGCACTCGAACGGCTCCGCTATCCGACGCGCCTGCGCAATTACGTCGTGAGCCTCATTCGGGCTCACTCGTTTCCCGAGCGCGGGATCGACGAGCGCTTCGCCCGCCGCTTTCTCCGGGAGCACGGCGACGAGCTGGCCTTCGACCTCGTGGCGCACAAAGAGGCCGATCTTCGCGCCAAGCAGGTCACCCCGGACGAGCACGATGCCGTGGCGCTCCTCCGCGCGCTGCTCGAGCAGGAGCGGACGCGACCGCATCGGCTCGAGGACCTCGCGGTCGACGGAAGCGACCTCCTGGAGCTCGGCTACAGCGAGGGGCCGGCGCTCGGTCGTGCGTTGGATGCGCTCCTCGACGCCGTCGTCGACGATCCATCGCTGAACACGCGCGAGCAGCTGCTCGCACGGGTGCGCCAGTGAGCGTCCCACTCCTGTGGTGGGATGCACCCGGCCCGTACGAGGTCGCGTTCTCGACGCGGCACGGCGGCGTGAGCGAGGGGCCGTACGAATCGCTGAACCTCGGCGTGCTGACCCGCGACGGGCCGGAGAACGCACATGAGAACCGGCGTCGGTTGTGCGCTGCGGTCGGCGCGGACTCCGAGCAGCTCGCGATGAACCGGCAGGTGCATTCGGCGACGGTGAACCACGCAACCCCCGGCGCGCGCGGCCGGGAGGGGGACGGGCTGTGGACCGACGACCCGGGTGTGCCGATGCTGAAGCTGACGGCGGACTGTCTCCCGATCGCGGTCGCGCGCACGACGGGGCGTCCGGCGCTCGCCCTGCTTCACGCGGGACGGATGGGACTGCTCGAAGGAGTCGTCGAGGCCGGCGTCGCGGCCCTCGGCGGCAAGGGTCTCGCGGCCGCGGTCGGTCCGGGGATCGGGCCGTGCTGCTACGAGATCGGCGACGACATCGCCGGTGCGTATCGCGACCGCTTCGGCGACGACGTGCTGCGCGGCCGCAACCTCGACCTCTGGACCGCGGCGGAGCGGATCCTGCGTGGGGCCGGCGTCGAATCCGTCGAGCGCGTCGACATCTGCACCGCGTGTAGCCCCGACTTCTTCTCGCACCGGCGCGA
>DATFTK010000127.1:0-2853 GCA_035262005.1 Gaiellaceae bacterium | reverse complement strand
TCCTCTGCCAGCGCTTTCGCGAAGCGGCGCACCTCCGGAAACGGCAGCTCCGGCTTGATCGGCGCCAGGACGTGCAGCCCGGTCGCGCCCGACGTTTTCGGGTAAGCGGCCAGGCCGAGCTCGTCCATCACGTCCCGCACGACGAGCGCGATCTCGCGCACGTACGGCCACTGGCCGTCCCGTGACGGGTCGAGGTCGATCAGCAGGTAGTCCGGCTGCTCGATCGCCGGGACGCGCGAGTGCCAGGTGTGCAGCTCGATGCAGCCGAGGTTGATCACCCACTCGAGCGCTTGCTGGTTGCTGACGACTGCGAACACCGTGGAGTGGCCGCTCGGGAACTGGACGAACTGCTCGCCGACGAAGTCCGGGTGCGCGGGCACGCGCTTCTGATGGAAGAAGTTCCCGCCGACGCCGTTCGGGTAGCGGACCATGTGAAACGGCCGGTTGCAGAGGTGCGGCAGCGCGCAATCGGCGACGTCGAGGTAATAGCTCACGAGGTCGCCTTTCGTCAGACCGACCTGCGGAAAGAAGACCTTGTCCGGATTCGAGACGGCCATTCCGGCTGGTAGTGTCGCCGCGTGCGGCGGATTCTCGCTCTCGGTGTCGTTCTCGTGCTCGCCGGCTGTGGCGGCTCGAGCAACAAGTCCGCCAGTGGCGGCGGCGCGACGACCACGACCGCCGGCGCGGCGACGTGCGTGAAGGCCAGTCTGCCGCTCGTCCATTCCGGGCAGCTGACGGTCGGCACGGACAACCCGGCGTACCCGCCGTGGTTCGGCGGCGCGGAGAAGTCCCCTTGGAAGGTGAGCGACCCGCGCTCCGGCCAGGGCTTCGAGAGCGCGGTCGCCTACGCCGTCGCGAAGAAGCTCGGCTTCGCGAACAACGACGTGAACTGGATCGTCGTCCCGTTCAACACGTCGTTCGCGCCAGGCCCGAAGAAGTTCGACTTCGACATCAACGAGATCTCGTACACGCCTGCGCGCGCGAAGGTCGTCACCTTCAGCGACTCGTACTACGACGTCAACCAGGCCGTCGTGGGAAAGAAAGGCACGCCGATCGCTGCTGCGCAGTCGAGCGCCGATCTGCAGAAGTTCAAGCTCGGGGCGCAGGTCGGCACGACGAGCTACCAGTACATCAAGGAGTTCATCAAGCCCTCGAAACAGCCGGCCGTGTTCGACACGAACGACGCGGCCGTTGCGGCGCTCAAGAACGGCCAGATCGACGGCCTCGTCGTCGACCTTCCGACCGCCTTCTACGTGACGGCCGCGCAGGTGCCGAACAGCAAGATCGTCGGGCAGTTCCCGACCGGCAACGCGGGTGAGCGGTTCGGCATGGTCTTCCAAAAGGGCAACACGCTCGTCGGTTGCGTGAACGTCGCGCTGAACGAGCTGAAGGCCGACGGGACGCTGCAGAAGATCCAGGAGAAGTGGCTGGCGAAAGTCGGCGGCGCTCCGATTCTGCATTAGACGGACGCCGTTCGAGAATCATCGGCGGCCTGAAGACCGGCGCGGCCGGGCGCGGCGCGCTGATCGCGACGTTCAGCACCCTCGTCTTCTTCACGCTGCTCCTCCTGCTGATCACGCACGCCCCTGGCTGGCCCGAGGTCCGGCGAACCTTTCTCGACTGGGGTCAGTTCAAGGACTCGTTCCCGGACATCGCGAAGGCGTTCCTGCTCAACGTGAAGATCTTCTGCATCGCCGAGGTGCTGATCCTCGTCTTCGCGCTGGTGCTCGCGATCATCCGCAACCTGCCCGGGCCCGCCGCCTTCCCGCTGCGGATGCTCGGCATCGCCTATGCCGACTTCTTCCGCGGCGTCCCGACGATCCTCGTGATCGCGACGCTCGGCTTCGGCGCGCCGGCGCTGCAGCTTCAGGGCGTCCCGCTCTCCGTGACGTTCTGGGGAATCGTCTCGCTCGTGCTCGTCTACACCGCGTACGTCTCCGAGGTCTACCGCGCCGGGATCGAGTCCGTGCACCCCAGCCAGGCCGCGGCGGCCCGGTCGCTGGGGCTGTCGCACTGGCAGGCGCTGCGAACCGTCGTCCTCCCGCAAGCCGTCCGCCGGGTGATCCCGCCGCTGCTCAACGACTTCATCGGCCTGCAGAAGGACACGGCGCTCGTCGGCTTCCTCGGCGCGGTCGAGGCGTTCAAGCAGTCGGAGATCGATGCGGCGGCGACCTTCAACTACACGTCGTACGTGACGGCCGCGTTGCTCTTCGTCGCGCTCACGATTCCACTCGCGCGCTTCACCGACTGGCTCGTGGCTCGCGATCGCCGCCGGCGGCAGGCGACCGGCACATGAACGAGGCGCTGCTCATCGAAGGGCTGCACAAGTCGTTCGGCTCGCTCGAGGTCCTGCGCGGCATCGACCTCCCGGTTGCCGATCACGAGGTCGTCTGCCTGATCGGCGCATCGGGCTCGGGGAAGTCGACGCTGCTGCGCTGCATCAACCTGCTCGAGCCGATCGACGCCGGTCGCATCGTCGTCGAGGGAACCGAGATCACCGCGCACGGCGTCGACGTCAACCGCATCCGGCGCAACATCGGGATCGTCTTCCAGGCGTACAACCTCTTCCCGCACATGAGCGTGCTCAAGAACGTGACGCTCGCTCCTCGGCTCGCACTCGGTCTCTCGTCGGGGGACGCGTCCGCGCGGGCCCTCGAACTGCTCGAGCGGTTCGGGCTGAGGGACAAGGCCGACAACTACCCCGATTCACTTTCGGGCGGACAGCAGCAGCGTGTCGCAATCGTGCGCGCGCTCGCGATGCGGCCCGAGCTGATGCTGCTCGACGAGGTGACGAGCGCGCTCGACCCCGAGCTCGTCGCGGAGGTGCTCGAGGTGATCCGCGAGCTTGCGGAC
>DATFTK010000126.1:0-9830 GCA_035262005.1 Gaiellaceae bacterium | reverse complement strand
GGGCGCAGATTGCCTGCGTTCAGGTTCGCGCGCTCCGCCACTTGGAGGAAGTAGTGCGCGTGTGCGCGGTGGATGTCGTTCTCCTCGCCCGATCCCTCGAGCTGCTCGGACGCGTACTCGCGAACTGTGTCGAGCATGAGCACGCGGCTTTCCTCGAGCCGGCGGCGCAAGAGGCTCTTGACGAGCAGCGACTCGATCCCTTCAATCGTGCCGGCGCAGATCTCGACGGCCGCGTCGAGCGCGAACGCACTGCGGAAGACGCTCAGCCGCCGAAACAACCGCTGCTCCTCCTCGTCGAGGAGCTCGTAGCTCCACTCGATGGTCGCGCGCAGAGTCTTCTGCCGCGCCGGCGCATCGCGCGAGCGCGATGCAAGCAACGGCAACCGCCGCTCGAGACGCGCGAGCAGCTCCGCGGGTTCAAGGAGCACGACGCGCGCCGCCGCGAGCTCGATCGCGAGCGGAAGCCGGTCGAGTCGGTCGACGATCTGCGCCACTTCGCCGTTCGAGCGAAAGCGCGGAGCGACGCTGCGTGCGCGTTCCTCGAACAACTGCACGGCCTCGTCCCGCTGAAGCGGCTCGACCGGATAGCACTGCTCAGCCGCGACGTGCAGCCGCTCCCGGCTCGTCACCAGAACCTTCACGTTCGGAGTCCCCGACACGATTGCACTGACGGTCGGAGCCGCCTCGATGACTTGCTCGAAGTTGTCGAGCAGCAGCAGGAGCCGCTTGGCGCCGACGTATCGGATCACTCCGTCGTCAGCTCCGATCACAGCGCAGATCGTGTGCTCGACGATGGCGGGGTCCCGAATGGCCTGGAGCGGCACCCAGAAGACGCCGTCAGGAAACATCTCCGTTCCCGCAGCGGCGACGTGGAGGGCGAGTCGTGTCTTGCCGGACCCACCGGGCCCGATGAGCGTCAGGATGCGATTCGACCGCAGCAGCGCGCCTGCCTCCTCCAACTCTCGTTCCCGCCCTACGAACGGCGTCGCGACGATCGGCAGGTTCGTGCGGTACAGCGTCTTCAATGGCGGGAACTCGGCGTTTCCGAGCTGGTAGATCCGTTCGGGCGCCATCAGGTCTTTCAGCCGGTGCTCGCCGAGGTCGAGCATGCCGTCGGCGCCCGTGAGCTCACGCGTCGGCTGCGAAACGAGGATCTGCCCGCCGTGCCCTGCAGCCGCGATCCGCGCCGCGCGGTGCACGTCGATCCCGACATAGCCCTCGTCGGTGACGAGGGGCTCACCGGTGTGCAGTCCCATCCGCGCCCGCATCGGGCTCGTTGCAAGCAGGTCGCGCCCCTCGGCAGCCGCGGCCAGCGCGTCCGAGGCTTTCGCGAACACGACGAAGAATGCGTCGCCCTGCGTATCGACCTCGACGCCCCCGTGTCGCGCGAACGCCTCACGGAGGACCTGCCGATGCTCGGCCAAGAGGTCCGTGTACGCCTCGCCGAGATCCTGCAGCAGCCGCGTCGACCCTTCGATGTCGGTGAACAAGAAGGTGACGGTGCCCTTCGGCAGCGCACTCATCATGGTGGAGAGGCTGCTCTAGTGGCCGCGGTGGCGCAACCAGTGCACGGTCTGCCCGACAGCGATCACACCCGCGAAGATCAGGCCGACAACGAGCATGCCCGTGATGACCTTCTCGCCCTCTCTCGCCGCGCTTTCGGCGGCCACGAGCAGCTGGAGCAGGGCAAGCATCGCGGGCCGACTCTACCGCAGTCGGGTCTTGTGAGCAGCGAGCGCGGCGTCGACCTTTGCGTCGCCGACGGACGCTCGCGCAAGCCGCTCGAGCGGTGCCGGGTCGTTGTCGAGCCGAAGCGAGGAGCGCGGCTCGTCCAGCGTGCCACGGCCGAGCGCCGAAGCCGTCGCCGCCCAGGCGGCGCCGTCACCGGCGATCGTCTCGGCGCGGAGGTACGAGCAGAGGGCGATCAGCTCGGCGAGATCGTTCACCGCCTCGACCGTCCCGGCCTGCTCGATCCGGACGAGCCCGTGCGCGTACAGGTAGTCGCCGAGGAGCAGCGCGGTGTGACCGTCCTCCGGCGCGAACAGCCGCGAGCCGCCGTAGTGCAGGAGATAGCCCTCGTAGATCGTCTCGATGCCGAGCGCGTATCGGTCCTCACCGAGCGTGGAGAAGACCGGTTCGCGCTGCTGGTCCACGCGCGGACGAAGCGCGGCGGTCCACAACTCGCTCTCGCGGCCCGCGTCCTCCGCGATCCTGCCCCAGAGATCAGCCGTCGAAGTCTGCAACGGCCTGGATCGTACGGTCGATTTCCTCGTCGCCGTGTGCGATCGACACGAACATGCACTCGAACTGGCTCGGCGCGACGTACACGCCCTGCCCAAGCAGGTGACGGAAGAGCGCGCCGTAGCGGTCGGTGTCGCTCTGTTGCGCGTCGTCGAAATTGCGCACCGGCTCTTCGCGCATGAACAGCGTCGCCATTGGGCCGACGCGCTGGAGGCGGCCATGCCGCGCGAGACCCGACTCGAGCCGCGCCGCCTTGCCCTCGAGCGCGCGATAGACGCTCTCGTCCCGCAGGCGCCGCAGCACCGACAGACCGGCTGCGGTCGCGAGCGGATTGCCCGACAGCGTCCCTGCCTGGTAGACGTCGCCGCGCGGCGCGAGCCGGTCCATGACGTCGGCGCGACCGCCGAACGCGGCGAGCGGCAGGCCGCCGCCGACGATCTTTCCGAGGATCGTCAAGTCCGGGGTGACGCCGTACAACTCCTGCGCGCCGCCGCGCGCGACGCGGAACCCGGTGATGACCTCGTCGAAGATCAGCAATGCGCCGGAGCCGTCGCAGAGCCGGCGCAGCGCCGTCAGGAAGCCGCGCTCGGGCGGGACGACGCCCATGTTCCCGGCGATCGGCTCGACGATGATCGCCGCGAGCCCCTCGCCGTAGCGGGCCACAGCTTCCGCAGTCGCGTCGACGTCGTTGTACGGCGCGACGATCGTGTGCTCGGTCACCCGCGTCGGCACTCCCGGCGTCGACGGGATGCCGAGGGTCGCGAACCCGGAGCCGGAGTTCGCCAGCAGCGCGTCGACGTGGCCGTGGTAGCACCCCGAGAACTTGAGGGTCCGATCGCGCGATGTGAAGGCGCGCGCGAGTCGCACGGCGCTCATCGCCGCTTCTGTCCCGGACGAGACGAGCCGCACCTTCTCGACCGAGGGCACGGCGTCGACGATCTCCGCGGCGAGCGCGACCTCGGCTTCCGTGGGCGCGCCGAAGCTCGTTCCGCGCTCCGCGGCCTCGACGACGGCTTCGACCGTCTCGTCGTCGGCATGGCCGAACAGGAGCGGGCCCCAGGACAGCACCCAGTCGAGATAGCGGTTGCCGTCGACGTCTTCGATGTACGCCCCCTCGCCGCGGCGCATGAAGACGGGCTCGTCGAGCCCGACCGCACGCATGGCGCGCACCGGGGAGTTGACGCCGCCTGGAATGAGCTCGAGCGCGTGGCGGTACAGCTCGCTGCGCGTGTTCAGAGCCAGCCGGCGAGCTCCCTTGTCCAGTACGAGACGACCAGGTCTGCGCCGGCGCGCTTGATCGCCCTCAGCGACTCGAGCGCCGCCTGCCGCTCGTCCAGGAAGCCCTTCGCGGCCGCGGCCTTCACCATCGCGTACTCGCCCGACACGTTGTACGCGGCGAGCGGTAGGTCGAAACGCTCGCGAACCGCCCGGATCACGTCGAGGTACGGAAGCGCCGGCTTGACCATCAGCACATCGGCGCCTTCGGCGACGTCCTGCTCGCATTCACGCAGCGCCTCGCGAACGTTCGCGGGGTCCATCTGGTAGCCGCGGCGGTCGCCGAAGGCGGGCGCCGACTCCGCAGCCTCGCGGAACGGCCCGTAGAACGCCGACGCGTACTTGGCGGAGTAGGCGACGATCGGGGTCTCCGGAAGCTCGTCGCGGATCGCCGCGACCCGGCCGTCCATCATGTCGCTCGGGCACACGGCGTCGGCGCCGGCGTCGACATGGCTGACCGCGGTCCGGGCGATCAGCTCGAGCGTCTCGTCGTTCGCGACCTCGCCGTCCCGGATCACGCCGCAATGTCCGTGCGACGTGTACTCGCACAGGCAGACGTCCGTCAGGCGGACGAGGCCCGTGCCGTCGAGCGCGCGCAGCGCGCGCTGCACGATCCCGTCGTCGTCGTAGGCGCCCGAGCCCTCGTCGTCCTTCTCCTCCGGGATGCCGAACAGGATCACTGCGCGCACGCCGAGCCGCTCCAGCTCGTCCGCTTCCGCGACCAGCGTCTCGACCGAGTGCCGGCGCATGCCGGGCAGATCCTCGTTCGGGAGCGCATGAGGGCCCACGAACAGCGGCAGCACGAAGTCGTCCAGGTCGAGCCGCGTCTCGCGCACGAGGCTGCGGATACCGCTCGTGCGCCGGAGGCGTCGCAGACGCGTGACCGGAAACGTGCTCACGCCGAACAGCGTACGCCCTTAACGCTGTGCTGCAGCGGGTGGCGGCGGCGGCGCCTCCTCGAGCACCTCCACCGGCGGAACGCCGCCGTCCTCCCACTTCTCCAGCTCGACACGCTCGGCGAAGAACTCCCAGACCGCCCGTCCGGCGGCAAGCAACGGGAGCGCGACGAGCACACCCGGGAGCCCGTAGATCTCCTCGCCCGCGAGCAGCCCGAAGATCACCAGCAGCGGATGGAGTCGCAGCGCGCTGCCCATCACCTTGGGCACGACCACGTGCCCCTCGATCTGGTGGATCCCGAGGAAGAGCAGCGCAACCCAGACCGCGGACAACGGATGAACCACGAACGCGTAGATGAACGGCGGGATCGCCCCGAGCCATGGCCCGAGATAGGGGATCAGCTCCGTGATCGCCACCCACGCACCGAACACGAGCGCGTACTTCTCGCCGCCGGGCAAGGCGCCGATCGCGCCGAGCACCCAGATGCCGACACCGGCGGTCGTCCCGATGATCAGCGAGACGAGTGCCTGCCCCTTCACGTAGCTCACGAGCGACTGCTCCATCCGCACGAGCAGCGAGTCGGAGCCGGGATGCGGTGGAAAACGTCTGTCGATCGCTCGGCCGAACCGGTGTAAGTCAAGCAGCATGTAGACGGAGACGACAATCAGCACGATCAGCGCAAAGAGCAGCTTCCCGATCGAAATGGCGGCACCCTCGAGGAAGTCGACGACCTTGTTCGTGTACTTGCCGATGTCGTGCTTGCGGATGTCGTGCACGAGCTGATGGCCACGCTTCTGAACATGAAACGTCCGTAGGCCGTGCGTGTTCAGCCACGCCTGCAGACGGTCGACGTCGCGGTCGGCGGCGACCTGGTGGGTTTGTCCGTTCACGTCCGTAAAGTAGGAATCGACCCGTTTCGCGGCCGTCTTCGTCTCGTTGACGAGCACGGTCCCGAGCGCCCCGATGGCGGCGACCAGCACAACCGCGAATACGAGGTACACCAGCGCGACTGCGAAGCCGCGGGGGAGCCGGACCCTCTCGACCAGGCGCACGAGCGGGCTGAGCAGCATGGCGACGAGGAACGCGACGAGGAAGAGGAAGACGACGTGACGGACCGCGCCCGCCACGACCCACAGGAGCAACAAGAGGAGCGGCAGCCCGACGAGCTGGATCCAGCGCGGAACCTCGATCTTCGCCGCGCCCGCGGGCATGCAGACGATCGTACCGCCACCGTCGTACGACTTAGGCCGCTCGGTACGAGCTCGGGGAACCTGGAGCCTTCGGCGTGGGATTGGGACTGGGGTCGGGCGCTCGACGGAAGTGCCGCACTCGACCCGTCGGGGCTCTGGGTCGAGCCGGCGCCCGAGCGCCGAAAGGGTGGTACGGTGCCGCGGATGCCGGCCCCCTCCCGCCATGCCCCTGCGGCACGGGCGCGGCGAAAGCGCGCGCCCAGACGCCAGCAGGCGCACCGGACGCGGCGTCTCGTCGTCCTGACAGTCGTCTCCGGAGCGCTGCTCGGCACCCTGTTCATGACCGCATTCGGGCAGAGCGCCACGAAGGACGTCTCACAGGCGCTCCCCGGCCCTTCGAGCCGGCTGCTCCCGGTCGGGCCGCCGACCCCGCTGACCGTTGCGCTGCACAGCGGGCTCCGCATCCAGCTGCCGATTGCGCAGAGCCGCGTGACCGCGATCGGCTACCACTCTTCGGACGACGGCGTGCTGCCGCTGACGCCGCTCGGCCACCAGGGGAACGAAGGCGTCCTCTCGCGGCTCGCGCACAAGATCTTCGGCGGCGGCGGGGGCGGCTTCGTCTACTACCAGCTCAGCGGCGGCGACACGGCGGCGCTCGACGTCGGAGCAGCCGCGGGAACGGACGTGTACGCACCGGTCGACGGGACGATCGTCGGCATCAGCGACTACATCCTCAACGGGCAGCCGTACGGCTCCCGGATCGACATCCAGCCGTCGGCGGCGCCGTCACTCGTCGTGTCGTTGACGCACCTGACGCCGGACCCGGCGCTGAGCGTCGGTGCGTCGATCGCCGCGTCGACGACGAAGGTCGGTCGCGTCGTCGACTTCTCGGGCGTCGAGCAGCAGGCGCTCGCCAAGTACGCGCAGGATTCGGGGAATCACGTCTCGATCGAGCTGCGCCCTGCCGCCACACTGACGCTGCCCTAATCCGAAAAGCACGAAGATCAGGGGCACATGAAGATCCTTTTCATTGCCGACGTCGTCGGCGTTCCCGGCCGACGTGCGATCGAGGAACGCCTGCCGTCGCTCAAGGACGAGCTGGGCGCGGACTTCTGCATCCTCAACGGCGAGAACCTCGCCGACGGCGTCGGGATCACGCCGAAGCTCGCCGACAGGATGCTCGCGTCCGGCGCAGACGCGATCACGCTCGGCAATCACGTGTGGCGGCGCGGCGAGATCATCCCCTACCTGAAGGAGACCGACCGCGTCGTGCGCCCGGCGAACCTGTCGGCACGCGCCCCCGGGAAGAAGCTGATCGTCGTCGACGGGGTCGCCGTCTTCAACCTGCTCGGCGCGCTCTTCCTCAATCCGCCGGTCAATCCGTTCGAGGTCGTGGACGAGCTCGTGGACGAAGCGCGTAAGCGGACGCCGGTCATCGTGCTGGACATGCATGCCGAGGCAACGAGCGAGAAGGTCGCAATGGCCAAGTACCTCGACGGCAAAGTCACCGCCGTGATCGGGACACACACGCACATCCAGACGAACGACGCGCGCGTGGAGCCCGGCGGGACAGCGGCGATCACCGACGCGGGTATGACGGGCCCGCACGATTCCGTGATCGGTGTGCAGGTCGAGCTCGCCGTCCGCGCAATGCGGACCTCGATGCCCGTTCGCTTCGAGACAGCGTCAGGCGACGTCCGGATCGAAGGCGTGCTCGTCGAGTGTGGCGACGACGGACGCGCAACGAGCTGCGAGTCGGTGCGCGTTCGCGTGCCGTGAACGCGCCGCCGATCCGGTACGCGGCCAACGGCGACATCCACCTCGCATACCAGACGGTCGGCGACGGCCCGCTCGACCTCGTTGTCGTGGCCGGCGCCGTCACGAACCTCGAGGTGCTCTGGGACTTTCGGGAGTACCGCGCGTGGGTCGAGGAGCTCGCCACGTTCACCCGCGTGATCCTGTTCGACAAGCGCGGCATGGGCCTGTCCGACCGCGTGCGGATCGGGACGCTCGAGGAGCGGATGGACGACGTGCGGGCGATCATGGATCACGCCGGCTCCGAGAGCGCCGCGCTCCTCGGGGTGTCCGAGGGGGGCCCGATGTCGATGCTGTTCGCCGCCACGCATCCGGAGCGCGCCCGTGGATTGATCCTCACCGGAGCCGAGGTGAAGGAGGAGACGACCGACGACTGGCCCTGGGGCGAGTCGACGCGCGAGGACTTCGAGCGGTACATGACGATCGAGAACATCCTCGAACGCTGGGGCAAGGGGACGGCGATCGGCTACTTCATCCCGAGTCGAGCGGACGACGAGTATGCGCGCGAGTGGTTCGGCCGCCTGCAGTTGCAGTCGGCGAGCCCGGGAGACGCGATGGCGACGATGCGGATGGCGTTCGAGATCGACGTGCGGCATGTCGCGCCCTCGATCGGAACGCCGACGCTGATTCTCCATCGCACCGACGATCGGGTGTGCCACGTCGAGAACGCGCGCTGGCTCGCTCGGCACATCCAGGGCTCGAAGTACGTCGAGCTACCGGGCGACACGCACCCTCCGTTCGTCGACGGCGAAGACATGATGGCCGAGATTCGCGAGTTCCTCACCGGCGTACGGGAGCCGGCAGAGCCGGATCGCGTCCTCGCCACGGTGCTCTTCACGGACATCGTCGGATCGACCGAGCGCGCCCACGAGCTCGGCGACCGTCGATGGCGCGACCTCGTCGCACGACACCACGAGGTGGTCCGTGCCGAACTCACGCGCTTCCGCGGCCGGGAGGTCGACACGGCTGGAGACGGCTTCTTCGCCACGTTCGACGGCCCTGCGCGCGCGATCCGGTCGGCGAAGGCAATCTCGGAATCGGTCCGCGGGCTCGGTCTCGAGATCCGAGCCGGCCTGCACACGGGCGAGGTCGAGCTTGCCGGAGACGACGTTCGCGGCATCGCCGTCCACACCGGCGCTCGCGTCGCAGCTCAGGCAGGCGCCAGCGAGGTGCTCGTCTCGCAGACCGTGAAGGATCTCGTCGCAGGCTCCGGGATCGAGCTCGAGGACCGAGGGGCGCACGAGCTCAAGGGCGTCCCGGGCGAATGGCGCCTGTACGCCGTCCGCTAGTCGTAGATCGAGCGGCTCACACCGGCACGCGCGTTCGGCGGGTACGGCTCGAGATCGTTCATGTACCGGGGCTGCGCCTGTACGCGGGCGAGCCACGCCCGAAGCGCGGGATACGCGTCGAGGTCGAGGCCGGCCTCGCCGGCGACGTGCACGTATCCGTAGATGCCGATGTCCGCAACCGAATACGAGCCGCCGACGAAGAACTCGCGTGGCGCGAGGTGCGCGTCGAGCAGTTGGAGCACCTCGTACGACGCCTCGCGGCGGCGCACCGCGTCCTCGTCGTCCGAAGAGAGGCGACCGGTGATCAGCCTGAACCGCAGGCCGCCCATCGTCGGCACCACGTCGGCCTGCTCGTAGAGGAGCCACCGATAGACCTGAGGATCGTCCGGCAGGAACGGCGTGGCACGTGCGAGTCGGAGCAGGATCGCGTTCGACTCCTGCAGGAACGTGCCGGGCGGGTCCTCGAGCACCGGCGTCGTGCGCGCCGGGTTGATCAGTGCGTACTCGTCCGTCAGCGTGTCGCCGGCGAAGATGTCGACCGGCACCCGCTCGTACTCGAGCCCCAGCTGGGCGAGCAGGAGTCGCACCTTGTAGCAGTTGGCCGACGCGGCGTAGTCGTAGAGCTTCACGCTGTGGCTGAAACGGTCCCGCGCGGCCATTTGTGAGGCAGCAAGAGCAGCGCCAGCGAAACGAGGACGAGGTTCCGCGCAAGCAGCACCCACGACAGGCCGGCCTCGAAGTCGAGCGCGAGACGGAAGTAGCGGAAGGGGAACCAGATCTGCGTCAGCACGAGCGCGGCGAGCAGCAGGAGGCTCGCCCACAGTCCGCGGCGGCCACGCACGAGCGGCACGACCGGGATCAGCCAGATCAGGAACTGCGGCGAGAGCACCTTCCCGAACGCGATGAACGCGCATACCCCGGCCGCGAACGCCCGCACGAGCCGTTCGCGGTCGGCGGGCCCACGGGCGAACCAGACCCACACGGCGATGATCGCCGCCGCCTGCAGGAGCGTCTGGATCGCGGCGAGCGCGTCGGGGAAACCGCCCGCGAGGTTCTGCGAGCCGTGGCTCGATCGCATCGTGATCCCGAGCCCGGCGACGGCGTGGGCGGCGAGGAGGAACCC
>DATFTK010000125.1:0-13719 GCA_035262005.1 Gaiellaceae bacterium | reverse complement strand
GCCAACGTCCGGGCTTCGATCCCGGCGATCGAGGCCTACAACGCAGACAACACGGGCACCGGCAACTCGGCTGGCTACGCCGGCATGACCGTCTCGTTCCTGCGTGACAACTACGACTCGGAGCTCGTCACGACCAAGCTCGCGTTCCCGAACCCGCCGACGTCGGTGACGTACTGCGTCGAGAGCACCGTCGGTGGCAAGACCTGGCGCAAGAACGGCCCGGGTGCCGCCATCGAGAACCTGCCCTGCTAGGCAGCGCTACTTGATGCTTCAGCGAAGGGCGCCGCAGGGCGCCCTTCGTCGTTGTTGACAAGTCACCCATTCGAGGGTGACTCGCCGTGGGGGATCGCGCCGATGCACCCGTGACCACCTCGTTTGATTGCCCCATGGAAGGAGCAGGCGTAATGACCAGCAAGATCCGGCAGCGGCTGGCCGGTGAGGAAAGCGGCTTCACCCTCATCGAGCTCCTCGTTGTCATCATCATTCTCGGCATCCTCTTGGCGATCGCGGTTCCCTCGTACCTGAGCTTCCGCGACCGCGCGAACAACTCGGCCGCCAAGGCCAACGTCCGGGCTTCGATCCCGGCGATCGAGGCCTACAACGCAGACAACACGGGCACCGGCAACTCGGCTGGCTACGCCGGCATGACCGTCTCGTTCCTGCGTGACAACTACGACTCCGAGCTCGTCACGACCAAGCTCGCGTTCCCGAACGCGCCGACGTCGGTCACCTATTGCGTGCAGAGCACCGTCGGTGGCAAGACCTGGCGCAAGAACGGCCCGGGTGCCGCCATCGAGAACCTGCCCTGCTAGGCAGCGCTACTTGATGCTTCAGCGAAGGGCGCCGCAAGGCGCCCTTCTCCTTTAAGTCACTCGTTTGAGGTGCCGATAGGAACCCCGTGACCCTGAGCGTCTCCCCGCCCCTGCGCATCGCCGCGATCTGCGGCCTCGTCTTCACCGTCATCGTCTTCGGCGGGCTCCGCCTGCTCGGCAGTCACGGTGGCGGAGGCACGGCCGCCGCGCCGCACGTCATCCGGCACCACCAGTTCGGCGCCGGCGCTGCGAAGACGCCGGCGAAGACCGCCACTCCGCCGCAAACGCACAACACCGCGACGAAGGCGAAGCCGAAGCACGTTGTCGCGAGGCCGAAGCCCCAGACGGTCGTCGACCTCACCGTCGTCAAAGCCGCCCGTGCCGCGGGCTTGCCGGACTCGCTCGCGCAGGCGCTGGGCCGCTCGAAGACGGTAGTCGTCTCGCTGTACGACCCGTACTCCCAGGTCGACGGGACCTCGTTCGCCGAGGCGAAGGCCGGCGCTGCGCTCGCCGGAGTCGGCTTCGTGCCGCTGAGCGTGCTGAGCCAGCGCGACGTCGGCAAGCTGACGCAGCAGCTCGGGCTGCTGCCCGATCCCGGGGTGCTCGTCTACGTCCGCCCCGCAAGCCTCGCCGCCAAGATCGAGGGCTTCGCCGACAAGGAGACCGTTGCGCAAGCTGCGCGCAACGCGTCGACGGGCCAGTGAGCGAGGCGCGTGAGCTGTTCGTGCGCCACGCGCGCCGCGACGGGCGCTCGATCGCGATCCTGCGTGCGGTCGACTACGGCGATTCCTGCGTCGTCGAGGCGGAGGTCTACCCCGCCGGCGGTCGCAGCGCCGAGCCGTCACGGCCGGGTCCCTACACCTTCGCGGACGCGCACCAGGCGACCGCCTTCATGACCGAGGCGGTCGAGGCGCTGATGGTGCTCGGCTGCGACGTCCACGCGCAATGAGATTCGCCGCTGCAGTCCTCGCGGCCCTGGCGCTCTCCGGCGTGGCGTCGGCTGCGACCGGCGATCCCAAGTTCGAGCTCAGCCAGAGCGATCAGACATGGACCGACGCGATCGTCATCTCGGCGAACGACATCGGCACCGGCTGGAAGCGCGACGGGCTCCCAGGAGCGATCACCGGCGAGACGAGCCCGAGCCCCTCCTGCTCGCTGCCGGATCTGTCAGACCTGGTCCTGACGGGAGGCACGTACTCGCCCGATTTCTATCGCAGCGACGGCGCCTACTTCGCAGCCACCGCGGTCACCTGGCAGACGCCCGAGCAGGCCGAGGCCGACTGGTCTCGCACGCTCCAGCCGGCGGTGATGGGCTGCCTTGCCGCCGACCTGCAGGCCGAGAGCACGAAGCAGGTCAAGGTCGTCATCACGGGCCGCCGCCAGCTCGCGTGGCCGACGCTCGGTGAGCGCAGCGTCGCATACCGCATCTCGCTCGCGCTCAAGGCACGGGTGAAGGTGAAGAGGAAGTGGCGCACCATGTCCGCCAAGGCGACCGCCGACTTCATCGCGGTCGGAGCGGGCCGCGCCCGCGCGATGATCTGGACCTTCGCGTTCAATGCGCACCCGCTCAGCGACGTCACCCAGCAGCAGTGGGCGACGCTGATGGCTCAGCGGATGGCATCACCACCGGCGTAGGGAGAGGACTCCTCCCGCTCCCACAGGCGCTCGCCGCAGGTCGGGCACGCGGGCACGACGTACTTCACGTGCATTGCGTCGCCGCAGGCGGTGCAGCGAAAGCGTCCTGCCGCGACGGTACCGGCGGGCCAGAACTCCACATAGTCGCGCTCGGGCACCAGTGCGCGAAGATGCTGCGGCTCCCTCATCTCGACCCCCTCAGGTCGTGGACTAGCCTCGTTGTAGGCGCGGACCCGCGCCGTGTCAACGGCCTTAGATCGAGACCCGGGCGAGCTCTTCGATCGACGTCAGGCCGGCAGCCACCTTGGCCAGGCCGTCGTCCCACAGCGTTCGCATGCCCTCGCCCAGGGCGGCCCGCTCGATCTCCTCGCGGCTCGCATTCCTGACCGCAAGGCTCTCGAGCGTCTCCGTCATCGAGAGCAGCTGGTAGATGCCGATCCGGCCCTTGTAGCCGGTCTGGTTGCATCGCGGGCAGCCCTTCTTGCGGTAGAAGACCATCCCGTCCGAGGCGGCGGCGACCTCGGGCGAGACGCGCGCCTTCAGCAGCTCGTCGGTGTTGGGGGTGTACATCTCGCAGCAGTGATTGCAGAGCTTGCGTGCCAGGCGCTGCGCCAGCACGGCTGAGACCGCCGCGCCGGTGAGAAACGGCTCGACCCCCATCTCGTTCAGGCGCGTCAACGCTTGCGGCGCGTCGTTGGTGTGCAGCGTCGAGAGCACCAGGTGACCGGTGAGGGCGGCCTCGATCGCGATCTTGGCCGTCTCGCCGTCGCGGATCTCGCCGACCATCACCACGTCCGGGTCTGAGCGGAGGATCGAGCGCAGCGCGGCGGCGAAGGTCAGGCCCGCCTTGGTGTTGATCTGCACCTGGTTGACGCCTTGCAGGCGGTACTCGACCGGATCCTCGACCGTGATGATGTTGATCTCAGGACGGTTGATGTCGGTCAGCGCGGCGTAGAGCGTCGTCGACTTACCGGAGCCTGTCGGTCCCGTGACGAGGAGCGCGCCCGTCGGCCTGCGCACAATCGCCTCGAGCTGCGTGCGCATCTCGTCCGACATGCCGAGCTCCTCGAGCGTCGGCGCCTTCTTGGACTTGTCGAGCAGGCGCATCACGATCGACTCGCCCTCGACGGTCGGCAGCGTCGCGACGCGGACGTCCAGCATGCGCCCGGCCGCGGCGGCGTTCAGCGAGATGCGCCCGTCCTGCGGCTTACGGCGCTCGGCGATGTCGAGCTTCGCGAGCACCTTCAGGCGTGTGATCACGCCGGGCAACATCCGCTTCGGGATCCGCTGTACCTCCTGCAACACGCCGTCGACGCGGAAGCGCACGAGCAGGGCGTCCTCCTGCGGCTCGAAGTGAACGTCGGAGGCGCCGTCTTCGGCAGCCTGGAAGATCACGGAGTTGACGAGCCGGACGAGCGGCGCGTCCGAGATGCCGTCGTCGACCTCGAGGTCGTCGGCGTCTTCCTCCTCCTCCGCCGTCGCGGCCAGCTCTTCCTCGACGGCCGCACGCGCTCCGAAAGCCTCGGACGCGCGCGCGAGGCGCCGGATCTCCGCGAGGATGTCCTCGCGCGACGCAACGCCGAGCTCGAGCGGATGGCGCGTCGCGAGCCGAAGCTCGTCGATTCCCTGGATGTTGCCGGGGTCGGCGATCGCGACCCGCAGCGTCCCGTTGTCGAGTGCGTACGGGATCGCGATCAGCCGCTCGAGCACGTGCAGCGCGATCTCGCCGCTCGCGTCGTCGGAGACGCCCGTCAGAGCGAGGTCGATGAGCGGCATCTGGTAACGGGCCGCGAGCGTCTTCGCCAGCCCCTCGCTCGAGGCGACGTTGTTCTCGACGAGGGCGTGGGCGAACGAGCCCATCCCGGCGGCGCCCCGGACCAGGGCCAGCTTGTCCGCCGGGACGAGGCCGGTGGCGGCGATCAGGTCGGCGACGAGCTCGGCGAGCGCGTTGATCGGAGGCGGGGTGCCTCCGAGCCCGGCGCCACCTTGCGGCGTCGCGCTCCCGGGCTCGGTGCCCGGGGTGCGCAGATTCGGTGGACGCTCGATGTCCATATCCCTCGTTCGAGGTATCGGCAGCGAGCGGCTGCGGCTTGATCCCTAAGCAGCCAGGCCGTCGAGCTCTTCAGCTGGGATCCCGAGCGCTCCGGGGAGCTCTCTGGCTTCGTCCGGCGTCCTGACGCCGACAATCGCGCCGGCCACGCCCGGGTCGCGGAGAACCCAGGCGAGCGCGATCTGAGCCGCCGAGCGGCCATGCCGTGCGCCGATCTCCGCCAGCTCGGCGCGAAGCGGCCCGAGGTCGAGCCGCGCGAAGGGATGATCGTGGCGAAAGTCGTCGGGCACGAGCTGCGCGAGGTCGAAGCCCTCGGCGAGAAAGCCCGACGCCAGGGGCGACCAGGCGAGCACGCCGATGCCGAGCTGGAGGATGTCCGACTCCGGATCGCGGTGGAGGAGGCTGTACTGGTACTGCAGCGCGGCGACCGGTCCGACGTCGAGGGCGCGCTCGACGTCGGCGGCCGGGTGGTTGGAGATCCCGCCGTGGCGGACCTTGCCCTCCCCGATCAGGCGCTGGACTTCTCCCCACGATTCCTCGATCGGCGTGTTGCGGTCGACGTCGTGGAGCTGGAGCAGGTCGACGCGCTCGCGCTGCAGCCGGCGCAAGCTCGCCTCGACATCGGCGCGAATGGCGCCAGGGCTCAGATCCATCCGGTCGCCCCGCTCCGCGTCGGGCAGCGTGCCGCACTTCGTGAACACGAGGACCTCGTCGCGCCCACGGAGTGCGCGGCCCACGATCTCCTCCGCGCGTCCCCAGCCGTAGAACGGCGCAGAGTCGATCCAGTTCACGCCGGTGTCGAGCGCCGTGTGGATCGTGCGGATCGACTCGGCCTCGTCCTGCGGCCCCCACCAAACGGGCCAGTCGCGCCCGGAGCCGATCGGCGCCGTGCCGACGCCGACTGGCGTGATCTGTATGTCGGCGAGCGCTCGCGTCTCCATGCGGCAGACGCTACGTGCCCGCGCTACTGCAACGTCGACAAATACGCGTGGAGGATCGCGTCGCCCCAGAAGAGCGCGACGACGGAGCCGATCGCGAGGAACGGCCCGAAGGGGATGCCCATCTTGCGTGCCTTCGAGCCGTGGCGGGCGAACAGGAAGATGGTCGGGACCAGCGCCGCGACCATGCCGGCCATCAGCGCAACCGAGACGGTGGAGCCGAGCGCGACGCCCATCAGCGCCGCGAGCTTCACGTCGCCCATACCCATTCCCGCGGGATAGATCAGCGCGGCGACGAGCAGGAAGGTGAATGCGGCTGCGCCGGCTGCGATCCACTCGACGCTCGGGTCGCGCAGCGTGTTCGCGACGAGCACCACCGCGGTCGCGGGCAGCACGATCCGGTTCGGGATGATCCTGTGCTCGAGGTCGATCGCGGAGATCGCGACGAGCACGGCGCAGAAGAACGCGGCGATTGCGGCCTCCGCGGTGAGGCCGAACGCAAGGACGCAGCCCGCGATCAGCACCGCCGTGAGCAACTCGACGGCCGGATAGACGAGCGGGACGCGCACGCCGCAGTCGCGGCAGCGGCCCCGGAGCACGGCGTACGACACGAGCGGAACGTTGTCGTGCCAGCGGATCTCGTGTCCGCACGCCATGCATGCCGACGGCGGCCGCACGATCGAGCGCCGCAGCGGCACACGCGCGGCGACGACGTTCAGGAAGCTGCCCAGCGCGAGAGCCGGCGCGAAGGCGAAGGCGGCGAGTGCGAAGTCCATGCTCCCCCTATCGGCAGCGGCTAGCCGGCACCGTAGGACGGCGCGTCGGGCACGCCCGAGGTGTTCGGGTTCCCCGGCGCCCCGAGCGGAAGGTCGGCGAGGCCGGGCAGCGGCTTCATCTTGACGCTCTGGCCGAGCGTGAGCGAGCCGGCGATCAGCGGCCCTTCGGTCTGCGCCGACTGGCCGAGCGTCACGTTGCCGGCCGTGAAGATGGCGCCCTGGAAATAAGAGCCCTGGTTGAGGGTCACACCGCCGCCCGCGACGAACATGAACATCGACGTGCCCGGCGTCCAGGCCGAGAAGTTGCACGTCCCGCCGCTGTACGCGCTCGTGTCGTGCACCATGTCCCACCCGCAGAACACGCCGGTGTTCGACAGCGAGACAGTGCCGGACACGTACATCACCATCTGACCGCCTTCGCCGTCCGAGCCGTCCGTGCCGGCAGGATGGACGCCGTTGACGTTGACGCCGCGATACTTGACGACCCCGTCGATGGAGACATTGCCGTCGATGAAGACCGTCCCGCGAACGTCGAGGAAACGGGTGCTGGGATCCCAGGTCAGGGTCCCGACGACCTTCCCGTTGACGGTCGTCACGCACGTGTAGGCACTGGCCGCCGTCAGCACGAACGTGCTCGGCAGGCTGGTGTTGCGGGCCGTGTCGTTGTCGAAGCTCGTTCCGGGCAGGCCCCCGGAGTTGCACGGCTTGAGTCGACTGATCGTCGCGTTCTGGTAGTAGCCGTCCCAATCGGTCGACGTCAGCGTCGGCGCGTTGATCGCCGGTGCGCTCGTGCTGTAACCCCCGGCCTTGACGTAGAAGTAGTCGCTCGGAGTGCTGCAGGTGTGGCCGGTTCCGTTGATCGAGCTCGCGCAGCCTCCGGCGATCTTCGCCGAGGTGATCTGGCCGTTGTTCGCGAGGCCTGTGTCGCCAACGCCCTTCGATGCGCCGCTCAACCAGACGATCTTTCCGCGAACCTCGAGGAAGACCGGATCGCTGGTGTTCGACTCGGAGATGCTCGCGGCGTTCTTGAAACAGAGGTTGCCTTCGACGTAGAGCGATGAACTCAGGGTGGTCGTCTGGTCGAGCGTGACGTTGCAGACGCCCGGCGTCGTGTCCCTGACGAAGACGTAGTTCCAGGCCGCGACGACGTTGAGCTGGGACGCCTGCGGCCGCATGTGGATCGTCGCCGTCAGCGTGCGCGATGTGCTGTTGGTGGCGAAGGCGTTGCGCACGGTGCCGGTCGACGTGATCGTCCAGTTGGACGTATTCGTGTCCAGCCAGCCCCACATCGTCGTGGTGCCGCCGTCGTAGCTCCACGTGTACGGGCTGCAGGTATTCCCGAGCAGCGGTTGACCGGTCGGGTTCGCGGGCGGGCTCGAGCAGTCGGCCGGCTGATACGAGCCCTGAGGATGCAGGAGGTGTTGGTCGAACGGGTTGCTCTTGCTGAGGATCGATGCCGCGTTGTTGATGCCGGCCTCGGCCAGCGTGTATGCGGACACGCGGCCTTTGGAGCGGTCGGAGCTGCGCGAGTTCGACGAGGCCGCTTCGATCACCGTGATCACCGTCATGCTGAACACGACCGTCACGGCGAGCGCGATCACGAGCGCGAAGCCCTGCTCGTCCGACCGAAGTCTTCGTAGCAGCCTCATCTCAGATCCTCGCGCTGTTTCTGAGGTAGATGGTGTCCTGCAGCTCATAGGCGTCGATTACGGCGCTGCCCTTGTTGCTGACTTTGAGATCGACGGGCAGCGCCTCGAGACAGCCGCAACCGGCCGTGTACGCGGTCGTCGGGTTCGTGGGGAAGACCGCGCCGCTCGTCAGGTAGTCGGCGTACATCGTCCCGGTGCCGTCGGCGCAGCTCGTGCCCAGCTGCCGGTAGAGCCGGTAGCGGTTCGAGTAGCCCGACACCGCGGCTGTGCACCAGCTGACGTCGCCGCCGCTGCAGCCCGAGATCTTCATGGTCGCGAACGAGGTCGTGTAGTTCTGGATGCTCGAGGCGCAGTGGATGTCGCGCCGGACCTTGTCGAGCGCGAGGCGCGTCGTCAGCTCGGCCTGGAAGCGGTTGTCCTGCTCGGTCTGCGCCTTCGAGCCGGACACGAAGATGTCCGTGATCCCGGCGAAGACGATGCTCATGATGACCATCACGGTGAGCATCTCCACGAGGCTGTAACCCGCCTCTCCCCTGAGGCGCGACCGCACCCGCTCGATCACTTGCTCCTCGCTTCGACCTCCGCGAGCGCCGCGCGCGCGACGAGCTCGCTCTTCCGGCCGATGCCCCAGCGGTGCTGTGCGGCTTCGTCGGCGGCGATCAGCTCGCGGAGCGCGTCCGCCCCGTGCCACCAGCCGAACTTCGCGCCGGTGACGATCCAGCTGTGCTGGTAGAGAAAGCGGCGAACGTTCGCCGCCGATTTCGGGTGCGAGTCGATGAAGCCGGCCAGCAGCTTCGCGCGCTGCGTGAGCGGCATCTCGTCGGAGGGCTCCTTCGGAGCGGCGCGTACGACGAAATCGGGCTTGCGCGACGCTGCCTGCTTCGGTGCCGCAGGCTGCTTCGTCGCCGGCGGCGCCGCAGGCTTGGGCGTGGCGGCCGGGACCGGGGTCGTCGGCTTGAGGCCGATCGGCTGCACCGAGGTGCCGAAGTACGGGGAGACATCCTCCGGCTCGCCTTGCTCAGGATACGAGGTGCGCTGAAGCTTGACCGTGATCGTCGGCGCGCCGGTGTCCTTGAGCTTCGTCCCTGCGGCAGGGCTCTGGGTCGCGACCTTGTTGGCGGCGAAGCCGTGCACGCTGCCGACGACCTTCCAGGCGAGCCC
Organism: Gaiellaceae bacterium; assembly: GCA_035262005.1. Classification (GTDB taxonomy): domain Bacteria; phylum Actinomycetota; class Thermoleophilia; order Gaiellales; family Gaiellaceae; genus 3-1-20CM-4-69-9. The sequence continues at coordinate 4,698 of DATFTK010000125.1, read as the reverse complement.
GGCGTCCTCGAGCGTGCCCTTCGCGAAGACGAATGCCTGCCCCTTGATGTCGGGGACCGTGACCGTGGGAATCGCGACCGGGGCAGGCGCGCCCTGGGGCGTCGCAGCCATCTTCTTCGCCGCGCCGACGGCGAGCGTCGCGCTCGCAAGCAGCAGCACGACTCCGACGATCGCAAGGCGCGGCAAGCGAGTGGCTATCCGCAGAGCCATGCTCCGGCCATCGGCAACGGTCGGCGTGAACTCAACCCCCGGTGCGGGTAAAGGCGATCACGCCATCCCCCGTTTCGGGGACGACGCTGAAGACCCGAGCCGGCGCCGGCTGACTATCCGGCAGCTCGACCAGCGTCGGCGCGTCCTGCCAGCGGAACGCCTTGCCGGCGAAGCCCTCGAACCATGGCTGGTACTGCGGCCAGCTCGTCGGCGGCTGGAGCTGGAGATGGAGGTGCGGGCCGGTTGCGTCTCCTGTCATCCCGACAAGGCCGACCTGCGTCCCGGCCGCGAGCGAGACGCCGTCAGTGATCGTCGGGTCGAGCACCGCCAGGTGGCAGTAGGTCCAGGTCTGGCCGTCCTCGGTCCGGATCGTCATGCCGATGCCGCAGCGCGGGTCGACCTCGTGCCACGCGTTGACCACGACGGCGTTCGCGATCGCGTAGACCGGCGACCCCTGCGGCGCGGCGATGTCGACCGCGGGATAGTCGTGGTGCGTGTGTGCCGCCGAGACGACTTCCGGCCCGCCGCCGACCGGGAACACCCACCGCCCGTTGTACGACGGTGCGCCGAGCAGCGAGCCGACGGCCGGTGTGAACGACGGCGCCTCGGCCTGCTGCTGCGCCGCCTGCAACCCGGACTGAGCCTGCTCGAGCGCCGTCTGCGCATCCTCAATGGCTGACCGCGCGGCGTCGAGGTGGACGTCGAACTGAACGGCGCTGCGCTGGGCCGCCAGGCGGTCGGAGAGCAGCGCGGCCGTGTCGATCCGCGCGTGCAGCTGCGCGGAAGCGGACCTGAGCGAGCGTTCATGGTCGCGCGCGGCGGCGAGCACCTTGTTTGCGGCGACGACGCGCGCCCGTGCCTTGTCGAGCGCCTGCTGGAGCCGCTGCAGATCGGCTGTCTGCGCGACCGTCCCACTGCCGTACACCCGCGCGAGGTCCAGCACCTCCTGCACGTACCAATCCGCGTGGTTGTAGGAGAAGACCGCGCCGTAGATGTCCGTCTGGCCGCCCGAGGCTGCGAGGTAGCGCGCCGCGGAGTAGACCGCGTCGGTCGGGCTCCACGGGTCGGCAACGCCGTCGCCGTCCGCATCGACGCCCCACCGGAGCCAGGTCGACGGCATGAACTGCATCCATCCGATCGCCCCTGCAGAGCTCGGCCCCATGTTCTGGCCGAAGTTCGATTCGACCTTGTTGATCGCGGCGAGAACGTTCCACGGAATGCCGTAGGCGGCACCAGCGCGCTGCCAGAGCTGGTGGAGCTCGTTCAGATCAAGGAGGTGCGTCAGCGCCGGCGGCGTCGTGAACGAGATCGGGACCGAGATCTGGCCGGGCGCGTTGGGGACTGTCGCGCTCGGCAGCGAGGCGCTGCTGTGAGGCGCGGCCGAGAGCGTGAAGCCGAGAACCGGGGGCTGCGCGGCGGCAGGGCCGGTGAGGAGCGCGAGCGTCGCGACCGCAACGACGAGGGGGCGGCGCATTAGTCGCCGGCTTGCGCGAGGCGGAGCTGCGGGACTTCGATCTCGGGCGGTGGCGGGGGCGGAGGCGCTGCGGGCTTCGGCTCTTCGTCGTCCTTCTGCGCTGCTTTGAGATCGGCGCGCTGCTGCTTCAGTGCGCGCTCGAGCGTGACCAGGAAGTCGTGCCGGTTCGTCGCCGCGTTGGCGGCGGTCTCCTGGTCGACGACGCCTTCGACGACGAGATCGATCAGGGACTGCGAGAACGTCTGCATGTCGAAATAGGCGCCTTCGTCGATCGCGTCTGTGATCGCCTCCGGCTTGTTCTCGCGGATGAGGTCGGCGATGCGGTTGTTGTTGATCATCACCTCGACGGCGGCGACCCGCCCGCCGTCGATGCGCGGCAGCAGCCGCTGGCTGATGACGCCGCGGAGGACGCCCGCCATGACAGAGCGGATCATCTGCTGCTTGGCCTCCGGGAAGAACTCGATCATCCGGCCGAGCGTCTCGGCGGCGTCGACCGTGTGCAGCGTCGAGAGGACGAGATGACCGGACTCAGCCGCCTGCAGCGCGGTCTGCGCCGTCTCGGCGTCGCGGAGCTCGCCGATCAGGATCACGTCCGGGTCCTGACGCAGAGCCCGGCGCAGGGCCTGCATGAAGTCCGTCGTGTCGAGGCCGATCTCGCGCTGGTTGACGATGCACGAGTGGTCGCCGTGCAGCACCTCGATCGGGTCCTCGATCGTAACGATGTGCTGCTTCCTCGTCTTGTTCATGTGGTCGATCATCGCGGCGAGCGTCGTCGTCTTTCCGGAGCCGGTCGCGCCGGTGACGAGCACGAGGCCACGGTGCTCCTCGGCGAGGCGGCGCACGCCGGCGGGGAGGTTGAGCATCTCGAAGTTCGGGACGTTCTTCGGGATGACGCGAAACGCGAACGAGATGTGCCCGCGCTGGCGGAAGGCGTTCACGCGGAAGCGCGGCAGGTCCTCCTCCTGGTACGCGATGTCGAGGTCGCCCGTGTCCGGGAACGCCGCGAGGCGGTCGGGGGCGCGCCTGCCGACGGCCTGGAGCACTTCCTCGGCGTCGCGGTCGGAGACGGCCGGCGTACCCTCGAGCGGGCCGAGCGAGCCGTCGCGCCGGAGGATCGGCGGGACGCCGACCTTCAGGTGAATGTCGCTGGCGCCGAGCTCGACGGCGCGCCTGAGCAGGGGATTGAGTTCCATGGCGGGACAGCCATGCATCGGCATGTCCGCCTGGTTTCCTTAACGGGTCTGACCCCCGCAGGGTCTGACGCCAGCAGTTCGTTTTAGGCCGCCCGCGCCAGTCCTTCGATCAGCCTCATCGCCGTCCGTCCGGCTCCCTTCGCCTCGCCAGGATGGGCGACCTCACCGAGCATCAGCTTCTCGAGCACGCGCCAGGTGACGGGCAGGCGCATGATCGCGAAGACCGCGCGCGGGAAGCGGTCGAGCGCCTTCTTCGCGCCCCAGCCGGCCGACGAGAGCGGGTCGAGCCGTTCGCGGACCGCGCGGTCGTAGTCCGCGACCGTCCCCGCGAGGATGTGCTCGGAAGCGAGCTTGCCCGTGACCAGGGCCTCGTAGATCCCGTCCCCCGACACGGGATCGAGCACGCCGGCCGCGTCGCCGACGAGCAGCGCGCGGCCACGAGCGAGCTGCGTTTCCGGGCGCCGCATCGGCAGTCGGTGCCCGCGGAGGTTCGAGAGCTCGTCAACCGAGATGCCGTAGTGCTCGCACAGGAGCTTGAGATGGGCACGGAGGCGCGGGCCCTCGCTGCCCCACCCGCCGACACCGATGTTGACGTGGTCGCCCTTCGGGAAGATCCAGCCGTAACCGCCCGGAAGAGTCGCAAGCTCGAGCACGAGCATCCCGCGCCAACGGTCAGGCGGGAGCCGCTCGTAGGGGAGGTTGCCCTCCAGCGCGACGCCGTTGACGATCCCGCCGCCGAGGTCGAGCGCCTTCGCGGTGACGCCGTTCGCGCCGTCTGCGCCGACGACGGCATCGACGTGCACGCGGCGCCCGTCGACCCGCACGGAGCAGTCGGATTCGACCTCGGCGCGGACGCCGTCGCGGAAGTCCACGCCGGCGGCGGCGGCCTGCTCGACGAGGAACGCGTCGAGTCGGCGCCGCTGTGTCATCAAGCAGAGGACGTGGTCCGAGTTCCGCTCCATCACTGGCCCGAACTTGAGCCGGCACCGGGCACGGGTGATCCGGTCCTCCACGACTGGCTCGACGGAGAACGGCAGTTGCCGTACCGCGCGCATCGTCAGACCGCCGCCACAGGGCTTGTCGCGAGGGAAGCGGGCTTTTTCTACTAGTAAGACGCGCGCGTGCGCGCGCGCGAGGCGATACGCAGCCGTCGAGCCGGCCGGCCCGGCGCCGACCACTGCGACATCGAAGCGCTCCACGAGGTGGAGGCTACAATCCGCCTGCTCGTGGGGGTGTTCCCGAGCGGCCAAAGGGGACGGGCTGTAAACCCGTTGGCTCAGCCTTCGGAGGTTCGAATCCTCCCGCCCCCACTCCAAGCGACTCACCTAATTGGCTCTCCGCAATTTGCGGGTTCCGGTCGGTGAGCCGTTGCCAGGACAGGGAACGTACCTGCTCCATTCGCTTCTCACGGTCGTACCGGCGCGTGTACGCGCGGCCGTCGCCGGCCGATCCAGGCGCAGCGCCGAGGTCCGGTGTCCGTGGCTATGGTCCGTTTCGGCCGAGTCATCGGCGCCCCAGCCCGCGAGGGGCGCCGACGCTCGCCGAACGACGTCACGGAAGGAGAGCCGTTGGCGTGGACGAGTTAGAACGGGATAGCTCGCCCTGGACGCCGGCTGTCCGTGTGGAGTTAGGCTGTTGTTTGGTTGACCGTGACCACAACGTGCGCGGGTGCGCCGACGGTGCCGCCGAAGTCGAGGATGTGCATCCCACAGAAGTCACCAGTGGCGAACGAATCAGGCTGACTGTTCACTTTCCCGTCGAGCAGCGTCGCCCTTCCTGCTGTTCCCGCGGGGCATGTGAATTTCTCGTTCGGATCGGATT
>DATFTK010000124.1:0-8317 GCA_035262005.1 Gaiellaceae bacterium | reverse complement strand
GCTCCTCGACCAGCCGCCGCAGCCGCTGCGCGAGCGGGACGCCGCGCGTCTGGATCCCGACCAGCGCGACGCGACGCAGGTCCGGATTGCCTTCGATGATCTCGTGCGCGATGCGGGAGAGCGTGCGACGCAATCCGTCGGCGTCCAGCACCACTTTCTCCGCCGCAGCGGGCGCAGGCACGTTCATTCGACTCCTTTCCGGCCTCACTGGACCGGGTTAAAGGGGTTCGGACTCCGGTGGACTGTAGCGAGTCCACCGGATGGACGGGAACTGCCGCTTCGGGTTTCCGGCCTTCAGTCGCCCCGGTCGCCGCCCACGACGCCGGTGCAGACGATCTTCCGCGGGTCGCTCGGTTAAGGCTCGCCGACGAGATCGTCGGGTTCGGTCATCGCCTCGATGGCGTCCTGCGCCTGCTCGACCGAGTCTTCGGGCACCGAGACGGTGACGGAGTCGTCCTCGCCGTCGTGAAGTTCGGTGTCGATGCCGGCGGCCCGGAGGATCTCCTGGATCTCCTCGGCTTCGGCGACGTCCCCGGCCACCGCGACTCGCACCATCTCGGTCATTGCGGCGCCGATGATACGACCTCTTGCTCGCGACGGCGAGACGCCCCGCCCTTGACCAGGTGCGGCATCCCCCGCTCGGCGAATGGGACCTCGACCACATCGAAGTCGCGTGGCACGACGGTCTCGGTGAAGATCGCGCGTGCCTCCTCCGCGATCTCGGGCCCGAAGTAGCGGTTCGAGAGGTGGGTGAGCGCCAGCAGGCCGACCTTGGCCCGCTGCGCGACCTCCGCCGCCTGCGTCGCCGTCTGGTGCCTCGTCTCGGCCGCCCGCTCGCGCTCCTCGTCGGAGAACGTCGCTTCTGTGATGAGCACATCTGCGCCCCACGCCGCCTCGACGATCTCGTCCGACGGTGCCGTGTCGCCCGTGATCACGACCTTTCGTCCCGCGCGCGACGGTCCGAGCACGTCCTCGGGCTTGACGGTGCCCACCGCCTCCCCGCGCTGCAGCGCACCCCTCGCCGGCCCGTTCGGAACGCCGAGCCGGTCGGCCGCCTCGACGTCGAAGCGCCCAGGGCGAGTCGCCTCGATCAACGACCACCCCAGCGCCGAGACGCCGTGCGCAACCCCGAACGTCGCGAGCCGGTACCCGTCGCGCTCGAGCGCGTCGCCCGTGTCGAGCTCGACGAGCTTCAGCTCGTACGTCAGCCTCCCCAGCACTCGCCTCAGCGAGGCGACCAGGTCGACGAGCCCGTGCGGCCCGTACACCGTGAGCGGGAGCTCACGGCCGCGCAGCGCGAACGTCTTGAGCATCCCGGGAAGGCCGAGGACGTGGTCGGCATGGAAGTGGGTCAGGAACACCTCTTCCAGCTCGAGGAGGCCGACGGACGAGCGGAGGAGCTGTCGCTGGGTCCCCTCAGCGCAATCGAAGAGAAGCTTGTCGCCGCCGCGTCGCAGGAGCAGCGCCGCCGGCGCCCGCTGTGCCGTCGGCATCGAGCCGGCGGTGCCGAGAAAGACGACGTCGAGATCCACGGCCCGATTCTAGGTTCGCCCCGCGCGCGGGCACGGTGCGCGTAACCTCTGCGCGTGCTCACCGCAAGCGGCGTCCACGTCACCGTGTGGGGCGACGGCGAACCGGCCGTATTCGTGCATGGGAGCTTCGGCTGGGGCGAGGAGACGTGGCGCGAGCAGCGCTCGCTCGCCGACGACTACCGCTTGCTCCTGCTCGACCGCCGCGGCTTCGGCGCCTCGCCCCCGGACGGCCGCGTCGATTTCGAGCGCGACGCCGGCGACGTCGCCGACCTGCTCGATGACGGAGCGCATCTTGTCGGCCATTCGTACGGCGGCGTCGTCTCGTTGCTCGCGGCTGCGCGGCGACCCGACGCCGTGCGCTCGCTCGTCCTGATCGAGCCGCCGGCGTTCGGCGTTGCGCGCGGCGATCCCGCGGTCGAGGAGCTGATAGCCAACATCGATTCTGCGGCCCGCGTCACGCAGGATCCGAGCGAGTACCGCGCCATGTTCTTGCGCGGCTTCGGCTTCCCGGCGCGGCCGTTGCCGCTCGAAGGGCAGGTGCTGCGGGCTGCGCGCGCGTCGATGACCGAGCGCCCGCCCTGGGAGGCGCAGATCCCGCTCGACGACCTTGCGCGTGCGCGGCTGCGCGTGCTGCTCGTGCAGGGCGACTGGTGCCCGGCGCCCGACTCGGCGCGCGCGCTCGCCGGCGCGGCCTTCCGCGCGGTGTGCGACGTGCTCGACGAGCGGCTCGAGCCCGAACGCGCGATTCTTCCCGCGTCGCACAGCCCGCAGAAGCTCGGCAGTGTCTTCAACCAGCGCATTCGTGAGTTCTGGGAGTCGTCGTGACCGACGTGCGCGACCTCATCCGCCTCGAACCGACTGCCCCGGAGCACGACGAGATCCGGGAGCTCTGGAAGAGGCACTCGATCGCCGAGGACAACCGCGATCTGCCGGGGCTGATCTCGACGCTGACCGAGGACTGCGTCTACGAGCTCGTGCAGACCGGCCGCCGTTGGGAAGGCCACGACGGGGCCGCCCGCTTCTACACGGGGCTGCTCGCCGCCTTCCCGGACATCCACTTCGACCTCAGCGGCATCGTCATCGGCCCGCAGGGCGTCTACGAGGAAGCGGATGTCTCGGGAACGCACGAGGCCGACTGGCTCGGCTTCCCGCCGTCCGGAGAGCGACTCACCTGGCAAGTCGGGATCCTCTTTCCATGGGACCCGCAGCGGCGCCTCTTTCGCGGCGAACGCGTCTACACCGCCGGCCTGCCCCTCGGCGACCTCTGACGGCTACGGCAGAACGAGCCGCTGACCCGGCACGAGCATCGTGTCTCGGAGGTGGTTCCGGTGCTGCAGCTTCCAGATGCCCTCGCGGGGGTCGCCCGGATAGTGCTTCGCAGCAATCGACCAGAGCGTGTCGGACGGCTGGACGACGTAGCCGACGGGCCTGCCAGCACTCCCGGACGGACGCGCGGCCAGCCCGACCGCGAGCGCTACGACGAAGACGAGGAGACCGAGCCTGACGAACATGTGTTCGAAGCGTATCGAACACCTGTTCGCCCTGTCAAGTGCTCAGGACGCGGCGCCCACCAGTCCCGGCTCGTGCATGAAACGCCCGGCCTTCCACACGAGCTCGCCGTCGGCATAGACCTCACCGTCGGCGCGGAGGTCGCAGATCATGTCCCAGTGGAGGGCCGAGTCGTTCTCCCCGCCGAGCTTCTTGAAGCTCGAACCGAGCGCGAGGTGCACGGTGCCGCCGATCTTCTCGTCGAAGAGGATGTCGCGCGTGAAGCGGTCGATCTCGTAGTTGAGACCGAACGCCACCTCACCCAGGATGCGCGCCCCGTCGTCCAGGTCGAGCAGCGACTGGAGATAGTCGTTCGCCCTCTTCGCCTCGGCGGCGATGACGCGGCCGCCCTCGAACCGCAACCGCACGTCCTCCACCCCGCGCCCGTGGAAGATCGCCGGGAACGAGAACCGGATCTCGCCCTCGGTCTCCGTCTCGACGGGGCTCGTGAAGATCTCGCCGTCGGGCATGTTCAGCTTCCCGTCAGCCGCGAGCCACCGGCGGCCCTCGACGTTCACGCGCAGGTCGGTATCCGGCCCGACGATCCGCAGCTCGCCGAACGTCTCGAGCTCTCGCGCGCGCGTGTTCAACTCGGCGGAGACGTTGCGCCAGTACGCAACAGGATCCTCGTCGGGCCGCACGTGGCACGCGCCGTACACGAAGTCCTCGTACGCAGGGAGCGACATGTCCGCGTCCTGTGCGTGCGCCTCCGTCGGAAAGCGCCCGCCCACCCATTTCGCCTGCCCCGAGTCGATCCGCTCCCAGAACCGCGTCGTCAGCTCGTGGCGGGAGCCGATCCGCCGGCTCACTCGCTGCGGGTCAGCGCCCGTGAGCGCGCGGGTGTTGCGATCCGCCCAGATCGTCATCACGGCGTCGACCTGCTCCACCTCGAAGCGTTCGATCTCCGACACGAAGACCAGCTGGTCGTCGCTCGCCTCCTCGACGGTGATCACGTCGAGTCCTTCGACGTCGATGCGCGTGCGCGGATGGGCGCCGGCTCGCAGCGCCGAGCGGTACGCCTCGGTCACGAGCGGGGCGGCCACCGTGCCGGCGTCGATCCGGAGGAGCTGTCCGGGCCGCAGCTCGAGCGAGTAGTTGACGAGCAGGTCCCCGAGCTTCGCCACGCGAGGATCGGACATGTCGATCCTTATATCGCAAACGCGGCCGCTTGCCAGCGGCCAAAACGGCCACGTCTCAGGCGCCGCGAAAGCCGCGCGAGAAGACGGTCGTGCGGTCGGGATTCGTCTCCGCGCGCAGGACGACGCGCACGCGGTAGGAGCCCTTCTTGAGCTTCGGGAGCTTGAACAATACGTCGCGTGCCGCGTCACCGGTGCCGTCCGCACCGGTCAGGCGGCGCGTGCTCGAGGGCCGCGTGATCGTTACCTCGTACGTGAATCCCTCATCGGCGCGCACGACGAAGGCGCGCGGCAGCGTCTTGAACGTCGCGCGCGCACCGACGACATGGTCGGCATGCCGCCACTCGGCCGTCTTCCCGTGACACGACTGGTTCGCCAGGATCGCGTTCTTCACGGCGTCGAACGACGCGCGGTGTGTCCCGTCGGGCAGCACGACGCCGCTCTGCCAGGCAGCGAGGTTCGTCTCGTCGACGGCATGAAAGAAGTTGAGCAGCGCGACGTCGGGGTCGCATGCCATCAGCGCGATCAGCTGCGCGTAGTACTGGCCCTGCGTGGAGTCGTCGATCAGCGGGACGTTCTCCGAGCCGTTGTACAGAGACGCTTTCTCCGGTGCGATCTTTGCCTGGTAGCCGACCTCGTCGACGAAGACGCGCACGTGCGGCCCGCCGTTGTCGCCGCTCTCCCGGAAGAGCGGCTGCGCGGTTCCGTGGAACGCGTCCCACCATGCCTGCTTGAGCCGGTCGAGGTTGGCGCACCCGACCTTCGGCCACAGATAGCCGACCGACGGCGCGTCGGTGTTCACGTTCGGGTAGCAGTGCACCGAGAGGTCGTCGGCGATCGGCTTCGTCCGGCCGCTCTGGCGGTACGCGTCGCCGACCTCCTCGAGGAACCGGATCGGCGAGTGCGAGACGTTGCTCGGCGCGTCGAAGTCGTCGTTGCCCCGCGGCGAGAGCCCGAACGCGATCACGTCGATGCCGGGGTCGACTGCCTTGAGCGCGTCGTAGCACGCCGCCATCGCCTGCTCCTGCACGTACCCGGAGATCCCGTTGCCATGGTCGTCGAACTGCGGCTGATGGAAGCGCGGCTGATTGCCCTCGTTGAGGCAGATGAACTTGCGGACGTACGGGTACCGCTCCGCGACCTTCGCCGCGTACTGCGCGAACAGCTGAATCCCGTTCGGCGTGTCGACGAGCGCGTGCGCCTTCAGCGGATAGATCGCGAGCATGACGTCGATCCCACGCGCCTGCGCCTGCGGGATCGCACGGTCCAGGAACGCCTGGTCGACGATCGTGTTCGGCTGGGACGGATCCCAGAAGACGGCCATGCGGTTCTCGGTCATCCCGAGTTGCGTGAGCATCGTGAAGAAGCCCGCGCCGCCGTCCTCTGCGTACTTGCCGGCGTCGTCCGCAACGCCGAAGGTCGTGCTCGACGCCGCGCCCGCAAGGGCGAGCGCGAGGCACGCGCATGCCAGGACCGCAGTGATCCGCCTCATGAGCCCTATCTCGGCAGATCAGAGTCGCGCGTTGAGTACCGCTTCGAGGAGTTTTCCGGCGCCGAAGCGCACGGGGTCATCGGCCGGCAGGCCGGTCTCCTCTTCGGCCACCCGGATCGCCGTGCGCGCGTCGTCCTCCGAGACGACCGACGTGTTCAGCGCGATCGCGACGACCTTGGCCGGACGTTTCCTGAGTGACATCCGCTCGTGCAGGTCGATCAGCTCGGAGAGGCTCGGGAGCGGCGACTGCGTCGGGTCGCCCTCGGTGATCGTCCGCCCCAGCTCGTGACACAGGACGTACAGGTGCGGGGCGCTGCCGTGGATCAGCCCCACCGTGACGCCGCTGTAGATCGGATGCAGGATCGCGCCCTGCCCTTCCACCCAGAGCAAGTCGCCGCGCGTCGCGCCCTCGACGACGAGCCGCTCGGCGGCGCCCGCGAGAAAGTCCGAGACCACGGCGTCGACGGCGATCCCCCAGCCCGCAATCGCAATTCCGGTCTGTCCGGTCGGGACGAAGACGGAGCGCAGCCCGCGCGTGCGCGCCTCGAGGTCGAGCTCGCAGGTCGCGGTCATCTTTCCGATCGCGCAGTCGGAGCCGACCGTGAGGACGATCGTGGCGTCGACGTCGAGATTCGCGCCGGTTGCGGTGCTCAGATCAGCCGGCGGTGCGCGCAGGTCGCGCAGCTCGACGCCGTGCTCGCGCGCAAGCTCGGGCAGCCCGGGGATGTCGTGGAGGCGGACATGCAACCCGTTCTCGAGGTCGAGCCCGTGCGTGACACAGCTCTTGAGGACCTCCTGCCAGTCACCCGGGAAACGGCCGCCCTGCGTGACGACGCCGACGAGCGCGGTGTCAGGCCGATACCGGACCCCCTCCTCCACATTGGCGACGATCGGCACGCCGTCATCGCTCTGGCCTGCGCGCTGCGTATCGAGGATCGCGACGACCGACTCGCGCCGGTAGCGCATCACTCCCCGGAGGGTCTTGCCGTAATGCGGGTCGTGCGAGAACGCCTCAGCGAGGATCAGGTACTTCTTCTGTGACACCGAGCCCCGGGTCGTTTGCGGGAAGTTGGACGCTGTCGACCAGCTCGACGCCAGGCCATGGGTCGTGCGCGAGCAGGAGGTTCCCGTCGAGATCGACGTGGTCGCAGAGCGACGCGATCTGCGCGGCCGCACCGATCCCGAGGCCGGATTCGATCATGCAGCCGAGCATGACGCCGAGCCCGAGTGCGCGCGCCGCGTGGGTCATCCGGACCGCTTCGCGAATGCCGCCAGACTTCGCGAGCTTGATGTTGATCCCATGTGCGCGCTCGGCGCAGGTCGCAACGTCCCCGAGCCGATGGCAGTCCTCGTCGAGGTAGATCGGAATCGGCGACGCCTCCTTCAGGCGGGCGCCGTCGGCGTCGCCGGCGGGGAGCGGCTGCTCGCAGTACTGCACGCCGAGCTCGGCGAGCTGCGGAAGGGCGTCGAGCGCCTCGTCGACCGTCCAGTACTCGTTGACGTCGACCTGCAGCGGCGCCTCTGTCACCTCGCGCACGGCGCGCACGCGATCGACGTCACGGCCGTCACCCGCTCCCAGCTTCAGCTTCAGCCGCAGGAAGCGGTCGGCCACTTTCGCCGCACGCGCCGCCATGTCGTCGGGCTCGCCGAGCCAGATCGTCCACGACGTCGGCGGCCCTTCCCGGCGGAGGCCGAGGAGCCGCCAGACGGGCAGTCCCGTCAACTTTCCCTGCAGGTCGTGGAGCGCCGCGTCGAGTGCCGACCGCGCGGCCCACTCGCGCGGCTCCAGGCGTTCCTCGATGTGCTCGAGCGCGAACGGATCGTCGCCGAGGACGTCGTCGAGGTCCTCTAGGTACTGCAGCGCGGACTCCGCGCTCTCGCCGTAGCGCTCGATCGGCGCCGCCTCGCCGAAGCCGGAGACGCCGTCGTGGCGAAGCTCGACCTGGACGACCTCGGCCGTGTCCTGCGACGTGCGCGAGATGACGAAGGTCTCCGCGAGCTCGAGCGTCGCGATCCGGGCGGTGACGTCCATCGGGGCTACACTAGACGCCCTCGCGCCTGTAGCTCAGGGGATAGAGCGTGCGCCTCCGGAGCGCAAGGTCGCAGGTTCGATTCCTGCCAGGCGCACCATTCAAAGCCCCCGGTAAACGGGGGCTTTTTGTTGCGCGCGCTCAGGTTGTCGTCACGTCGACTCGGCGAAATGTCCAGAAATGTCCGGTTGAACTTCGCGGCGCGATATCGTCAACGAGCCGTCCGGCCCCACGGAAGGAGACCGGATGGCGAGCACACTCACCTTCAAGCTCGTGACCCGTGGACTGCGCACCCGCCGACCCGCCGTCGTTGACGACCATCGTCGCGTTGTGGCGTACGGGCGATACGATCCCGCTCGGCGCACGGACGCTGCGGGTGGTCGATGTTCGCCAGACCGACCCCGACGAACCGCCCATCCTGGTCGTAGAAGACATCCCCCGGATGAGCGTCTAGCGCGACGCCGGAGCGGAGCGAGCCGATCGCGATTTAGGCCACTGCGTTCTGCCTCACGGCCGCGCGAAACCATTCTGCGCTGAGCTTCGGCGTGCGCTCAAGCGTCTCGAAGTCGACGTAGATCA
>DATFTK010000123.1:0-10211 GCA_035262005.1 Gaiellaceae bacterium | reverse complement strand
GAGGCCGGATCGAAGCGGTTGTACGTGTTGGCCCAAACGACGCCGGCGCGGAGACGCTCCGCCATCCAGAGGATGCGCGAGCCCTTTTCCGTCCAGACCCCCGCGCTGAGGCCGTACGGCGTGTTGTTCGCCTTCTCGACGGCCTCTTCCGGCGTGCGGAACGTCAGGATCGAGAGGACGGGACCGAAGATCTCCTCCTGGGCGATGCGGTAGCTCTGAGCGACGTTGGTGAAGACCGTCGGCGCGAACCAGTATCCCTTCTCCGGAAGCCGGCAGGGCGGCTGGTAGATCTCGGCGCCCTCCTCGGCGCCGGAGGCCACGAGCTCCTGGATCTTCTCGAGCTGCTGCTTCGAGTTGATCGCGCCGACGTCGGTGTTCTTGTCGAGCGGATCGCCGACGCGGAGCGTCGTGAGCCGGCGCTTGAGCTTCTCGACGACCGGCTCGGAGATCGATTCCTGTACGAGCAGCCGCGATCCGGCGCAGCACACGTGCCCCTGGTTGAAGTAGATGCCGTTGACGATCCCCTCGACCGCCTGGTCGAGCGCGGCATCGTCGAAGATGATGTTCGCGGCCTTGCCGCCCAGCTCGAGCGTCAGCTTCTTGCCGGTGCCCGCGAGCTCGCGCTGGATCGCCTTCCCGACGTCCGTCGAGCCCGTGAACGCGACCTTGTCGACGCCGTCCGACTTGACGATCTCCGCACCCGTGCGGCCGTCGCCGGTGACGATGTTGACCACGCCGGCAGGCAGCTCCGCCTGGCGGAGCACGTCACAGAAGAGCAGCGCGGACAGCGGCGTCGTCTCGGCCGGCTTCAGCACCACGGTGTTCCCGGCGGCAAGCGCCGGCGCGATCTTCCACGCGAGCATCAGCAGTGGGAAGTTCCAAGGGATGATCTGCCCGGCGACGCCGACCGGCCGCGGGCGCTGGTTCGGGAACGCGTACTCGAGCTTGTCCGCCCAGCCCGCGTAGTAGAAGAAGTGCGCGGCGGAGAGCGGCAGGTCGACATCGCGCGACTCCTTGATCGGCTTGCCGCCGTTCAGCGACTCGAGCACCGCGAATTCGCGTGATCGTTCCTGCAGGATGCGCGCGATGCGGAACAGGTACTTCGCGCGCTCCGAGGGCGCGATCGCAGACCAACCGTTTTCGAAGGCGCTGCGCGCTGCCGCGACCGCGGCGTGCACCTCCTCGGGCGTCGCCTGCCCGACCTCTGCGAGCGGCTCCTCCGTCGCCGGGGAAATCGTGGTGTAGGTCTCCTTAGCCTCGAGCCAGTCCCCACCGACGAAGTGGCCGTAGCGCTCCTGCAGCGTGACGATGTCCCGCGCCTCGGGTGCGGGCGCGTACGTCCACTCGGACGGGACCGGCGCGCGGTCGTGCTTTCGCTCGAGCTCAGTCAACGGTGAAGTAATCCGGGCTTTGGTACGCGCCCGTCTTCTCCTTCCGCAGCTGCATCAGCACGTCGTTCAGGAGTGACGACGCACCGAGCCGGTAGAGATCCGGCGTCAGCCAGTCGGGCCCGAGCGTCTCATGCAGCTGGACGAGGTACTGGACGGCCTGCTTCGCCTGGCGAATTCCACCGGCGGGCTTCATGCCGACCATACGCCCGGTTTCCTCGTGCACGTCGCGGATCGCCTCGAGCATGCAGAGCGTCACCGGCAGCGTCGCCGCGCCGGGCAACTTGCCCGTCGAGGTCTTGATGAAGTCCGCACCGGCTGCCATCGCCAGCAGCGACGCTCGGCGCACGTTGTCGTAGGTGCCGAGCTCCGCGACCTCGAGGATCACCTTCAGATGCGCGTCGCCGCAGGCTTCCTTCACCTGCACGATCTCGTCGTAGACCTTTGCGTAGCGCCCGGAGAGGAAGGCGCCGCGGTCGATCACCATGTCGACCTCGTCGGCACCGTGCCCGACGACCCAGCGGACCTCTTCCAACTTCGCTTCGAGCGGTGACTGGCCCGACGGGAACGCCGTCGCAACGGACGCGACCTTGACGCTCGAGCCCTCGGTGCGCTGCACCGCCGTCGGCACGAGATTCGGATAGACGCAGATCGCCGCGACCGACGGGACGCTCGCGTCGCTCGGATCCGGGCGGATGGCCTTTGAGGCGAGCGCGGCCACCTTGCCGGGCGTGTCCTGCCCCTCCAGCGTCGTCAGATCCATCATCCGCACGGCCAGGTCGAGCGCGAACTCCTTCGCCTCACGCTTGATCGACCGCTTCGCCAGCGACGCCGCCCGCTCTTCGAGCGCGACGGCGTCGATGGAGCCGATTCGCGGCAGCCGTGGCTCGAGCGGAAGCTCGAAACCGCGCGGCAGAACGGGTGCCTGCGCCATGTGCCGAGTGTAGCTCCCGGCTGTCTAGCTCAACGACGACCCACGATCGCGCGGCTGTGTGCGATGGATGTCCGTCCGTCCGGGTCGGTCACCGTCACGGTGATCGAATACCGGCCGGGGCGGCTGTAGCGCTTCGTGCCGCGGATGTCGTAGACGCCGTTGCCGCGCGCAAGCACCGTCCCGGTGGCAAAGGTGCCGTCGCCCCAGGCGATCGAGGACTTCAGGCGGACCGTGCCGCCAGCGGCGTCGCGGAAATGCGCGGCGATGACCTTCGCGCGCCTCCGCGCTTTTTCTTTCACGGTGCGCGCGTCGGCTGCGATCGGCAGCCCGATGCGCGGTGCTAGCGCGACGTTGACTCCTGCCCCGCGCCAGTCGTAGACGGGGAACGAGCCTGTCTCGGCGAGCGTGCCGTTGAAGAGATGTACGAGACTGTCGCCGCCGAAGCCCGAAGCGACGACGATCTCGTCCCGTCCGTCCCGGTCGAGGTCACCGGCAGCAACGCGCAAGCCGTCCATCGTGGCTCCGAACGGCTGCCTGGTCGCCAGGACCGCACCCGTCGCCGGACTGACGAGGCTGAGGCTCGGATCAGCGCCCGTTGCTTCCCCGGCGACGATCAGGCCGCTGCCGCTCCCCTCGACGTCCGCTACGGCGACCTGCACGCCTCCGGCGTTCGGGCCGAACGGCAGCAAAGTCGGTCCCTGCGGGGTCGTGCCGTCGTAGACGCGGATTCGTGCGGGTGCGGCGAGCGTGCCGACGACTACCTCCGCCCGCCCGTCGGCGTCGAGATCGCCCGCGGCAACGCTGATGCCGCCGTCGTATGCGCCGAACGGAGAGAACTTGTAGAGCAGGCGGCCCTGCCCGTCGAAGACGCGGACCTCGGCGGGTTGGCCAGCCCCGGTGCCGGTGACGATCTCGGCGTGCCTGTCGCCGTTCACGTCGCCGGTTGCGAGCGACACGCCGCCGCGAAACGCGGAGTCGTACGCAAGGAAATGCCCGAGCCGTGTCCCGCGATCGACGCCGTTCACCCACTGCTGGCTCCAGATCTCGATCTCGGGAGCGGTGCCCGGGCCGGGCGCGGTCACCAGCTCGGGCCGGCCGTCGCCGCGAACGTCCGCGAGCCCGACGCGCACACCGCCCTGGAAGAGCCCCGGATACGCGTCGAACGCGTGCACCTCGGTGCCGTCCGCCTCGTAGACGGCGACACGTTGGTCCGGCCCGTTCGCGTCGGGCGGCCACGGAGCGGACGTCGGCCCACCGCCGAGAACGATCTCGGCCTTGCCGTCCCCGTCGAGGTCGCCGGCTGCGATCGATGCACCCGGGCCGATCGACGAGTCGAGGACGTAGAAATCGGCCACCTGTCTGCCGTCCGTGTCGACGGCCTTCACCTCGGTGCCGCCGGGAGTCTCCGCCGCGAGGACGATGTCGCGTCTCCCATCGCCGTTCACGTCGCCGAGCGCAACGCTCACGGAGGCTGCGCCTGCATCACCGTAGGGATACAGCACCGTGTCAGGCGTTCCGGCAGCGGGGTCGAAGACCTTGACCTCGACGCCCGAGTATGTCGGCGCCGCCGCGACGATCTCCGCGCGCGCGTCACCGATGAGGTTCCCGGCTGCGATCCCGAGCGGCCCGGTCACCTCGCTGCCGAACGCGTCGAGCGCGCGGAACGGCGCGCCGCCCGACTGCCGGTAGACGCTGATCCTCGTGCTGCCGATGGGAACAGCGATCACATCCGCCGTACCGTCACCGTTCAGATCGCCGGCCGCGACGCGCGCGCCGACCTCGCTGTTGTTGCCGTACGGAGAGAAGCCCGAGAGGTCGTTGCCGCTGACGCCGTCCAGCACGTGGAGCGTCGTGCAGCACCCGGCGTCGAGGCCATCGACGATCTCATCACGTCCGTCGCCGTTGGTGTCGCCGGTTGCGATGAATGCGCCGGCCCACCAGGCCGCGTCTTTGTACGGAAGGAGCGTTGTCAGTTGCTTGAAGCTGCGACCGTCGAAGACCTTGAGCTCCGTCCACGCGTCCTTGCCGGGTGCAGTGACGATCTCCGGGCGACCGTCACCGTTGACGTCGCCAACGGCGACGCGCACGCCCTGCTGGTACGTGTCGTACGCGGAGAACTCGAGGTTCCAATCGCCCCACGGCGCAAACTGCTGCGCAAACCGGCCCTTGGCATCCCAGCCGCGGACATCCGGCCAACCGGCATCCTGTCCGGTGACGATTTGCGGCGCAGGCGGAGCGGCCTTCGCAGCGCCGGCGACGACAACAGTCGCCGCGAGAATCGCGATTCCGATCAACGCACCTTTGCGTGACATCGCCCGTCTCCCTTCGTGAGCTTCAGACAGGCCGCACACTCACCGCGGGCGCTAATCAGCGTCTAACCATCGCGTAACGAATCCGTCATGGAGACGTTCGCGTTTTGTGGGGGTCCGGCCCGTGCGGGCCGGACCCCCAGAGTTCCGTCTACGGCGTCGCCTTCGCGAAGAAGACTTCGAGGTTGAACGGCTGCGGTGGCGCCACATACGTGAACGCCATCCCTGCGAACGCGTTCGTCGAGACGATGCCGTTGTAGTCGCCGATGAACGGCCGGAACGGCGCCGAGGAGCTGGGGACACCCCAGAGCGACGGGTCGAAGCTGGTCTGTGTCACCCGAAAACGCGACCAGCTCGCGCCGCCGTTCGAGCTCGTCGCGTACGTCAGGTCGACGAGCTGGTTGGCCGAGTACTCGCGGTCGTAGAACGAGACGTCGTAGCGGCCGTTCGGCGCGATGCCGAGCTCGCCCATGAACTGGTCGGCGGGCGCGGGCGCGATCGCCTGCGGCGCGGTCCAGTGCGTGAGGTCGCTCGCCGACGCCGACGTCACGTACATCTGGCCGAAGAGGCCCGCGATGTCGGCATACGCGACTACAAGCCTGTTCCGAACAGCGTCGAACGCAGGCGCCGGATACGTCCCGCCCGCGCGGAATGCGCCGCCGGAGATGTTGAAGCACCCCGGCGGGAAGACGCAGACCGGGTTGACCAGCGTCGCGAACTGCACCGGCGTCGACCAGGTCGAACCGCCGTCGGTCGACTTCGTCACGTACAGAACGGTTCCCTTACCGCCCTGGACGCCGTTGTCGAACGTCAGATAGGCGTCTCCGTTCGGCGCGGTGACAATGCGCTGGTCCTGGTTGTTGCGGATGTTCCCGACGGTGACTTTCACCGGAGACGAGAACGAGCGGCCTCCGTCCGTCGACGTCGCGACGTACACCGGTGAGTGGGTCCCCTTGAGGCCGTCGAACTGCGCCCACGTGACGTAGATGCGGCCGCTGACCGGATCGACGTGGAGCGAGTCGTGGTCGGGAAACTGGCCGTTCCCGCCGCGCGTCTTCCCGTTGCCGTTCCAGGCCGAGACGGTCGTCAGGCCGCTCGTCTGCCAGGTGATACCGCTGCTCGTCACCGTGCCGCGGTTCACGAGCAACCGGATGGCGAAGGGCGGCGTGAAGTCGAACGCCTGGCAGACGAAGTACGCGTTCTTGCCGTCCGGGCTGAAGGCGACGTACGGGTCGCCGCCGGCGTCGAATGCGCCGGTGCCAGGCACGTCGGGGTTGTTCGTGAACTTCGTCACACCCGGGACGTAGCCCTCGGGCAGCGCGCCGGTCCACGAAGTACCGCCGTTCGTGCTGACGTAGACGCCGCAGCCGTCGTTGTACTCCCAATCATTCGCACCCGACACCAGCATGTCGGGGTTCGCCGGGTTGACCGCAAGCGGCGTTTCGTTCTGGGAAGTCTGGTCCTGCGTGACGTTCACGGGTGTGCTGACGCTGGTCGCGGCGGCCGGGCCCGCACCGATTGCGAGCGACAGCAGCGCCGCGAACAGCGCGATGCTTCCTCTCAAGGTCCCTCCTCTCCCCTTTGGGACTCCTGCCTCGGGGCAGTCTAGAGGATTGGATATCTTCTAGATCCCGAGCCGCTCGAGCAGCGCCTCGTCGCGCCGCCAGCGCGGCCTGACCTTCACCTGCAACTCGAGGAAGACCGGGTGGCCGAGCAGTGCCTCGATCTCCGGCCGGGCGTTCTTGCCGATGTCGCGGACCTTCGTCCCGCCCTTGCCGATCACGATCTGCTTCTGCGACTCCGTCTCGACGAGCACGTCCGCGCGCACGACCTTGTCGCCGATCTCGTCGACCTCGACCGTGATCGCGTGCGGCACCTCGTCCTTCGTGAGTCGCAGAGCCTGTTCGCGGACGAGCTCTGCGACCTGCACCTCGACCGGCAGGTCGCTGCGCTGCCCCCGCGGGTAGTACGAAGGCCCTTCGGGGAGCAGCCCCACGAGCTCGTCGCGAAGCGCCGGCACGCCGTCGCCGGTCTTCGCGCTGACGGGATGCAGCGCGTGGAAGTCGCCGAGCCTCGACGCCGTCTCCATCTGCGTCGCGATGTGTCCGCCCTTCAGGCGGTCGACCTTGTTCAGCGCGATCACGACGGGAACGCCGAGCTCGAACACGCGCCGTGCGACGAAGCGGTCGCCGGCGCCGATGCGCTCGCGTGCCGACAGGACGAGGAGCACGCCCTCGATGTCCTCGAACGCCGCGTCGACCGTGCGCTGCATGTGCTCCGTCAGCGGGTCGAGCGGCCGCTGGAAGCCGGGAAGGTCGGCCAGGATCAGCTGATAGTCCGCCCCGTTCGCAATTCCGAAGATGCGCCGGCGCGTCGTCTGGGGCTTGTCGGAGACGATCGCGACCTTCTGGCCGCAGATCGCGTTCACGAGTGTCGACTTCCCGACGTTCGGGCGTCCGGCGACTGCGATGAAGCCCGACTTCAAGCCGGGAGATCCCACGTGTCCGGCAGCAGCTCGGCGGCCGAATACGTGACGAGCTCGCCCTGCGAGCTCAGGAACGTGATCGCGGGGATCTTGAACTCGTACAGCCACTGCCGGCAGCCGCCGCACGGTGACGCGGTGATGCCGATGGCGGCGATGTCGCCGGGCTTGTAGCCCTCACTGACCGCCTTCACGAGCGCGGACTTCTCGGCGCACACGCCGAGCGGATAGGCCGCGTTCTCGACGTTGACGCCCTCGAAGACCTTGCCGTCGTTCGTGCGGACGGCCGCGCCGACGAGATAGTTCGAGTACGGCGCGTACGCGCGCTGCGAGATCGCGACCGCCCGGTCGTAGAGCTCCCTGCTCACTGGACGAGCTGGAAGACGGAGAGGGTCACGAGCGCGCCGATCGCGGCGCCGGAGGCGACCTCGAGGGTGGAGTGAATCCCGGATTCGACGCGTGTCTGAGCCACCAGCAACGCCATGATGAACGTCAGCGCGCTGACCACGAAGCGGTGGGAGTCGCCGACGACGTAGGTCGCGGCAACCCAGGCGGCGAACGCGACGGCCGCGTGGCCCGACGGCAGCCCGCCCCGCAGCGGCGTCCCCCGGCCGGTCCACGCCTTCGTCGCGATCACGATGATCACGGTCACGACGAGCGCGATCACCGTGACCTGCGCGGGCGCGTCGCGGAGCTTGTCGAGCACGTCTGCCGATTTGTCTGCCGCTTTCCCGGCGAACACGAGGTAGCCGACGGCGACGGCGTTGACGGCGGAGATGAGCACGGCGCCGGCGGCGATGTCCTTCGCGAGCTTTGCCATCGGGTCGAACGAGGTCGTCGCCGCGTCGATCGTCCCTTCGATCGCCGTGTTGATCATCTCCGACACGAGCACGAAGGTGATCGAGAGCAGCAGCACGATCAGCTCGACCCGCGAGACTCCGACTGCAACCGCGATCACGAGCACGGCGACGGCGATCGCGAAATGGATGCGCATGTTGCGCTGCGTCCGCAGCACGTGAATGACGCCCTCGATCGCGTAGTTGAAGCTCTCGATGATCGACGGACGGGTCTTCATGCGTGCGCGCGCTCCCTCGCCTCCATCACCGCGCCATGGTCGTAGCCGAGGAGGTGCAGCACGGCATGCACGAGCGGCGCGCGCCACGCGTCCTCGACCACCTGCGGGCACAGCACGACATCGCCGAGTTGCCGTGGCACCCCATTTGGAAGAGCCTCGCGGCCGTCGATCGGAAACGCGAGCGCGTCCGTCTCCTCGTCGATCCCGAGATGTTCGTGCTTCAGTGCGCGGATCTCGTCGGGCCCGACGAGCTGGAGGCCGAGCTCGCCTTCGTCGATCCCTTCGTCGTGGAGCACGGCGCGGATCAGCCCCGTGGCCGCAGCGACGTCGAGCTCGGCGCCCGAACGGTTCGCAACCTCGATCTCGACCATCGTCCCTACTTCCGCCGTGCTGTGCCCGTCTCCTCCGCGTGCAACTTGTACGCCTCTACGATCCGCTGCACGAGCTTGTGCCTGACGACGTCTTCGTGGCCGAAGCGAACGAAGGCGATCCCGTCGATCGAGCCGAGGATGTCTTGCACGTGGATGAGTCCGGACGCCTGCTCCCGCGGTAGGTCGACCTGCGTCACGTCGCCGGTGACGACGACCCTCGAGCCGAAGCCGAGGCGCGTCAGGAACATCTGCATCTGCTCCGGGCTCGTGTTCTGCGCCTCGTCGAGGATGATGAACGAGTCGTTCAACGTCCTGCCCCGCATGTACGCGAGCGGCGCAACCTCGACGGTCCCACGTTCCATGTACGTGTTCAGCCGCTCCGCGTCGAGCATGTCGTAGAGCGCGTCGAAGAGCGGCCGCAGATACGGGTCGACCTTGGCGAGCAAGTCGCCGGGGAGGAAGCCGAGCCGCTCGCCCGCTTCGACGGCCGGACGCGTGAGGATGATGCGCGCGACCTGCCGCTCCTGGAGGGCTGCGACGGCGAGCGCCATCGCGAGATACGTCTTGCCCGTGCCCGCGGGGCCGATCCCGAAGGTGACCGTGCAGTTCCGAATCGCGTCGACGTAGCGCTTCTGTGTCACCGTCTTCGGGGTGATCTGCTTGCCGCGGTGCCGCCAGACGACGTCGCCGAAGACGTCCTGGACGCTCTCGGCCTGGTCGAGCGCCTTGACGACGGCGTCGACCGTCGCCGGTCCGATCTCCTGACCCGTCTCGACCAGTTCGACGAGCTCGTCGACGACGGCGCGCGCCTGAGCGACGCGCACGTCCTCACCGTCGATCGTCAGCCGGTTCCCTCGCAGAAGGATGTTGATCTTCAGCCGGTCGCGCAGCGCATCGAGGATGCCGTCGCCGATCGAGGCGAGCTCCGCCGCGACGTCGTTCGAAACGTCGAGCACCTGCTCCGTCAGGCGAGCTTCTCCTTCACGAGCTGGCTCACGACCGATCCGTCTGCTCTTCCCGAAACCTGCGGCATCACGTCTGCCCCAAGGCGCCGCCTTGCGGCGCCGACCGACAAGGAGACGCGGGCTTGGTCCGTGTCTCCGCCTGGGTTGAAGCGGTGAACCCTAAGCAAGCTTCTCTTTCACGAGCTGCGAAACGACCGAACCGTCCGCTCGGCCGGATACCTGCGGCATGACATCTGCCATCACTCTGCCGAAGTCGCGCATGCTGGTGGCGCCGTTTTCCGCGATCGCGTCGTCGACGATCTCCTCGATCTCGTCCTCCGAGAGCGGTTCGGGCATGAACTCCTCCAGCACGGCGAGCTCGCGCTCTTCGGCCTCGGCCTGCTCGTCGCGGCCGCCGCCGCGGAACGCCTCGGCCGCCTCGACCCGCCGCTTCCGCTCACGCTGCAGGACCTGGAGCTCCTCCTCGTCCGAGAGCGGACGCTGCAGCTCCTTCTCCGCCGAGCGGAGACTGGCGATGATCAAGCGCAGCGCGTCGCGCCGGTCGGCGTCGCGCGCGAGCGTCGCCTCCTTCAGGTCGTCCTCCATGCGCGCGATCAGGCTCATCCGGGCACCCCGTGCAGGCGCCCGCCGAGGACGTGCCAGTGGAGGTGGAAGACCGTCTGGCCTCCGCCCGGCCCGACGTTGACG
>DATFTK010000122.1:0-25608 GCA_035262005.1 Gaiellaceae bacterium | reverse complement strand
GCACGGCTGGTGGCGCACGATCCTCATGATCCCGACGATCTACGTCGGGGCGTTCGCCTGGGAGAACCTGCTCGTCGAGAACACCGTCGGCGCGACGCGGTTTCTCCTGCTCGGGGCACTCTTGGTGGTGCTGATGAATGCACGTCCACAAGGCCTCTTCGGCTCCGCCCGAGTGGAGGTCGTCTGATGGCGGAGCAGCCCCTGCTCGACTTGCGCGGGGTAGGCAAGTCGTTCGGCGGCCTCGCCTGCCTCTCGGAGCTCGATCTCCACGTCAACGAGGGCGAGATCGTCAGCGTGATCGGCCCCAACGGCGCCGGCAAGACGACGCTGTTCAACGTCATCACCGGTGTCTACCGGCCGGACGAGGGCGACATCCTCCTGGACGGCGAGAGCATCGTCGGGCTCGAGCCGCACAAGGTGACCGACCGCGGCGTCGCGCGGACGTTCCAGACGCTCCGGCTCTTCCTGAACATGACTGTGCTCGAGAACGTGATGGCCGTGCAGTACGGAAAGACGAAGAGCAATGTGTTCGAGGCGATGCTGCGCCTGCCTCGTTCTCGCCGCGAAGAGCGGCAGATCCGGCTGAATGCCGAGGAGAAGCTCTCCTTCTTCGGCCAGCGCCTGGTCGGCTACCGCTGGAACCAGCCGGCGTACTCGCTCTCGTATGCGAACCGCCGGCGGCTGGAGATCGCCCGAGCGATGGCGACGGAGCCGCGCATCCTCCTGCTCGACGAGCCCGCCGCCGGAATGAACCCTTCGGAGACGCACGAGATCACCGAGCTGATCGGCCAGCTGCGCGAGGACGGCAAGTACACGATTCTCGTGATCGAGCACGACATGCACGTCGTCGAGGGCATCTCCGACCGGGTCGTCGCGCTCGACCACGGCGTCAAGATCGCCGAGGGCTCGTTCGACGCGGTCGCCACCGATCCGCGCGTCGTCGAGGCGTACCTCGGGCTGCGGAAGGCGGAGACGAAGTGAGCTCGAACGGCGCGGCACCCTTGTTGCGGCTCGACGAGATCGACACGTACTACGGGCAGATCCACATCCTCGAGCGCCTCAGTCTGCTGGTTCGCGAGGGCGAGCTCGTCTCCCTGCTCGGCGGGAACGCGTCGGGGAAATCGACGACGCTGAAGACGATCCTCGGGATCGTCCACCCGCGAAGCGGCGCGGTGGAGTTCCGGGGCGAGGACGTGACGGGCAAGACCACGAGCTACCGCATCCAGCGCGGCATGGCGATCGTTCCCGAGAACCGACGCCTGTTCGGCCCGATGTCGGTGCTCGAGAACCTCGAGATGGGCGCGTACCTCCAGCGGGACGGGCGCGGCCGGAAGGAGGACTTCGAGCGCGTCTACACGCTCTTCCCCCTGCTGCACGAGCGGCGGCATCAGCTGGCAGGGACGCTCTCCGGCGGCGAGCAGCAGATGGTCGCGATGGGGCGCGCGCTGATGTCGCACCCGAAGCTGCTGCTGATGGACGAGCCGTCGATGGGGCTCGCGCCGATCCTGGTCGAGCGCAGCTTCGAGATCATCCAGCAGGTGCACCAGTCCGGCGTCGCGATGCTGGTCGTCGAGCAGAATGCGAACATGGCGCTCTCGATCGCGGACCGCGGCTACGTCCTCTCGACCGGACGGCTCGTCCTCGAGGGGCCAGCGAAGGAGCTCCTGGAGCACGAGGACCTACGCAAGGCCTACCTTGGCCGTTAGGGGTCTGACCCCGAAGGGGTCTGACCCCAGCCTGTCGGTTTCCGACTGCCGCGGCCGGTTTCCGATCTTCGACTCGCGCGTCTACGTCAACTCGTGCTCACAGGGCGCACTGTCGGATGCGGTGCGCGCGTCGTACGAGCAGTACCTCGCGGACTGGGACGAGTACGGCGCACCGTGGGAGTACTGGGTCGAGCGACAGGAGGCTGCGCGGGCCTCCTTCGCCAGCCTCGTCAACGCGGGGCCGGACGAGATCGCCGTCACGACCTCGCTGTCTGCGGGCGTCAGCGCGCTCGCGAGCGGACTGCGCTTCACCCGCCGCTCGAAGGTCGTGCTGACGGACTGGGAGTTCCCGACGATCGGGCAGATCTGGCACGCACAGGAGGCGCGCGGCGCGCGAGTCGTGCACGGCGGGACGCTGGAGGAGCTCGACCGGCTGATCGACGACGACACGCTGCTCGTGTCCGTGACGCACGTCTCGTATCGCAGCGGGGCGATGACTGATGTCCCGAGGATCGTCGAGCTCGCGCACGAGCGCGGCGCGCTCGTGCTGCTCGACGCATTCCAGTCGATCGGCTCGCTCCCGGTGGACGTGAAGGAGCTCGGCGTCGACTTTCTCGGCGCCGGTGTGCTCAAGTACCTGCTCGGCTCGGCGGGCCTCGGCTTCTTCTACTGCCGCCGCGACCTGGTCGAGCGGGTGTGGCCGACACAGACGGGGTGGTTCGCGGACGAGAACATCTTCGCCATGGACCACACGGACTACTCGCCCGCGCACACGGCAGCTCGCTTCCAGTCGGGCACGCCGCCGGTGCCTGCGATCTACGCGGGTATTGCCGGGATCGAGCTGATGCAGGAGATCGGCATCGCCGCGACGCGGGCGCACGTGAACCAGCTCAACGACTACTTCGTGGCCGGGCTCGACGAGCTCGGCGCCACCCTGGCGACCCCGCTCGGCCGGCACGGTGCCCTGATGTGCGTCAGGTCGACCGACTCGAAGGCGCTCGTCGCCGCCCTCGACGGCGACGGCATCGTCACGTCCGAGCGAGACGGCAACCTGCGGGTCTCCGCACACTGCTACAACACCGTCGAGGACGTCGACGCGGTCCTCGCCGGGTTGCAGAAGCACCGGCGGCTGCTCGCCTAGTCGTCGTTGCAGCGCTCGACGACGAGCCGCACGGTCGTGGCCTTTCGTCCCGGCCGCGGGAGCTGTTCGCGCACGTACCAGTGCGAGCGCACGACGACACCGAACGTGCCGCCGCCGACTTCCTCCCAACCGAGCCCCCGCGCGTCGAGACGCGCTTCGGCGATGTCGAGACGCTGCCGGCGGACGTCAGGGACGCGCTTCGGTGTGGTCGTCCCGCCGCACCCGACTGCCAGCACAACGAGCGTGATGAACAGGGCTTTTCGCATACCGGTGGAGTAACACCGCGCGTGCAGAGGCGAACCGGGGGTAGCCCTGAACCGCGATTGTGGTTGCCCCGGTTACCGGCCGGTTAGGGAACCGGCTTACTTTCGGCCTATGACCGGCTTCCTGCTCATTCTGCTCGTCCTCGTCGTCATCTACTTCGTCCTGCGGATCGGCGCGTTGGAGCGTCGTGTCGGCCTGCTCGAACGGCCGTCCGCTCCGGTCGCCGAGCCTTCGCCTGCACCGAGGCCTGCACCCGCGCCGCCGAAGCAGCCGGCTGCGGCGGCTCCGGCGCCCGTCCCCGTGCCGCGGCCGGCGCCGCTGCCTCGTCCCGCCTTCGACTGGCGCGGCACGCTCGGCGCCGTCGACCTGATGGGCGCCAAGGCGCTCGCGTTCGCGGGCGGCGTGGTGACGATGCTCGGCGTCGTCTTCTTCTTCGTGCTCGCAGTCAACCGCGGCTGGATCGGGCCAGAGCTCCGCGTCGCCTGCGGCGGGCTCGCGTCCGCGCTCGTCTTCGGCGGCGGCCTCTGGCTGTACCGCGGCTACGGACGCACGTACTCCGCGCTCGCCGCCACGGGAACCGGCATTGCCGGCGCGTACGCGACGGTGCTCGCCGCAGTCTCGCTGTACGACCTGATCTCGAAGCCGGTTGCGCTTGTCGCCGCCGGCGTCATCGCCGCCGTCGGTGTCGCGGTCTCGCTCGCGTGGTCGGAGGAGATTGTCGCCGGCTTCGGCCTGATCGGCGCGATGGTCGTCCCTGCGACGCTCGTCTTTCAGGGCGGGCTGCAGCAGATCGGCACGGCGTTCGTCGCCGTCGTCTTCGCCGGTGCCGCGATCGTCGCGGTGCGGCAGCGGTGGTGGAAGCTCCTGCAGGTCGCGGCGCTCGTCAGCGTTCCGCAGGCGATCGCGCAGATCGCGCAGGCGAACGCTCCGCACGTCGGCATCGTCCTGCTCGCGCTTGCGTTCTGGCTGCTGTATCTCGGCGCCGGCCTCGCCTTCCAGCTTCGCATCGGCCGGCCGCTGGTCTCAGCGCCGGCGTCCTTCCTGACCGGCGGCGCAGTGTTCGGCGCGGTCTCGGCGGGGTTGCTCTACGACGGGAGGGACTTGGGTGTCGCGCTCCTCGTGGTTGCAGGCGTCTACATCGTCCTCGCGGCGGCGCTCTTCCGCCGCCTGCGCGAGCCCTCGCTCCTCCTCGGCGCGCTCGGGCTCGCCGCCGCGGCCGTCGGTGTGGCGCAGGTTCTCTCCGGCTCGTCCGTCACGTACGCGTGGGCCGTCGAGGCAGCCGTGCTCGCCTGGCTGACGAGTCGCGTGCGCGACGGACGCTTCCAGCTGCCGGCCATCGCCTATCTCGTGCTTGCAACCGTGCACGCCCTGGCGTTCGAGGCGAGCCCGCACAACTTCTTCACCGAAGTCGTGCATCCGGCGAAGGGCGCCCCCGCACTTGTCGCCGTCGCGCTGGCGGCAGCTCTCTTCGGGCGCGTTAGGCGCTCGTGGGAGCGCGAGGCGCCGAAGGGCATCCTCCGGGCACTCGAGCCGCTGCTGTCCTGGCTCGACCGCCGAGAGCGGGAGGTCGACATCGCGGCGTACTCGCTCGCAGTCGGCCTGGCGACGTACGCCGCAGCACTCGGCATCCTGGAGCTGTTCGGCTTCCAGAACGGCCACGTCGTCGTCACGTGCGTCTCGTCCGCCGCCGCGCTGGGGCTGCTCGCAGCCGGTTACCGACGCGCTGCATTCGCGTGGCTCGCCGCCGTCGCCGCGAAAGCCGCCCTCTTCGACGTGCTGACCCTGACGCACACGCGCTACGGCATCTCGCTCGCCGTCGTCGGCGCGACGCTGCTCGCCGCCGGGCTCGCGCGCGAGATCACGCACCGTGCTCCGCTGACGCCAGAGGGCGCGGCGGCGACCGTGCTCAGCCTCCCATTCGGGATCGCAAGCGCGCTCGTCCTCGTTGCGGGCGACAACGCCGCCGTGCTCGTTGCCGCCGGCGCCTTCTATACCGCGTTTGCAGCGGCGACGTTCAGACTTCGCGACCTCTCGACGCTGCTGTGGGTCCTCGGGCTGACCGTCGCCGGCTACGGCGAGGCGGCGCTGCTCGACGGTGTTTGGCTCGTGCTGGCGTACACGGCCACGGCGTCCGCACTCGCGGTTGTCGCAACAACGGTGCGCGAGCGCCGGCTGCAGGCAGCCTCGCTCGTCTACCTCGTTGCCGCGGCGCTGATCACGCTGGTCGGGGAAACGCCGCCGTCGCACTTCGTCACCGAGCTCGCCCATCCGGGGCATGGGCTCGCGAGTCTCGCGCTCCTGATCGCCGGCGTCGTGACGCTCGCATGGTCGCTCGATTGGAGCGAGCACTTCCGAGTGCAGGCGATCTGGGCAGCGGGCGCGCTCGCCGTCTACGGTGCGTCGCTGGCGATCCTCGAGGCCGCGCAACGCGTGTCGCCGGAGGACGTACACACGAACTTCCAGCGCGGCCAGGCCGCTGTGAGCGCGTTGTGGGGCATCCTTGCGCTGATCTCGCTCTATGCCGGCCTCCGCAAGCAACGCCGCCTGCTGCGCGTCGGCGGCTTCGTTCTCTTCGGCATCAGCCTCGGCAAGATCTTTCTCTTCGACCTGCCGAGCCTGAGCTCCGCGCAACGCGCCCTGTCGTTCCTCGCTGTCGGCGGAGTGCTGCTGCTGGGCGGCTTCTTCTACCAGCGGTTGAGCTCGCAGTTCGACGAGCGAACAGCCGGATAGCATTCATGGTATGGCGCGCACGGCGAAGAGCTCGCTCGAGCGGCTGCAGGAGCGGATCCGGACCGCCGATCGCGGTTGGTTCTTTGCGGCGGTCGCGGACAAGGTCGCAGAGCGCCGGCAGGCGAAAGGCCTGTCCCAGCGCGAGCTGGCGGAGATCGTCGGCACGACGCAATCCGCGATCGCCCGGCTCGAGCGCGGCGGCCGGCCGCCGCGGATCGACACACTGCTGCGCATCGCCGACGCGCTCGACTGCGACCTCGTCGTCGACCTGACTCCACGCAAGACGTGAGCGGCACACGCCGCGAGGAGCGCATCGGCTTGAACGAGGCGGTTTTCCGCGACGTCAACGAACGGATCCAGGACGTGGCGGCGGGCTTCGACGTGAGGTCCGAGCCGCTCGATCTCGTCTGTGAGTGCGGCGACGCAAAATGCGTCGTGCGCATCAGTCTCACGCGGGAGGCGTACGAGCAGATCCGGTCGGACCCGCACCTGTTCGCCGTTGCTCCGGGACATGTCGCGCCGGATGTCGAGGAGGTCGTCGAGAGCCGCTCGGGCTACGACGTCGTGCGCAAGTTCACGGGCGTGACGCGGGAGATTGCGGAAAAGACCGACCCGCGCTCGGGGAGCTAGCGCGAGCCGGCTTTCCGCATAGAGCGCCGCGGTAGGGCCGCACCGTCGAGGTAGGCCGCCACTTCCCTCGGCGTCTCCTCGGACGAGACGACGCGCGCGGCCAATTCGTGGAGAGGGAGGCGACTTGACCGCGCGCCTCGACGCAGCACCTCGAATGCACGATCCGGTTCGAGCCGGAACCGCTCGGCGAGCACTCCTTTTGCCTGTTCGATAACGATCCGGGACTCCAGAGCCTCTTGCAGCTGGGCGCAGCGCCGCGCGAGCGTCGTCGTGACATCGATGAGACGCCGGACGGCGACCTGTGTGTGCTCGGGTGTCCCCGGCGGAAGCGCGATCTGGAGCAGGCCTTCGCCCGCTGTCGTGCTAGCCATTGTCGCCCTCCACGAGCTGCTGCACCGCTTCGGGGAGGGAAGCCTCGACCCGGAACACGCGTGCGAGACCGGTGATCTCGATCACGCGCTTCACGCGCGGGTCGTCCGCGACCAGGACCATCTGTCCGCCGGACGCTTGCAGTTCCTTCCCAGCCCCGACCAGCACTCCCAAGGCCGTGGAGTCCATGAAGGAGACGCCCGTCAGGTCGACGAGGATGCGCCGTCCGCCCAGCTCGAGCACGTCGGCGAGCTTTTCGCGCAGGCGCTCGGACGTGAAGAGGTCGAGCTCGCCGCCGGCGGCCACGACGAAGCTGTCGGTTCCGAATCGCGACACACTGACGCGGGCATCCAGAATGGGCACCAGGCCACCGTATGGCCAGGTGCGTGAGGATTCAGGGGGACTTTTGTGAAGCTTCCCTCATAGTGCGGCCAGCTTGTATCCGACCCCGCGAACGGTGACGAGACGCTCGCCGCCGATCTTGCGCCGCAGGTTGACGATGTGCGCGTCTCCCGCGCGCTGGTCACCGACGTAGGAGCTGTCCCAGAGGTGCTGCATCAGCTCGCGGCGCGAAAAGACGCGATCGGGGTGGCGCACGAAGAGCGTCAGCAGCTTGAACTCGGACGGAGTCAGTCGAACGAGCTCTCCGTCGACGGCGGCGGTATGGCTGACGACGTCGAGCGTCAGCGTGCCGACGGTCAGCACACTCGGTTGGGCGTGGTCGAGCTGCCGTCGCCGCAGGATCGCTCGGACGCGGCTGATCAGCTCGGGCATGGAGAAGGGCTTGACGACGTAGTCGTCTGCTCCGGCCTCGAGGCCGAGCACTCGTTCGACCTCGGCCGTGCGTGCGGTCAACATCAGAATCGGGATTGCGCTTTCCGCGCGCAGACGCCTGCAGACCTCCATGCCTGATACGCCGGGCAACATCAGGTCGAGCAAGAGGACGTCGTAGCCGTCGGCGCGTGCCGCGTCGAGTGCGCTCTCGCCATCGTCGACGGTGTCGACGTCGAACCCCTCCCCGCGGAGGGCGTAGGCGACGGAGTCGGCGATGGCCGCCTCGTCCTCGGCGATCAGTACGCGCGGGCTCATCTAGGCGTCAACCCCCCCCGCGGGATCTGCACCCGCACAGTGTTGCCGTCCAGGAGCAGCCGCCCGCCCATGACCTCCAGCGACTGCGAAGCGATCGACAGGCCGAGCCCGAAGCCGCCGCCGTCCCGTCCGTCGCCGGAGCGAAAGCGCCGGCGAAACTCGGCGAGCGCGGCGTCATGCCCGTCGGCGGCGAGGAGGTCGACCTCGACGAGGTTGCCGTCGGTTTCCCGTGCTTCGAGGACGACCTTGCCGTAACCGTGCTTGACGGCGTTTGCGATCAGGTTGGTCAACGCCTGCCTGAGCAGGTCGACGTCCGCAAGGACGCTCACAGAGTCCGCACACCGGACGTCGATTGCGTCGTCGACCAGCTCGACGATCTCGTCCAGCACGGGGCGAAGCATGACGATCTCGAGCCGCGGCGGCTCTTCACCAGACTGCGCACGCGCCAGGACGAGCAGAGACCGTGCGATGCGGGAGAGCCGGTTGCATTCGGTCGCGATGTGCGCGATGAAGTGGTCGCGGTCTTCGGGCACTTCCTTGCCGCCGGCCTCGAGCACGTGCGCGGCGGAGACGATCCCCGTCAGCGGCGTGAGCAGCTCGTGCGAGGCGTTGGAGATGAACTCGCGCTCGGCTCGGCCTCGGCGGCTGTCCTCGGTGACGTCGCGCAGCAGAATGGCCGCCCGGTTCGCGTCGCGCAACGTCAAGCCATTCACCACGTACACACGGCCGGAGTCCAACTCGACGTGCATCTCGACGGCCACTCGGCGCTTGCTCAACTCCTGCGCGTAGTGCCGCAGGGAAAACGACTCCCACGGATCGGGCAGCGGTGCGCCCGTAGGGAGCTTGGTCGGATGCAGGAGTCGCTGTGCAGCAAGGTTGGCGTACGTGACCTCGAGCTGCAGCCTGCTCACCAGGATGACGCCGACCGGAAGCCTCTGGACCACGAGACCGAGCTGTTCGAGCTCGTTCGCAGACTCGACGGACGGCGACGCCACCGCTACGCGCCGTCGACGCCGTCGGGCTGCATCAACATGATCACGCCCGTCGTGCGCTTGTCACTTCCCGTGAGCGGCATGAGGTTGATCCGCAGATGGAGATCCCGGCCGCGCCTGTTTCGCGCAGGCAGCGTCAGCTCACGGCCGTTCGCGGTGCTGAGCACGTCGCGGATGGGAGCCCGGAGGTCTGCGACTGCCAGGCCGATGTCGAGGTTCAGGAAGTGCATGCCGACCACCTCTTCTCCGCGCAGCCCCCAGAGATCGTGCGCCTCCTCGTTCCACGCATTGACGACGAGATCCCTGTCGACGACGACGACGCCGGCCTGGATGCTTCCGAGAATCGCGTTCAGGAAGGAATTCATCTCGTTGAGGTCGAGGCTGCGGTCGTTGAGCTCGTCGTTCATCGTCTCGAGCTCTTCGTTCGTCGACTGGAGCTCCTCGTTCATCGTCTCGAGCTCTTCGTTCGTCGACTGCAGCTCTTCGTTGGTGGTCTCCAGCTCTTCGTTCGTCGACTGCAGCTCTTCGTTCGTCGTCTCGAGCTCCTCCACGGTTGACTGCAGCTCTTCGTACGCGGTCTCCATCTCGCGTTTCGACTCCTCGAGCGCCTGCTGGAGGCGGCGATAGCGCGTGACTTCCGTGAACGTGACCCCGGCCCCGACGATCGCACCGGTCGAGGCGACGAGGGGCGCGACCTGCACGTCGACGTACCGCAGCTCGGCGCCCGAGCGCCACTCGACGTCGCGCAGCGAGATGATGTGGTGCTCGCTGTAGACCTGCTCGATGCGCGAGCGCAGCTCGACCGGCCGGAACGAGACCTCGAGGTCCTTGAACGGGCGGCCGATGTCGCGGGGCGTGAGCCCGAAGAACGCGCGCGCCTGGAGGTTCGCGAGCGCGAGGCTCCCGTCCCGGTCGACCACGAGCTGCGCGACGGGAACGGCCTCGAAGCCTGCGTCGCGGATGAGCGTGTCGGCCGCGAGTTGCGCGAGGGTGTCCGCCGACTCGTCTGGGAAAGGCTGGATTCGGACAGGCGCCTCGCGCGCAGCCTTGGCGAAGATCCGCCGCTTCAGGTCGACAGGCGTGAAGAGGTCCACGCGCGCCGCGAGCGCCTCCGACTTCCCGAGGAACAGGTAGCCGTTCGGGCGGAGCGAGAAGTGGAAGTTCGCGAGGATGCGCCGCTGGGTGTCGGCGTCGAAGTACATGAGGGTGTTCCGGGACAGGAGCAGGGAAATCCGCGAGATCGGCGGGTCCTGAATCAAGTCGTGGCGACCGAAGATCACGGCGCGTCTCAGATCGGTGCGGAACACGAAGTTCCCGTTCCGCTGCTCGAAATAGCGCTCACGGAGGTCGAGCGGAACCGGCTGCATGCTCTTCTCGCTGTACTCGGCGTGACGGCCTTTGCTGAGGGCGTCGTCGTCGATATCCGTCGCGTAGATCTTGACGCGGTTCTTGAAGGTCTCCTCACCCAGAACCTCCGCGAAGACCATCGCGAGCGAGAAAGCCTCCTCACCGGTCGCGCAGCCGGTCGACCAGAGGCGGATCTGGCTCTCGGAGCCGTCGTTCTCCTCGACGATTCGCGGGACGAGCTCCTTCTGCAAGTAGTCCCACGCAACCTCGTCCCGGAAGAACGACGTGACGTTGATCAGGATGGTGTTGAACAGCTGGACGAACTCGTCTGGTTGGTTCTGGAGGTACTGGCGATACTCGGGAAACGACTCCACCTTGACGTCCTGCATCCGCTTCGAGATCCGCCGCATCAGGCTCGGCCGCTTGTAGCCCGTGAAGTCGAAGCCGCGCTCGTCGCGGATGAACGAAAGGAGCTCTTCGAACTTCGGGTCGCGCTTCTCCGTGTTCACGGCGCCTGCCCTGCAGGCTCAGTGAGCGGTGTCATGTGGGTGAGAGCCTCTCGCAGAACGAGCGCCTGCTGCACGGCTGCGTCCGCCTGCGACTCGAAGCGCGCTGCCGATGTCTTGCTCCCCCGGCTGCGGAGGCGTCCGGCCATCCGGCGCGCCATCGCCGCTCGCTCCTCGAGCGCCCGCAGCGCGGCCCAGAGGGCACTCTCGACGGTCTCGGTCTGCTCGGCCGCCAGCGTCTCGATCGAATAGCCGTGGCCCGTTCGGCAGCGGAACGACAGGAGCCCGTTGTCGTCCTCGAGCTCCCAGAGCGCGCCACCGCAGTCGGGGCAGACGAAACCCGAGGGACTGCCGGGCTGCGGCCGATCGCTCGCGGCGCGGTCGATCTCGATGTACTGCTCGTCGTCGAGGAGTGGGTCGTCTGTCGGGGCCATGGTGGCGGGGACGGCTTCGATCGCCAGGTGGGAGATCACGTCTGCGAGCTCGTCGAGCGGGGCGATCAGGTCGGGCTCGGCGGCCTCGATCGCGCTGGTCGGCATCATCGGATACAGCGCATCCTCGGGGTCCTGCACGAGCGCGCGACCGCCGTGCGTCTTCACGGCGGCCAGGCCGGCGGTGCCGTCGTCGAGCACACCCGAGAGGATCACGCCGACGACGCGCGAGCCGTATGTCGCCGCTGCCGTCCGGAACATCGGGTCGATCGCCGGGCGGTACCCGTTCTCCCTTGGGCCGCGGTTGACCCGCATGAAGCCGGGCTGGATCAGCAGGTGATGATCGGGCGGCGCGATGTACACCCGGCCACGCTCGATTTCGGCGCCGTCCACTGCGTGCGCCGCCGGCAGGTCGCCGGCACGCTGGAGGATCTGAGGCAGGACGCTGGTCGCGATCGCGGGGACGTGCAGCACGACGAAGACCGCGGCAGGGAGGTCTCCGGGCAGCCTCGAACAGATCGTCCGTAGCGCCTCCACACCGCCAGCGGATGCGCCGACGACGACGATGTCGTGCCCCGTTGTGTGCTCGTCAGACGGCACGCCTCTCCAAATGCCCGGCTTCGCTGTCGATGATAGCTCTGTGTCCGAGCAACGGGTAATCGTCGCCGCGCTCGGCGATTCGATCACCGAAGGATCGCCGGGTCTGCGTGGCTGGGACGTCTCGGTGACAAGCGCCGATGCTCGTTACGAGATCCGGAACTGCGGCATCTACGGCCAGCGGACCGACGAGATCGCGGCCCGGTTGGACGGGTGCGCGCCCGGCGCGGACGTGGTCGTCGTGCAGGGCGGGATCAACGACATCGCCCAGGGCCGGGACGTCGAGAGCGCTGCGGCGAATCTCCGCGCGATGGTGCGGCGCGGGATGCAGCTCGCCCCGCTCGTCCTCATCGCCGACGTCCTGCCGTGGAACAACGGCTGGCCCGAGGCCGAGCCGAACATCAGGAGACTGAATGCCCTGATCGCGGAGATTGCTCATGACGAGGGCATACCGCTCCTCGCCTTTCACGACACCCTCGAGGATCCCGACCGCCCAGGCCGCATGCGCGAGGAGTGGACCTTCGAGGGCGACCATCCGAACGAGGACGGCTACCGCCTGCTCGCGGACGTCGTGCTCCGCGAGCTTCGAACTTCAGGGGTCTGACCCCGACCTCTAGAACACGTATGTGTCGCCGTCCGAGGCGCGCTCGATACCGTCGTCGAGCGGAAGCTCGTCCGGCCGGTGGATGATCACCAGGCGCTTGGCGCCCGAGTCGTGGAACGCCTGCACAGCCTCTTCTGCGGAGAGATGTCCGCGGAGGCCGTTGCCGCCTTCGACGCTCTCGCGCAGCGTCGCCTCGCAGAGGAAGAGGTCGGCGTCGCGACCGACCTCGGCAAGATGCGGGCTCGGCGCGGAGTCGCCGGAGTACGCGAGCGTCGAGGTGCCGTCGCTGACCCGGAGCGCAAACGTCTGCAGCTGGTAGTGCGGCACACGAAGTGCCGTCACCGTCAGGCCGCAGGTCTGGAACGGCTGCACCTCCTTGTACTCGCGCGCGTTGAACCCGTCGGAGAACATCCCCGGCACGCCGAACTTCACGCCGAACTGCTCCAACTCGGCGAGGCCGCCGGGCGGGAGCCAGAGCTCCGGCTTCGGCGCGTCGCGGCCGGGGCCGTACATCGCGCCGAAGGTCCACGGCACGAGGTCGCCCCAGTGGTCGAGGTGGAAGTGCGTGATCACGATTGCGTCGACGCGCGGCCATCCCTCCTGCTCGCGCAAGCGCGGCAGAACGCCGGGCCCGCAGTCGAGCAGCAAGCGACCGCTGCCTTCGACGAGATACCCGGACTGTGCGCCCCCAGGGTTGGGCCAAGCTGGTGAACAACCGACGACGGTCAGCTTCATCCATGCCAGTGTGGCATAGTCCTCGCGTGGCAGAGGGCGCAGTCGAACTTCTCCAACGCGTTCCGCTCTTCTCCGACCTCGACAAGAAGGAGTTGGAGCGTGTCGCCGCATCCATGAAGGAGCGGACCTTCACCGCGGGCGAGACCGTCACCGCTGAGGGCTCGACCGGCGTCGGCTTCTTCATCATCGAGTCCGGCAATGCCAAGGTCACGATCGGCGGCGAGGAACGCCGCACGCTCGGCCCGGGCGACTATTTCGGCGAGGTCGCGCTGCTGAACGAAAGCGCCCGGACGGCGACGATCACGGCCGAGACCGACCTCAGGTGCTACGGCCTGACGTCGTGGGAGTTCCGCCCGCTCGTCGAGACTCACGGCTCCATCGCCTGGAAGCTGCTCCAGGCCATGTCCAAGACGTACCAAGGTCGTTAGCGGCACTTCAGATCTGCTCGACCCGACAAGCTGGGTTAGACGGCCGCGCAAGGTCGTTAGCCGAGCCGGAGCGTCTCGTCGGCCTGCTCGATCAGGAGCGGGTCATGTGTCGCGCACACGACGGCCGCGCCGTACTCGCGCGCGAGCCGGACGAAGAGCGCGCCGACGGCAATGGCGTTCGCCTGGTCGAGGCGTGACGTCGGCTCGTCGGCGAGCAGGAGCTGGGGACGAGGTGCAAGCGCGCGGGCGATCGCGACGCGGCCGCGCTCGCCGGTCGAGAGCCGCGACACGCGCTGCTCGATCCGATCCTCGAGCCCGACGGCGACGAGCGCCTCGCGCGCCGGGTCGGGTGGCAGTCTCCGGAGTGCGAGCGCGAGCTCGACGTTCTCGAGCGCGCTGAGCGCCGGGACGAGCCCGGCCTGCTGGCCGACGTAGCCGATGTGGTCGCGCCGGAAATCGGCGCGTCCGGCCCGATCGAGCCGGGACACGTTCTCGCCCAACACCGTGACGAGACCGCCGTCCGGCAGCTCGAGCCCGCCGAGAACGTGCAGCAGTGTCGTCTTCCCGGATCCCGACGGCCCCGTCACGACGGTCAGCGTCGACGACTCGAAGGTGGCGTTCAGCCCGGCAAGCACCGTGCGCCGGCCGTAGCTCTTGTCGAGCCCGCGCAAGGCGGCGACGAGCTCTTTCTCGCGCGGACCTTCAGCGATCTCGACGATCGGTTGACTCTCCGTCGTCTCGTCACCGGAGACGACGATCGCCCGACCCTCGAGTCGCGCCGTCGCGTGCGTCCGGATGCCGGAACGGCGGAGCAGCTCCTCCGGGAGGCGAAGCCAGCCGCCGCGACCGACGACGATCGACTCCTCCCGCAGCGACCCCCCGAGCTCTTCGCTGACCCGGCCGTCGCGAATGCGGATCACGCGGTCGGCGATCGACGCAGACTCCGGGTCGTGGCTGACGATCACGGCCGTGCAGCGTTCGCTGCGAATCAGCTCGCCGATCGTCTCGTAGACCAGGTGCGCGCTCTCCGCGTCGAGCTCGCCCGTCGGCTCGTCTGCGAGAAACAGCTTCGGGCGATGCGCGAGCGACGCCGCGACCGCCACGCGCTGCTGCTCGCCGCCCGAGAGCTCCGCCGGACGGGCGTCGCGCTTGTCCGTCAGGCCGACGCGTTCGAGCAACTCGTCGGCGCGCCGGTCGCGCTCTGCCGCAGTCGCGCCTGCGAGCCCGAGCTCGAGCCCGACGAGCTCGCGCGCCGTCAGCTCCGGTGCGAGCGCACGCGCGTAGTGCTGGTCCGCGTAGCCGACGGTGCGCGTCCGGTAGCGCGCCACGTCGCGTGCCGGCAGCTTTGCGAGCTCCACACCGAAGACGCGCACGGTTCCAGCCGAAGGCCGGTCGAGCCCAGCGAGGATCCGCAGGAACGTCGACTTTCCCGAACCGCTGGGGCCGAGCACCGTCACCGTCTCGCCGTCACGCACGACCAGCGAGAGGCCCTGCAGCGCGGCAGCGTCACCTTCGGCCGTCTGGTGGATCCTGAAGAGGTCGCGCGCGTCGACCGCGGCGGTCACGTCCCCACCTCCGCGAAGCGGCCGGCGACGTCGGCGCGGAACGCGCGATGCGTCGCGGCGGACACGACCGCGGCGGCGACCACGACGTAGAGCAGCAGCCCGAGGAGCACCACGGGCCAATCGACGCCCACCAGCAACGGCAGCTCGGTCGATCCTGCCGCTGCCGTCAGCGTCACCAGCGCGACAACCAGGGCGGCGAGAACGACGCCCGTCACGATCCCGCCGATCAGGCCGAACACCGCGACGAAGATCGTGCGCAGGCGAATGTGCCGGCGAAGCGTCGCCGGGGCTGCTCCCTGCGCCTCCAGGTCGAAGAGCTCGCCGCGCTCGTCGCGCAGATCCGACACGACGACGAGCAGCAGGCCTACGAGCGCGAGCGCGAGGGCGGCGAGCGCGGCCGCAGCGAGCGTGAGCAGCGTCCCGCGGGCGAGCGGCTCCGAGCGCAGATCGGCGAGCAACGCCGCGTGGGCCCGGACGTCGAGTGCGTCGAAGGGCGGTCGATGCAATGCCGACGCCACGGCGCGCTCGCGCCCGGCGGCTGCGTCGAGCCACACCTCGTTCGGGGATCCGCTTCCCGGTGCGGTTGCGGCAAGCGCGGTCGCGAGCGTGGGGCCGTCGGCGATCACGACGTCCTCGTCCACGGTCGGGATGCGTCGAACCGTGCCGACGACACGCCCCACGACGGTGCCGGTGCCGACGTCGATCGGCAGGACGCCGCCGGGACCGGCGGCCGCAGCGAGCGCGGGCGACGCCACGATCGCGATGGGCTTGTCGTCGGTCGGCTGGCGCGCGCGGAAGCGGGCGACGTCGTTGCCGGTGACGAGGTAGCTCAGCGTGCCGTCGGCGGCTCGAGTGATCCCGCCGCTGCCCTCCCAGTGTGCGAAGTCGAGCGGCAAGGCCGCGCCGTCGACGCGCGGTCGGCCCAGTCGAAGCGTTCCGCGCGCGAGTGCGGCCGCGTTGATGCCGCCGTTCGGGACGCCGTGCAGGCCTGTGTTCGTCAGGTCGAAGACGAATGAGACGAGCAAGCCCCCGCGCGCGCCCGCGGGGACGGGCGCTTCGAGCCGGCGCCCCGCCGTCGTTCCGAGTGGAACGCCGACGGCGCCGCCGGCAGGAGTGATCACGATCGCGCGCACGGCGAGCTCGTCTCCACGAGCGCGGAACGGGAGCACGAGGCGACGGGCGTCCTGCGGCAGCCGCACACCTTGCACGGCGACACTCCCCGCGGGCGTCAGCCGTCGCGCGAGCTCTTGGCGCGAGAGCGGCGAGTAGTCGCTCCGCCAACGGACCCGCGTCAGGTCCTGCGCCGGGATTCCGAGGACCGTGAAGCCAGGGGAGCCCTCGAGGCGGCGAACGTTCCCCGACAGGCGCAGCACTGGCGTTGCGTGCGCGAGCTCCTCGAAACGCTCGAGCGGTGCCGCCTGGAAGACAGGGACGAGCCTTGTCAGGTTTTCGCGCACGACGAAGTCGGCCGGAATCGCGAACGCCGCCTGGTCGGTTTCGCCGCGCGCGAGCGTCGACCGATACGTCTCGGCGAACAGGGCGAGCCCGAGGCTGACGACGAGGAAGGCGACGGCGACAGCCGCCCGGCCGGGATTCCGCGCCAGCGACAGTGCCGCGAGACGCACGGGCACTGCGGCGTTGCGGCCCCGGCGTTCCAGTGCACGGAGCGCCGGTGTGAGGATTCGCGCCCACACGACCGCAGCGACGAAGGTGATTAGCGCCGGCAGCAACAACAGCACCGCGCCGGTGCCGCGCTCGTTGGCGAGCGACGACGTGTTCGCCGCGCCGCGCGCAAGCGCGAGCACGACGGCGACGAGGGCGCCCGCTGCGGCGACATCGACGACGCGACCGGCGCCGGCCCGGAGCGACAACAGCACCACGAGCGCCGCAGCGACTGCAATGACGGCGGCGAGCGCAACGCCGCGCCACGAGACGACGGAGTGCGCGAGAACAGCGCCGGCCGGGACGCCGGCACGCCGCGCGACGACGGCTCCCACGGCCGTGCCGACGGCCCAACCCGCGAGAGCGCCGGCGGCGGCGACGACACCGGCCTCGGCGATCGAGCTGACCGCCAGCTGCCATCGACGCGCGCCGAACCACGTCAGTCGCCGCCACTGGGCCTCGGTGTCGCGACGCAAGCCGGTGGCGGCCAAGACGGCGAACGCGAGCAGCAACGCGGCCGCTTCGCCGCCGATCAGGAGCAGCCGCCGGCCGGCGACCTTGCCGTCCTCGTTCGCGGCGTGCAGCTCCGAGAGCGGGGCCGTGAGGTCGAACCGGAGTGACTTCGCCTGCAGCGCCGACCTCGTCTGCGTCACCTTCCGCGCGAACGCGTCGATCGTCCACGGATGAACCGATCCGGGCCGGAGCGGCGCCGACCACGAGTAGCTGCGGA
This sequence comes from Gaiellaceae bacterium, assembly GCA_035262005.1. Lineage (GTDB taxonomy): Bacteria > Actinomycetota > Thermoleophilia > Gaiellales > Gaiellaceae > 3-1-20CM-4-69-9. The sequence goes on along the minus strand of DATFTK010000122.1, from coordinate 8,082 downwards.
ACGTCGGAACGAACGCGGGAACGCGCGCAAGGTCGCGGACGCCGTTCGCCAACAGGAGCGGCGGCGTGGGCGCCGTGTGGTAGAGAAGCGCCGAGCTGAGGACCGACGCGTATGTCTCACGCGTGATCAGATTCCCGAGCGGAAGGGGCGAGTCGAGTGTCGCCTTGCCGACGACGGCGAGGTTCAACCCGGGAAGCTTCGGGATCGGGCCTGACCCACCGAGCTCGAGCACCTCGCAGCGCGACGGCAGGCACCGCTGCGGCAGGCGCCCCGAACGGACATGGACGTAGCGCGCCAACCCGTCGATCGCCCCGAGGTCGAACAGGTGGCCGTTTGCCTGCGACGTCCGGAAGAGCATCGCGCGCGTCGGGGAGCGGACGAGCGGCGCGAGCGCTCGACGCGACCTGGCGTCGAGCCTGTCGATGTCCGTCCCGGGACCGCTGGCGATCCCGCCCCAGACGAGCCGCACCGTGCGATCCTCGGCCGGAATGCGCGCCGTCGCGCGTTCGACGCTTCGATCCTGTGCGACGAGGCTGCCGGCCAGCACCGCCGCCAGCAGCGCCGCCCCCGCGGCGATTCCGAACAGGACGAGCAGCACGCGCTCCCCGCGGCGTGTGAGCCGAGCCCACGCGAGCCGAAGCGGATACGCAAACCGTCGCAGCGTCGTCACGGCGCTGAAACTACTCGCCCGGCGGGCGACGCCGACGACGGAGTCGACGGCGCGCTTCGCCGGACGAGCGGTCGGAGGAGGCTAGGAGGGTCTGCTTGCGAGCGTCAGCGTGACGGTGTGCCGCGTCCCGTTGCGCGTGAACGTCACCGTGACCTTGTCCCCGGGCTTGTGCGCGTTGATCGCGGAACGGAGCGCATCGGACGTGGCGATCTTCGCCCCGCCGAGCGACGTGATCACGTCGCCTGCGCGCAATCCCGCTTTCGCGGCGGGCGTGCTCGGCCTGACGGAGACGACACGCGCGGTCACGGTGTTGCTGCCGAGCTCGACGCCGAGGTATGCGTGCTGCGCCTTCCCGGTCGCCATCAGCTGCGTGGCGATCGACTTGATCGTATTCGACGGGATCGCGAACCCGACACCGTCGCTGCCGCCGGAATCGCTCTCGATCTGGGCGTTCACGCCGATGACGTGCGCCTGGTTGTCGAGCAGCGGCCCGCCGCTGTTGCCGTGGTTGATCGCGGCATCCGTCTGGATCGAGTCGTCGATCGTGAAGTTGTTCGGTGACGTCATCTGCCGGTGGAGCGCGCTGACGATCCCTGCAGTGACGGTCTCGGCAAGTCCGAACGGCGAGCCGATCGCGACGACGCTGTCGCCGACCTGCACGTTGCTCGAGTCACCGAGGGTGAGCGGATACAGGATGGATGACGGCGCGTCCACCTTCAGCACCGCGAGATCGGTCGAGGGGTCGGTGCCGACGACGTGCGCGGTGTACGACTGACCGTTCCAGAACGTCACGCGCACGGACGTCGCGCCGGCGACGACGTGCTGGTTGGTGATGACATGACCACTGGTGTCGTAGACGAAGCCGGATCCCTCGGCGGACTGCGAGCCGGTTCCGCCGAACGGGGTCGACGTCTGCGAGTTGACCTTCACGTCGACGACGCCGCGGTACGTGCGCTTGTAGATCGAGTTGACAGAGAGACCGGACGTCGCAGCGGCCGGCTGTGAGTCGGAGACCGGGACCTGACGGACGATGGTCTTGTGGTCTCCAGAGAGAGCGGCGTACGTTCCGACGCCGCCGCCGGCGCCGATGAGGGCGCCGGCGACGACCGCCGCTGAGAGAATGAGGAGGGAGCGACGTGTTTTCATGGCTCCATGGCACCAGTCTGGCCTAAGACCGGGCTGAGATGCGGGTAAGAAGTCGTTAAGACCTCGCCTCACAAACTTCTTACGAGTGTCTTAGCGCCGTCTTAAAACAGGGTGACAGCCTCCGGTGGTGGCCTCGTGGCGTCTGGAAGACCAAGCGACCCTCCACCCGCGAAGTCCACGTCGGGCGGGTTGTTCCCCCTCCGCCCGCTGGTTGATGCTGTGCGCCGCTGCCGTTGCCACCGCCCTGGCGGCGGCGGCGGCCGCACAAGCCGCGCCGACTGCCCGGCTCAAGTCGCCGCAACTGGACGAGATCGCCCGGGCCGACCAGCCGATCCGCGACAGCCTGATCAGCCCGCCGTCGACGCGCGCGCTCGCACAGGCGCCGAGCGGCTACTGGGGCGGCGTCTACCGCGTGCCGACCGGTGAAGATGTGACCGTCTACGCGTCGAACGCGTATCCGATGGATTCGGCGCTCGGCCAGCGCTGGGCCGACTTCCTCGCGTCGCTCGTTCACGGCTCGGAGATTTCCAAGGTGACGGTGCTGCTCTCGACCGCGGACGAGATCTCGCGCGTCTGCGGCCAGGACGCGCTCGCGTGCTACAGCGACCGCGGCGCGCTCCTGTACGCGCCGGGCGAAGATCCGAGCTCGTCGCTCTCGGCGGAAGCCGTGATCGCGCACGAGTACGGGCACCACGTCGCAGCTAACCGCTCGAACGCGCCGTGGGCTGCGCTCGACTGGGGCCCGAAGCGCTGGGCGTCGTCGATGCAGGTGTGTGCCGCGACGAAGCAGGGCCGTCTCTACCCCGGCGCCGAGGATCCGGTTCGCTACGAGGAGAATCCGGGCGAGGCCTGGGCCGAGACGTACCGCGTGCTCAATCAGCGCCGACTTGGACTGCCGGAGAGCCCCTGGGAGATCGTCGCGCAGTCGCTCTATCCGACGAGCGCCGCGCTGACGGCGGCGGAACAGGATGTGACGACGCCCTGGACGACGAACGCGACGTCCACGCTGAAGGGCGCGGTGACGCGGCGGTCGAGGACGCGCGCGTACACGGTCGCGACACCGTTCGACGGCACGCTGAAGCTGACTCTGAGAATTTCGCGCGGGCTGCGGGTGTCGTTCGACGTGTCCTCGTCCTCGACCCACGTCGCCCACGTGACCGGGTCCGGGACGCTGGCCCGCTCGACGACCGTCTGCGGCAGCCGCGCATACACCGTGCGCGTGACGGAGCTGAAGGGACGCGGCTCGTTCCAGCTCGCCGTCTCGAAGCCTTAGCGGCTTCTTAGTCTTACTCGCCACAATGTCTGCGATGAAGATCCTGGTCGTGGACGACGAGCGCGCTGTGCGCGATTCCTTGCGCCGCGCGTTGGAGCTCGAGGGCTACGAGATCGAGCTCGCCGGCGACGGCAACGAGGCGCTCTCGACGCTCGGTCGCGACGAGCCGCAGCCCGATGCCGTCATCCTCGACGTGCTCATGCCCGGCGTCGACGGGCTCGAGGTGTGTCGACGGCTGCGCGCGGCCGGCAACCACGTCCCGGTGTTGATGCTGACCGCGCGCGACGAAGTCGAGAACCGCGTCGCCGGCCTCGACGCGGGCGCCGACGACTACGTCACGAAGCCGTTCGCGCTCGAGGAGCTCCTCGCGCGCGTGCGCGCACTCCTCCGCCGGGCTGCGGACATTGACGGCGGGGAGATGCTCATGTTCGCCGACGTGACGCTCGACCTCGGCACGCGCGAGGTTCGCCGCGGCGGCAGGCTGATCGAGCTGACGCGGACCGAGTTCGCGCTGCTCGAGCTCTTCCTTCGCAATCCGCGCCAGGTGCTGACGCGGTCGATCATCTTCGAGCGTGTGTGGGGCTACGACTTCGGCTTCGCATCCAACTCTCTCGACGTCTACATCGGTTACCTGCGGCGCAAGACGGAAGCCGGTGGCGAGCCCCGCCTGATCCACACCGTCCGGGGCGTCGGGTACGCACTGCGAGAGCAATGAGCTTTCGCGCACGGCTGGCACTGGTCGCCGCGGCGGCGGTCGCGCTCGCGATCGTGGCCGCGTCGTTCGTCATCTACTTCGTCGTCCGCGATCAGCTCCGAAGCACCCTGGACGATTCGCTACGGACGGAGGCTGCTCAGATCGCAACGACGCCGTTCCACGACTTCAGGCATTTCACCCCGCCGCCGTCGGAGTTTGGCGGGGTTTCCGGCTATCCACAGATCGTTGATGCCAATGGCACGGTGTTCCTTCCCTACGGCGCGAAGTTCGCTCTGCCGGTGACCGGGTCCGTCGAACGGATCGCCCAACACGGCACCGGTACCCTGTTCATGGATGCGCACGTCAACGGCGTGCACTTCCGCATCGTCACCTTCCCGTACGAACTGCAGCCCGGGATAGCAGTGCAGATCGCGCGGCCCCTGACCGAGATCGACCATTCGCTCGGCCGCATCGAGAACTACCTCATCCTCATCGGTGGCACCGGGATCGCGATTGCCGCAGCGCTCGGCCTGCTGGTTGCGCGGGCGGCGCTGACACCTGTGCGTCACCTGACCGAGACCGCGGAGACGGTCACGGAGACGGGCGACCTCTCTCAGCGCATCGACGTCACGGGCCGTGACGAGCTGGCGCGGCTGGCCGCGAGCTTCAACGCCATGCTCGGCGCCCTCGCAGAGTCGACGCGCGCGCAGCGACAGCTCGTCGCCGATGCTTCGCACGAGCTGCGGACGCCGCTGACGAGCCTCCGCACGAACATCGAGGTGCTCGCGAGCGACCGCACGCTCCCGCCGGGGGAGCGCGGGCGGCTCCTGCACGACGTCGTCGAGCAACTGGGCGAAATGACGACGCTGATCTCGGAGCTGATCGATCTGGCGCGCGGCGAGCAGCAGCTCGCCGAGGCGGAGGAGGTGCGGCTCGACCTGCTCGCCGAGGACGCGGTCGAACGAGCCCGTCGCAACCGGCCCGGCGTCGAGTTCGTCACCGACTTGCACGAGTCGATCGTGCACGGTGTGCCGTCGACGCTCGAGCGCGCAGTCGCGAACCTGCTCGACAACGCGGCGAAGTGGAGCCCCGCAGGCGAGAGCGTCGAGGTCGGTGTGCAGGACGGCACCGTGACCGTGCGCGACCACGGTCCCGGGATCGACGACGAGGATCTGCCATACGTCTTCGACCGCTTCTATCGTGCGCGGGCGGCACGCGGCTTGCCCGGCTCCGGGCTTGGGCTTGCGATCGTCCGGCAGGTCGCGCAGGCGCACGGCGGCACCGTCGTCGCGGAGCGCGCGGACGGCGGCGGCACTCGAATCGTGCTGCGGCTGAACGGCAACGCGCCGCACAACTCTTAGGTTGTTCTTAGCGCCCTCTTAGGACACGCTGCGACGCTGAGCGCATGAAACCAAACCGCAGGCTCATGTTCGGCGTTGCAGCGCTCATCGCTGCGGCGGGCGGCGGCGTCGCCATCGCCGCCTCCGACAACAACGACACTCCGTCACAGGAGAACAAGGCGATCGTCGATGACGCAGCGAAGCAGCTCGGCATCTCCCCGAGCAAGCTGAGCGACGCGCTCAAGCAGGCGTTGAGCGACCGCATCGACGCGGCCGTCGCCGCCGGGCGGATCACGAAGGAGGAGGGCGACGCGCTCAAGCAGCGCATCGACTCCGACGAGTACCCGATGCTCCTCGGCCCTCATCCGGGCTTCCGCCATCTCGGGAAGCTCGACGCAGCCGCGAGTTACATCGGCATCAGCGAGGACCAGCTCCGCAGCGAGCTCGAGAGCGGCAAGACGCTCGCGCAGGTGGCCCAGGCGCACGGCAAGTCCGCCGACGGGCTCGTCAACGCATTGGTGGCCGAGGCGAAGAAGCATGTCGACGCCGCTGTGAAGGCGGGCCGGCTGACGCAGGCGCAGGCCGACGAGATGCTGAACAACCTGCGCGACCGCATCACGAGCATGGTCAACTCGGGCCCGCCCGAAGACGGCCCGCGGCTCGGCTTCCGCCACTTCTTCGTGCGACCTGCCTAGCTCCGACTAGCGGCTGCGGCGCTGCTTGCGGCGCAGCGCATCGAGCTGCCGCCGCGCCTGTTTCGTCGGACGCGCGCCGAGGTCGGCACCGAGCGCGCGGGCGAAGCGGCGCTCGAGTGCGTGCTGCTCGCGCTCGCCCCGAGACTCTGCCGTCTCGTCATAGAGCGCCTGGGCTGCGGCCGCCGGGCCGCGCCGGTCGGAAAGCTGTTGCACGCGGACCGTCCAACGCTCGGTCCCGCGGGTGATCTGGAGGACGTCGGTCGCGTGGATGACCTTCGCCGGTTTGACGCGCTCGCCGTTCACGTGGACGCGGCCGCCCGCGACTGCCTCGGCCGCGAGTGCGCGCGTCTTGAAGAACCGTGCCGCCCAGAGCCACCTGTCGATGCGAACGCCTTCGATGGCCTGATGATCGCAGCGGCGAGCTTGTATATACTGAACCATATGGTTCAGTATCCGAACAAGGCTTTCTCTGCACTGGCCGATCCGACGCGGCGAGCGGTCCTCGAGCGGCTGGGCATGGGCCCGGCCACGATCACCGAGCTCGCGGAACCGTTCGGGATGTCGCTGACAGGGATGAAGAAGCACGTCCTCGTCCTCGAGGAGGCGGGGCTCGTCCTCACCGAGAAGGTCGGGCGCGCGCGCCGCTGCACGCTTGCGCCGTACGCCTTCGAGGGAATCACAGCGTGGCTGGAGCGGCTCGACCGCTTCGCCCATGTCGTCGAACGCACGAAAGGAGCACGATGAAGACCCAGGTGACGACCCCCAACGAGTTCGAGATCCGCGTCGAGCGAGTCTTCGATGCACCCCGCGACCACGTCTTCCGCGTCTGGACGGATCCGGCGCTGATCCCGGAGTGGTGGGGTGACGGGACGACCGTCGAGGAGATGGACGTCCGCGAGGGCGGCCGGTGGCGCTTCCGTACCGAGAACGGCATGGTGGTCGAGGGCGAGTACCGCGAGGTCAGCCCGCCGGAGCGGCTCGTGCAGACCTTCCAGAACCACCTGCAGACGCTCGAGTTCGAGGATGTCGACGAAGGCCGGACAAGGCTGACGCAGACGATGCGCTTCGATACGACCGAGCAGCGCGACACGACGATGTCGTACGGCGTCGAGGCGGGAGCCGAAGCGGGTTTCGAGCGCGTCGATGCAGTCCTGCAGGCGCTGCACGCATGAGGTCGGCCATCCGACGTACAAGCGGCCGCGACACTTAGCCCATTGCGGCAGTCACAGCCCATCGTCTAAGAAAGCAACGTTCCGCAGATACGACGGAGCCGCCGGCTGACCGAAGGTAGCGGCCTACCTTCTGGGGGCTAAAGCCAGCGGCTCCGTAGTATCAGGATCTCCCCCTGAAGACCCGTCGCGCGATCCTATGCCCGGTGGCGGGCCCGGAGAGCCCGGTGAGGGAACCGGACTCTCCGTCCGAGGTCTCCAAGCCGCAGTGTCAGAGGTAGCGACCTGGGGAGAGATCAAGAGCCACCACCAAAACGGAGGCCGCAGGACCCGCCGCCCCCAACTATGGCACGCCGAACTCGGGGGTGACACCTAAACTCCCAAGCCGGTGGCTGCGACGGACTCCGACCCGGTTGCGCTCCAGCACTTCGAGCTGGCGCCCGAGCCCGTCCCGGCGGAAGTGCTCGGAGCCGACGCCTTTGAGGTGTGGGCGCTGAGGCTATCGGGCGGTCCCGTACGGGATGTCCTCGCAACCGACCCGGTCAACGTTCCCGTGAGGGAGTACGTCTTCGCTGTGCCGCTGGACGTGATGGGGAACCTCGCGCGGAAGCTCGCCGAGGTGTACGAGCAGCAACGCGGCACCACGCCCTAGAGGGCCTGCTCCCTCGACTTCGGAAACTCAAGCGGCTTCGCGACGCTCGACGCCGTCATCGCCGCGCACGACGGAAAGCTGCCCCGCCGACGGACTGGCGGCGACGATCGGGCGGAGGAGCCGCCGTTCGGTGTCGCGCGCGAGCAAGAGACAGAGGGCTGCAAGTGGCAACTCGACGAGCAGCGCCTCGATGAGCGACGCGACCAGCTCGGCGGTCGTGGAGGAGGTCAGGACGTCGAACCACGCGTCGACGAACAGCAGCGTTGCCGCCGCCGTCGCTGCCCCCTCCAGCCATGGCGACCGTCGCCATGCCGCCAGCGCGACCGAAACGAGGAGGACGGCCAGCGCCACATCGAACCCCGCCCAGGCAACGTCCCAGTGGGCGGCCAGGTGGTCGGAAGGCAAGAGCACCGCGAGCACGACGACCCACGGCACGAGTACGA